>JACVJF010000062.1 GCA_015711855.1 Candidatus Solincola quzhuomuensis | reverse complement strand
GCGCATCTGCCACGCCGGTTTCATATGTTTCGACGCCCCGCTCATCTTGGGAGAGGAGATGGTGGGGATGATCAGCGGAGACGCCTCCCTCGCCGATCCCCCGGACCCGGAGAAATACAGGAAGCTGGCCGAGGAGCTGGGCATCGACCCCGCGCCCCTGCTCGCCTCCCTGAAGAAAGTACGCACGGTTAGGCTGGAAGAGGTGGAGTTCCTGCTCTCGGTGGTCAACGCCCTGGCCCGCTCGGTCACGGAGATGAGCTACAAGCAATTCGTGAACAATCGGCTGAACCGCGAGCTGGAGCAGAAGAACTTCGAGCTGCGTTCCCTATTCCAGGCGGTCACCGAGATACAGGAGAGGGAAAAGGCGGCGGTGGCCCGCGACCTGCACGACGACACGGGTCAGCACCTGACCAACGCCCTCTTGAACCTGGAGATGGTCCTCTCCGAGGAAGGCCTTCCCGAGGAGGCTCGCCGCCACCTCCTTTCCGCGGCGGAGTCCGTTTCCCAGGTAATGGAAAAGCTACATGACCTCTCCGCTTCCCTACATCCCCACATGCTGGACGACCTGGGGCTGCTGGAGGCCCTGCGCAACATGGTACGCCGCCTGAACGCCGATCATCCCATCGACTTCGGCCTGGTGGCAAGGGGGGAGGAGGGGGAGCTGCCCGGGGAGGTGAAGATCCACCTCTACCGCATCGCCCAGGAGGCCCTGGCCAACGTGGTCAAACATTCCGGCGCCACCCGCGCCACGGTGTACTTCGGGAGGGACGGCGAGGGCGTGGACCTCCTGATCATGGACAACGGCCGGGGTTTCTCCTCCCGGGTGGAGGACGGAAGGGTGCACCTGGGGCTGGTGAACATGAGGGAAAGGGCGGCCCAGCTGGGCGGCAGTTTCCGTATATTCTCCGAAAACGGGGGGGTCACGGTGGCCGTGCACGTGCCCCTCGAGGATTGACCGACCACCTAAGGGGAAAAGACCATGGGACATGACGAGAGCGCCGTTGTGAAGGGAGAAGGAAGGGGAGGAACGGGAATTCGGGTGCTTTTGGCCGACGATCACGCCATCCTCCGCGAGGGGCTGGCTTCCCTCATGGAGAAGCAGCGGGACATAGAAGTGGTGGGGGAGGCTTCGGACGGGGAGGAGTGCCTGGAGAAGGCGGACCTCCTCCGCCCAGACCTGGTGGTCCTGGACATCAAGCTGCCCGGGATGTCGGGCATAGAGACCTGCCGTCTCCTCAAGAACCGTTTCCCCGACATGAAAGTGATCGTGCTCTCCATGTACGAGGACTTCGAGTACGTCAACCGGGCCCTCCAGGTGGGTGCGGACGGCTACCTCCTGAAGAAGGCCGCCGGCTCGGAGCTGGTGCAAGCGGTGCGCAAGGCCGCGCGGGGTGAGAAGGCCTTCAGTCCCCAGGTGCTGGACATGATCGTGGCCTCGCTGTGCGAGGAGGGGAGAGGGACTACGGGAAGCGGGCCGCTGGATTCCCTGACCCCGCGCGAGTACGACGTGCTAGCGATGATGAGCGAGGGGATGAGCAACAAGGACATCGCCGTCCGGCTCTTCATCTCCCCCAAGACGGTGGAGAAGATAATCTCCGGCATGTACAGGAAACTGGGGGTGGTCTCGCGCACCGCGGCGGTGAAGATATTCATCAGCTCCCAGTCCTGAAATCCTTCCCGGACCGTTCCCGAAACGAAAGGAACCGGCGTCTCGTCTTTTCGTGTCCTTGGAAGTGGGAAGGGACCGGCCCCGGATCGGTCCCGGTTCGTCGGACACGGCCTGCGACCGCCGGCGGAAAAGGGGGACCCCGGCCCGTCGGAGGAGAAGAAGGCTTATGGCGGGCCTGTATACGGCGCCGGGAGGGTGGGAGTTCAGAGGCGGTAGGCGGAGAGGAGCTTGGAGCGCATGTGCTTGTGATCGAACTCTCGGGCGACCTTTAACCGGGCGCGTTCGGTGTAGGCCTGGACCGCTTCCGGGGTCTCCAGGTAGAAGGCGATGGCGTCGGCCAACTCCCCGGGGTCTCCGTCCTTCACCAGAATGCCGTCCAATCCGTCGGATATTATCTCCCTGGGTCCCCGAACCCGGCAGGCCACCACCGGAGTGCCGGAGGCCATGGCCTCAATAAGGGTCACCCCGAAACCCTCTCGGCTGGTGGGGAGCACGTAAACGCTGAAGAGGCGGTAGAAGCGCTCGGGGTCGTGCCGGTAGCCGGTGAGGTGCAGGCGCCCTTCCATTCCCAGGCGTGCGGCCAGACGCCGCAGGCGCGCGGGTTCCCCCGGCTCCAGCGAGGAATCGCCCACCAGGACCACGTGAACCCGGGGGTGGCGGGGGAGGAGGGATGCTGCGGCCCGCACCAGCACTTCCAGGTTCTTCTCGCGGCGTATCTCGCCGATGTAGCCGAGGACGACCGCTTCCGGGGGGAGGCCGAGTTCCTCGCGCAGGGACGGCTCCTCTCCGGGATGGAAACGGTTCAGGTCCACGCCGTTGTGGACGAGCAAAGCCTTTCCCGGCCCGACTATTTTCTTGGCCGCGGCCAAAGCCAGATCCTCCGAATTAACAAATATTACCAAATGGCATCTGCGGGCGGCGAAGCGCTCCGCGGCGAGGACCAGGCGCTTCCTCAGGGCGGAGGAGCGATGAGAGAAGTAGAAGCCGTTGCAGGTGTGGATGACCCGCGGCACCCCCGCCTTCCAGGCGGCGACCCGCCCCAAAACCCCGTCCTTGGGGTTGTGGGTATGCACCAAGTCGTAGCCCCCCTCGCGAATGAGGCGCTTGAGGCGAAGGTAGCATGACAGGTCCTTAACAGGAGTCACCCGGCGAGTTATGGGGAGTTCGTGCACTATCAGGCCCGCTCCGCGGAGAAGATCGGCGAACCCGGTAATACGGCAAGCGATGTGGACCTCGCAGCCCCGTTCCACCAGTTTCCGGAAAAAGGGCAGCAAGTACGGAGAAGCCGCGAAGCGGTCCAGATTGCAGACCTCGAGAACCTTCAGTTTGCGCGGCATCCTCAGAGCTCGCAGTAGGGAGGCATGCGCCTCTTGAAAGAGGAGGTCTCCACCATCGATTTCACCTTGCGCACCACGGCCGGGTCGAAGCCCTCTTTCACCACCTTCTCCTCCGGATACCCGAGGTCGAAGAGGTGGTAGAGGACGAGGTCGGCCTCGGGGTAGGTTATGCCCATCTCCCCCTCGTCGGTCTGGCCCTCCCAAAGATCCGCCGTGGGGGGCTTCTCGATTATCCGCGAGGGCACGCCCAGGAAGCGGGCCAGCTGCCGCACTTGGGTTTTGTACAGTCCCCCCAGGGGGGTGAAGGCGCAGGCCATATCCCCCCACAGGGTGGTGTAGCCCAGCAGGGATTCGGTGCGGTTTCCCGTTCCCAACACCAGGGCGTCCAGCGCCGCCGACTGGTCGTAGAGAACGGCCATACGACAGCGAGCCATGAAGTTTCCCCGCCTCTTGCGGTCGGCTTCAGGAAAAAGTTGGAAATAAGCGTCCACCATGGGCGTGATGTCGATTTGGCGCGAGGCTATCCCCAGTTCCCGCACGACGAGCTCGGCGTCCTCCAGGGAGGATGCGGAGGTGGTGCGGTAAGGTAGCAAGACCGCGGTCACGCCGTCCTTTCCCAGAGCGCGCACCGCCAGATAGGTGGCAGTGGCGGAGTCCAGGCCGCCGGACAGGCCGACCACCAGGCGGGTCTTCCCGGCGGCCGCGGTGCGCTCCCTTATGAAGTTGATGAGCCGAGGAAGAGCCCTCTCCACGTCCAACTCAGGCATCTTGGTCATACGAGGCCTCCTCGCTTCTTCCCGTGCAACACCCCTGCCGGGTCCTTCCGGAAGGAGTCCGGCGCGCCCTTCCCGGACGAGACACGGAGCCGCCCTCGGAAGGAGGAAGGAGTAGCACGCCGCTTCCCCGGCATCGGGCGAGGTCTTCTGGAGGAATATCCGCCTTCCCCTTACCCTCCTCGGGACTCCTTCCCCGTCCCCTGCGGGAGCCGGGATAGACCGTTTCCCTTCATGTCTCCCGCCCGTTTTCTATTTCTACCCCTCCCCCAAGGACGTCCTTTCCGACCGATCTCTCTGAATAATATCACAGGAAGGAACGGCGAAAGGGAGGCCAGCCGCATCGGCTAGGAGCGGGTTTTGCCGCGTCGCAAGCCGCGTTTACAATAGGGCTGTGCATCCGGCCCTGGAGGGCGGTCCGGCGATCGGGGAGATGGCGGCGGCCCGGCAAGCGGCGGCCGCGGGAGCTACGGGCAGGGTGTGTTTGGAGAGGACGGCGAGAACGGGAACGAAGCCCGGGAGGAGGTCGCATGGAATTAAACGAGCGGATAGCGGCGCGGGAAGCGGTGGTGGGGATAATAGGGCTGGGGTACGTGGGCCTGCCCCTGGCCATGGAGGCGGCCGCTTCCGGTTTCCGAGTGGTGGGGCTGGAAAGGGATGAGGCGAAGAGGTTGAGGTTGTCCTCGGGGGCTGTTCTCTACGAGGGACTGGACGAATACAGGCTGCGCCGTCTTCTGGAGGAAGGCCGCCTGCGGATCAGCGGGGAGGTCCGGGACCTGGAGGCCTGCGACGTGCTCTGTATATGCGTGCCCACCCCACTCACCCGCACCAGGGATCCCGAGCTGGGTTACGTACGCGAGGCGGCCCGGCAAGCAGCGGCCGCCGTGCGGGAGGGGACGCGGCCCAAGCTGGTGGTGGTGGAATCCACCTCCTATCCGGGGACCACCCGGGAGGAGGTCCTCCCTCTGCTGGAAGATAGCGGATTGGAGCACGATCGCCATTTCCACCTGGCCTATTCCCCGGAGAGGGTGGATCCGGGGAACACCCGCTGGACCATTGCCAACACGCCCAAGCTCGCCGGAGGGTGGAGGCCTTGCTGCGCCGCCCTGGCGGAGTCCTTCTATTCCGCTTTCGTGGAGAGGGTGGTCCGGGTGAGCTCCCTGGAGGTGGCGGAGATGGCCAAGCTGCTGGAAAACATCTTCCGGGGGGTGAACATCGCCCTGGTGAACGAGCTGTGGATGCTCTGCGATCGCATGGGGATCGACGTCTGGGAGGTCATCGAGGCCGCTTCCACCAAACCCTTCGGGTACATGGCCTTCTGGCCGGGACCGGGACTTGGGGGTCACTGCATACCGATTGATCCTTTCTATCTATCCTGGAAGGCTAGGGAATACGATTTCCAGACCGAGTTCATCGAACTGGCGGGCAAGGTCAACGTGAACATGCCCTATTTCGTGGCCGGTCTGGTGAGCAGGGAACTCAACCGCGTGGGAAAGACCCTGAAGGGATCGCGGGTGCTGGTGGTGGGCGTCGCCTACAAGCCGGACGTGGGTGACACGCGGGAGACTCCCGCGGCGAAGCTCATGAAAATCCTCCGCGAGGCAGGCGCCCTGGTCTTCTACCACGACCCCCACGTCCCCGAGTTCCGCCCGGAGGAGCTCGACGGTGAGGTCATGAGGAGCGTGGACCTGAACCGCGAGACGCTCGAGGGATGCGACTGCGTGGTGGTGGTGACCGCCCACTCCGGCGTCGACTACGGGCTGCTGGCGGAGAGCGGGGTCCCGGTGGTGGACACGAGGAACGCCCTCCGCCGCTCGGGAATCGTCAGACGAAGCGCTCGTAGGAGGGAACGACGGGGATGACCTCCGGTTCCCGGCGGGATTCCTCGCGATGCCTCTCCACGTGGCGGAGGGCTCGCATCTGCTGCACGAACCACTTGAAGGAGGTGTTGGCCTGCACGGCCTCCCGCGCTGCCCGGGCCATGGCCTTGCGCTTCCTCTCGCCCATCTCCAGGGCCTTGAGGATGGCCTCCGCGGTCTCGGCCACGTCCAGGGGGTTGACGGGGATGACCGCTCCCCGCAGCTCCTGGTAAGCCCCCGCCCCCACGGAGAGGATGATCACCCCGTCCCGGGAATTGAGGACGGCGCCTTCCTTGGAGACCAGGTTCATGCCGTCTATTACCGGGTTCACCAGGAGGACGTCGAACTCTCGCAGGGCGGCCACGGAGCGGGGGTAGTTGTCCTCGATCTCCAGGTAGACCGGATCCCACTCCAGGGTCCCGAACTCCCGGTTTATGGCGTGTGCCGTCTCCTCGATCTCCCGCTTAAGCTCCCGGTAGAGGGGCAGATCCAGGCGGGAGGGGTAGAGGAGGTTAGCGAACACGACCCGGTCATGCCAGTGGGGATGGCGCCGCAGGAAGTTCTCGTAAGCCCGCAGCCCGCGAAGGATGTTCTTGGAGGGTTCCACGCGGTCCACGCGCACCAGGAGTTTCCGGCCTCCGGCGAGGGTCCGCAGGCGGGCGCGGTGTTCGGCCACGTCGGGACGGCCGGCCGTCCTTTCCAAGGCTTCGTGGTCTATGGAGATGGGATAGTGGCGCACGTAGGTCTCCCGGTCGCCGTGGCGGATCACGCGCCGCTTGGAATCCACGGAGACCCGGACCGCCTCGCCTTCCCGACAGCACTGGAGGAAGTTGTTGGCGTAGTGGTGGGTGTGAAAGCCCAAGACGTCGTTGGCCAGCATGCCCTGGAGGAGCTCCCGGCGCATGGATTGGGGGAGAAGGCGCAGGTAATCGGGCTGCACCCAGGGGCTGTGCGTGAAGTGATGGATGAGCACGTCGGGCTCCCGTCTGCGGATGTACTGAGCACACAGGAAGAGGTGGTAGTCCTGGAGGAAGATCAGGGGTTTTCTGTCCGTGGAGCGTATCTCCTTGACGATCTCGTCGGCGAAGAGTCGGTTGACCTTACGATACCCGTCGTTCCAGGCCTGGTGGACGCTTTCGTCGATGCAAGGGTTGCGGATGACGTCGAAGAGGTAGTGCTGGAGCGGCCAGAGGAGGGAATTGCTGATCACGTTGTAGTATTGGTGGTACTCGTCTTTGTCGGGGACGATGAACTTCACCCAGTACTGGGGGTTTTCCGTGGGCATGCCCAGTCGTTGCCCGGGAGCCGATCGGGCCATGAGCGCGTCCTCTCGGGTGCGCGCCGTGGAGATCCATACCGCTTCCGTGGCCGCCAGCGCGGCGGACATGGCGGTGACCACTCCTCCCGCCCCTCGGTAGACCCGGATGGCACCGTCCGATGAGCGCCGGAATTCCACCGGGCCGCGGTTGGAAGCCACGATGACGTACTTGTCGCGGAGGTACTGACGGACCTGGCGCGGGGTGATGGTCTCCAGGTCCAGCTCGTCCAGCTCCATGGCATCCTCCCTTCCCTTCCAGTATAGCACCGGTGGGGCGGAGGGACGGTGAGATTAAATGGAAAAATATTACATATGACGTCACCTCTGGCCCCATCTCTCTCGGAAGACGATCTCCTCCAGTGGTTTGCGCCCCCGCGCCTCGGGGTATACCGCCGGATATCCCAGTGGAGTCATGGCCACCACGCGGATGTTTTCCGGGATGCCGAGGATGGACTTCACGCGGTCCTCGTCGAACCATCCGATCCAGCAAGTGCCCAGTCCCTGGTTGCAGGCTTCCAGGCAGAGGTGCTGCAGGGATATGCCTATATCCACCAGGTAATAGCTCTGATCCTTCACCTTCCCGGAGAGCTCGGGGTCGGCGCAGGCCACTATGAGCACCGGGGCCTCGACCACCGACCTCTGGGCCGGGTTTCTCTCCAGGGTGGCGGAGACGGCCTCTCGGGTCTCCCGGTCCTTGACCACCACGTAAGTCCAGCACTGCATGTTGGCCCAGGAGGGCGCCAGGCGGGCGGCTTCCAGGACGGCTTGAAGCTTCTCGTCCTCCACGGGCCGATCGCCGAACCTGCGTATGCTGCGCCTTTCCTCGAAGACCTTCATGACCATGCGATCATCTCCTTCCCCTCTGAGTAGCGGCATTCCCGAGGCCACCAGCGGCCAGTAAAAATTTATCACACCGGCGGAGGAGAAAGGTAAGGGGTCCGGAGGGACCTAAAGACGCGGCCGGACGGTCGACTAACCGCTGCCGCGGTCGTTAGAATAACTACGCGTGAAGCAAGCCGTCCAGGCGTTTGGGACGAGGATGGGAGGAGACATGTTGCCGAGGGTTCCCGTCCAACCGCGGAACATCGAACAGTACCGCGGCATAGCCGACCCGGAAGTGCTGGAGGAGATAAACGAGCTGGCCGCCGGGCTGAAGGGGGCCAAGGTGGTGCACGTGAACAGCACCGCGCACGGGGGCGGCGTGGCGGAGATGCTCTATACCCTGGTTCCCCTCATGGAGAGCGTGGGGCTGCACGCCGAGTGGCGGCTCATCCAGGGCGATCAGGACTTCTTCACAATTACCAAGTTCTTCCATAACGCCCTGCAGGGCATGGAGATCCCCATAACCGATGAGATGAGGTTCAAGTACCTGTCGGTGTGCGAGGAGAACGCCTCCCGCTTCGACCAGGAATACGATTTCGTCATCGTGCACGATCCCCAGCCCTGCGCCATGATCGCCGCCCTGGAGGGTACCGTATACCGCAAGGGCAAATGGATCTGGCGGTGCCACATAGATTCCACCTTTGCCCGCGAGGACGCCTGGGAGTTCCTCAAGCGGTACATCGACCGTTACGACGCGGCCGTGTTCACCATGGAGGCCTACGTCAAATCGCCCCTTGCCGTGCCCGTGATCGTCTTCATCATGCCCTCCATCGACCCCCTGAGCGCCAAGAACATCATCCCCGAGAAGAGGGTGCAGTCGGACATTGCCCGTCGCTACGGGGTGGACGAGACCCGGCCCATAATGCTGCAGGTGTCCCGTTTCGATCCCTGGAAGGACCCCCTGGGCTTGGTGGACTGCTATCGCGAGGTGAAGAAGAAACACCGGGACGTCCAGCTGGTCTACCTGGCCAGCATGGCCGACGACGACCCCGAGGGTTGGCACTACTACCAGAAGACCTACGAGTACAGCGCCGGGGACCCAGACGTCTTCCTCCTCTCCAACCAACAGGGGATAGGGAACGTGGAGGTCAGCGCCTTCCAAGCCATGGCCTCGGTGGTGCTGCAGAAGTCCCTCCGCGAGGGGTTCGGGCTGACGGTCACCGAGGCCATGTGGAAAAGGAAGCCGGTGGTGGCCGGAAGGGTGGGGGGCATACTACTCCAGGTGGAGGACGGCGTCAACGGTTTCCTGGTGGACCGCATCGAGGAGGCGGCGGAGAAGGTCTGCCTGCTGCTGGAGAGCCCGGCCACCGCCCAGCGCATGGGAGACGCCGGCCACGAGAAGGTGCGCAAGCACTTTCTTTGCACCCGACACGTCCTCGATTACCTGCGTCTGTTCCATCGGCTCCTTCGGAGTTGACCCGAGGGAGCGAGGCAGCGTAGGTGGTTTACCTACCGCATGACGCGGTCACGCCCTCACGGTCCTTTCCGAACCGCTCCCGCGGAGACGGGGAACCGCTCTCGTCCTCGAATCGTCCCCACGCGGAGAAACGGGTGAAGAAGGTCGCAAGGGTTCAATACGGGGCGGAGGCTGGTCGATGAAACGCTTAGGTGAGATGATATCCTGAATGAGTGGAGGGATCGTGGTAGCGTTTCCGAGCAGAGGAAACGGTGTACACCCGTCCCTCGGGAGAGGAAAAGGCAGGTGAACGGGA
Source organism: Candidatus Solincola quzhuomuensis (assembly GCA_015711855.1). Lineage (GTDB taxonomy): Bacteria > Actinomycetota > Geothermincolia > Geothermincolales > RBG-13-55-18 > Solincola_A > Solincola_A quzhuomuensis. Next base: position 4,721 of record JACVJF010000062.1, on the reverse strand, counting down.
TCCCCAGAACACCGAGAAACATACATGAGGAGAAGGACGACGTTGGCGGGGGCAAACCGCAGAGCGCTCTTCGGGAAGAGGAGGCGTATGTCCCGGAGGGCGGGGCAGGGATCACGACAGGAGAGGGAGACGAGATAGGCCGGAGCGAGGCGGATGGACATGACCGTGGGAGTGAACGGAAGGGACATAATCGTCTTCGACAAGGTGAACAAGATATATCCCTTGGGCGAGGTGGAGGTGAAGGCCCTGCAGGACGTCGACCTGACCATCAAGGAAGGGGAGTTCATCGTCATCCTCGGGCCGAGCGGGTCCGGGAAGACGACCATGCTCAACCTCATCGGTGGAATGGACACGGTCACCAGCGGGAGGTTGGTGGTCAACGGTATGGACATTTCCGGGTTGGACGTGAAGCAACTCACCGACTACCGGCGCACCCAGATCGGGTTCATCTTCCAGTTCTTCAACCTGATCCCAACCCTGACCGCCCTGGAGAACGTGGAGTTCGCCCTGGAGCTCGTCTCGCCCAACACCCGGGGCAAAGCCCGGGAAGCCCTGGAAATGGTGGGGCTCGGAAAGCGTCTGGACCACTTCCCCAGCCAGCTTTCCGGAGGGGAGCAGCAGAGGGTGGCCATAGCCAGGGCCATAGTCAAGGACCCGCCCATCCTCCTCTGCGACGAGCCCACGGGGGAGCTGGATTACGAGACGGGCAAGAACGTGCTCAAGGTCATGCAGGAGATCAACCGGGAAAAAGGCCAGACCATCATCCTGGTAACCCACAACTCGGCCATAGCGGAGATGTCCCACCGCACCATACGCCTGCACAGCGGAAGGGTGGCGGAGGTGGTGGAGGTGGAGAATCCAAAGGACGCCATGGAGCTGGTCTGGTAGGGTAGGCCACCGCGCGCCCCGGGGAGAGGAGTCACTCGGTGCGAAGGCGCTCGAGCAGATCCAGGAGCCCCTCCGGCCCTTGCACGGTCAGGTCGGCCACCGCCTCCAACTCCACCGGGACCTCCGGCGAGAGGACGGCCACCGCCACCCCCTCGAAGCCGCCCTCGCGCATGAGATAGCGCAGGCCGCGGAAGGCGTCCACGTCGGTAAGGTCGTCGCCGGCGTAAAGACCCCGGCGCAGCCCCCAACCCCGCGCCAGGCGGATGATGACCGTTCCCTTATCGATCTCCACGGGGGGCCGCAGCTCCACGGCCATGCGACCTCTCTTGGTCCGCAGGCCCAGCCGCAAGGCCAGGTTTTCGGCCAGGCGCACGGCCTCCTCCTCCAGATGGGGAGCTTCCCGGAAATGGAGGGTGAGGGTGAGCATCTTGTCCTCCAGGACGAGGCCGGGCAGGTCGGCAAGGGACTCGAGCAGTTCGGAACGAGCACGGTCCAGGCTGGGTAAGTGGGGCAGGACCTCGGGGTCCATCTTGGGCTCGTCTCCCTCCAGCCATTCCATGCCGTGCACGCCCACGTAGTGGACGTGCGCCAGGCCCACCAGGGAGGCGACGTCCGTCACCCGTCTCCCGGAGAGTACACACAGGGGATAGAACCGGGCCAGGTCGGGAAGGATCTCGGCGGCCCGAGGGTGGAGAACGGCTCCTCCCGGGGTGGGGGTGATGGCGCTGATGGTCCCGTCGAAATCCAGGAATATCCCGCTACGGCGGGGATCGTGGCGAAAGTCCTGGATCCAGAGGCTCTCGTCCTTCAACTCCTCGGCTCCTTCGTCCTCTCCGGATGGTGAGACACGGGCTTCCCGCCGACCTTATTATTATATGCGACCATATGCGACCGCACGGGGCAGGCTATCGGGGCGAACTACCGGACGGGTACGGTTCGGGCCCTTTGCGCTCAACGAGGAGCCGAAGTCGTGGTCCCGGATATCTCCTAAGTCAGAGGTTGGGAACGGGGTCCTCGCCGGCCAGGATGAGGGACGGGTTCTCGACAAAGAGCAGCTCGGCTTTTTTTTGACCCCACCTGCGGCGCGCCGTCCTCCAGGCCCCGGATAGATCCGGGTCCCTTCCGCGGGCCTGATGAGCGTCCGAGGCCACCAGGGAGGCGAGGCCCTCCTCCACCAGGGCGATGGCCGTGCGGCGAGCCGTACGGCCGTACATCCCGCAGAGGGAGCCGGAGTTGACCTGGAGTATTATGCCCCGCTGGCGAAGTTCCCTCATCTTGCCGGGGATTTCCGCGAGGCATCGGTTGCGTTCCGGGTGGGCCAGGATGGGCTTGAACCCGCGAAGCTGTATCCGGAAGAGGGTCTCCTCCATGCCCAAGGGCGCATCCGCCAGGGGGAGGTCCACCAGGATGTACCTCCCGCTTTCCCCCAGGGTCAGATTCTCCAGGGTTCCGTCCTCGCGGGCCATGACGTAGAGGCCGGAGTTGATCCTCACCTCCATACCGGGCAAAAGTTCCAGCTCCCAACCCAGGTCGCGCAGCCGCTCCCGGCAGCCTCGCACGGCGGCGCGCACGTCCTCCGGCCGCACCGGGGAGACCTCCAGGTCGCAGTGGGGGGTGGCCACCATGCGCGATGTCCCGTGGTCCAGGGCACAGCGGACCATCTCCAGGAACTCGCCCTCGTCGGAGGCGCCGTCGTCGAATCCCGGAAGGACGTGGGAGTGAATGTCGGTGAAGCGCAAGCTCTACCTCCGCAGGTTCTTTCGGTACCATTCCACGGTGCGGGCCAGGCCCTCCTTAAGAGGCACGGTGGGCTTCCAGCCCAAGACCTTCTTGGCCTTTCCCACCTGAAGGGCGATGTGCGAGAGTTCCCCCGGGCGGGGGGGAGCGTAGGCGGGCTGCCCATCGAAGTCCATGAGTTCCGCCAGGAGACGGTAGAGGTCGTTGACCGAGGTCTCCACGCCGGTGCCGATGTTGATGAACTCCCCTTCGCCCTTGGTGAGAGCGGCCAGGTAAGCCCGGACCACGTCGTCCACGTACACGAAATCCCGGGTCTGTTCGCCGTCCCCGTAAATCACCGGCTCCTCCCCGGCGAGCATCTTGCCGATGAAGATGGCCACCACCCCGGCCTCGCCGAAGGGGTTCTGGCGAGGACCGTACACGTTGGCCAGGGCCAGGGTGCAACTGGATATCCCGTGAGTCCTCCGGTAATACCCGATGTACTCCTCGGCCACGTTCTTGCTCACCCCGTAGGGGGAATCGGGATGTCGGGGTGCGTCCTCCGAGACGGGTATGGACTCCGGCTCGCCGTAAACGCATCCCCCGGAACTGGTGTTGATGAAGCGCTTCACCCCGTTCTCCACCGCCGTCTGGAGGACGTTGATGGTCCCAAGAATGTTGACATCCGCGTCCAGGAGGGGGTTCTTGACCGACACCCTCACGTCGGGCTGTGCCGCCAGATGGATGACCGCGTCCTGTTCCTTCCCCTTGAAGGCGGCCACCAGGGAAGCTTCCCTTATGTCCATGTGCAGGAAGGAGAAGCGGTTCTCCCGGGCGGCGTCCTTCACGTTGAGCAGGTTCTCGAACCTTCCCGTGGACAGGTTGTCCACAACGGTGACCGTGTGCCCTTCCCGGAGAAGTGCGTCCACCAGGTTGGAACCTATGAAACCGGCTCCCCCCGTCACCACGATGCGCACCCTTCTCACCCCCATCCGTCGCTTGCCGTCAGTCGCCTTTCTCCTCGCCGGCGGAGCCGGATCCCGGAGACGTCTCGGGCTGCCGCCGGTATAAAGAATCCGCGATGGACCAGAAAAGCGGTCGCACGCCTCGGATCTCCTCACTGGGGGACCGCCCCTCGAACTGGAAACAGCAGTCGTCGGAGATGACGTATTGTAGGAAGAAGGAGGTCGGCTCTCCCATCAGGTTGGCCTCGAATTCCAGATAGAAAGCGGGCATCTCGCCCACCCTGGTGTAAGTGAGAAGAGACGCGCCCTCCTCCTGTACGGTTCCGCCTAGGGAACGCACGTGATCCACCGCCCTCTGCTCCAGGTATTCCCGGATTCCCTCCAACCCACCCACGGAGACGACCGGGTCGAGGACGAAGGCCTTTATTTCCAGATATTTCCTGGAGGTTAACACTACCCGGAGGGAGGTCAGCTCCTCGCCGGTGGCCTGTCCTTTTTCCACCATCCAGCCGTGAGGATAGGCGAAGCCGAAGCCCAAAATCTCGTCATAGTACTGCAGGTATTCTTGCCCTTCCTCCTCGGGTGCCTTTTCCTCCTCTCCCCGGGCCACGCGGTAGACCAGGTATACGGCTCCGGTGAGGAGGGCCAGGGTGACCGCCAGGAGCAGGATGACGGATAAGTAGAACCAAGGACTTCGGAAGCGGGGAAGCCTTATCTCCTGCTCCGGCTTTTCGCGCAGGAAGCTCTCCACCAGGCTTTCCTGAGAAAGAGGCGTGCCGCATATGCCGCAGAACTTGGCTCGATCTGGCTGGTAACTACCGCATTCCGGACATATCAATTCCCTACCTCCGTCGACGAGAGCCTTTCGGGGTATCTCATAATATACTTCTCTGCCGCGCCCCGGGTCGCCTTCTCCCGCGGCAGGCGGCGTCAGCGGGGATAGTTGAAATACATGGCCCGCTCCACCAGGCAGGGACCCGTGGCTTTCACCATTATGGAGAACTCGGCCCGTTCCAAAAAATCCGTGTGCTGGTTCACTACATCGTGGACACCTTATCCCCACACTGCTTCTTTTCCTGCCACCGCCTCAGGAACTCGGCCGGGGTGAGATAACCCAGGCTCTGGTGGGGCCTCACGTGATTGTAGATGTAA
>JACVJF010000061.1 GCA_015711855.1 Candidatus Solincola quzhuomuensis | reverse complement strand
GCCAGGTCTATCTCCTTGTGGGCGGTGTTGAAATCGCCGCAGATGACGATGCTCTTCCCCTTCGACCGCAGTGCCTCCACGTGCTCCAGGAAGGCCTCGTAGAAATCCAGCTTGTAGGCCAACCTCTCCCGTGACTGCTTGCCGTTGGGGAAATAGACGTTTAATAGCAGGAAGGTCCCGTAGTCCGCGGAAAGCATCCGGCCCTCCTCGTCGAACCGGGGTATGCCCATCCCGCCCCGGACGGCTTTGGGTTCGGGGCGCGAATACAGGGCCACCCCGCTGTAACCCCTTCTCCGAGGCGCAGAGAACCAAGCCCGGTAGCCCTCGACCTCACGCAGCTCCCGCGGCAGCTGCTCCTCGTGGGCCTTGGTCTCCTGCAGGCAGAGTACGTCCGGATGCGCGCCCCGGAACCAATCCAGGAAGCCCTTGGCGTGGGCGGCGCGCAGCCCATTCACGTTCCACGAAATCATCATCCACCGCATATTTGGGGTCGTATCTTCGATCTTCGCCTCACCACCGTCTCCATAACCCTGCCCAACAGAATAACGGGTGAAAGCACGACGAGAAAAGTATATGGGGTCGTATCTTCGATCTTCGCCTCACCACCGTCTCCACCCCCTTGCCCGGCAGAGGAACGGTTGAAGGCACGACGAGAAACGTCGGGACCGGAACTTGCGGAGAACGTTCTTATCCGGAATCTCTAGGAGACGCCTCTGGGATTTTCTGGCGAAATCTGGGTATATACATATCTGTGGGGTTGCTGCGTGGCTGGGAGGCGGAAGTGAGCGTAAGCGATAAAGCCGACCGCGGCGGAAAGGGCGAGTGCCGACATACGAACCAAGCTGGGAGCCACGCTCGAAAGGAAGCAAGGACAGGCTTCTCCATCCGAGAGGTGGCCTTCGACATCCTGGAGGCTGTTCCAGAAGCCGTGGTCTGTGTGGATGGCGAGGGTCGCATCGTCTACCTCAATCCGGCCGCCGAGGCCCTCTGGGGATGCCCCACGAGAGAAGCCTGCGGCAAGGATATGGCCGGTCTCATGATGCCGGAGGACCGTCGCGAACGCTTTCGCCGCTCCTTCCAGGCCATGACTTCTGGCGGCGAAGCGGACGTGCTGGGAAGGAGGCACCGCTTCCCCTCGGTCAAGAAAAACGGGGAACCCTTCATGGCCGAGGTCTCCCTCACCTCCTTAAGTCACGGGGGCGAAAAATACTACCTGGCCGTGACCCGCGACGTCACGGAGCAACACCGCTTGGAGGAAACGCTTCGCGATGCCCGCGAGCGCTATCGGATCCTCCACGACAACGCCCGCTTTGCCGTCTTCTCCTACGACCGGAACCTCATCCTCACCAGCATCAACCGGGTGGTCTCCGACCTCATCGGGTATCCGGAAGAGGAGCTGTTGGGCCGCAACGTCCTCGAGCTAGGTCTCCTCCATCCCGACGATTACCCCCGGGTGGCGGCGGCCATGGGTCAGCTCTTCGCCGGCCATGCGGTCACGCGGGAAGACCTGCGGTTTTTCCGTAAGGACGGCTCGGTGATCATTGCCCACGTGATAGGGGTCCCACTGCTCGACGACCGCGGTGAAGTGCTGGAGATCATGAACATCGCCCACGACGTGACCGAGCAAAGGCGCTTAGAGGAGGAGCTGGAGGCTCGTCGTCGTGACCTCGAGGAAACCGTGCAGGAGAGGACGCGGGAGTTAAAGGAGACCCTGGAACGGCTGGAGCGCAGCGAAAGGTACTTCCGGGCCATTACCGAAAACGCCTACGACCTCGTCGTCGTCTTGGACGAGGACCTCAAGATACGCTACCTGAGCCCCTCGGTGCGGAGGATCTCCGGGTACTCCCTCGAGGAGGTTCAGGGCATGAGCAGCCTGGATTTCATCCATCCCGACGACGTACCCTCCTTGGTGGACCGGTTCATGGGCCAATTACAGGCCGGAAGGGTGACGGAGAGAGCCGAGTACCGATGGCGACACAAGGACGGCACCTACCGCTGGCAGGAGGCGGTGGCCTGCAACCTCCTGGACGACCCCGCGGTCAGGGGAATCGTGGTCAACGCCCGCGACGTCACCGAGCGCCGGGAGGCGGAAACGAGGCTCAGGGAAAGCGAGGCGCGTTACCGCTCTCTGGTGGAGACCTCTCCCGACTCCATCGTGGTCACCGACCTCGAAGGCTGGATAACCATGGCCAACCGGAGCGCAGTCGAAATCCTCGGCTACCGAGATCAGGCGGAGGTGCTCGGCCGTAACGTACTCGAATTCATCGCCTTGGAGGACCAAGCGCGGGCGGCGGAATCCATGCGCACTCCGGTGGGTGAAGAAGGTTTCCGGCGCGAAGAATATATCCTGGTGAGGGCGGACGGCACGCGGCGCTGGGTGGAGATAAGCGCCTCACTGCTCCGCGATGCCTGGGGCAGACCGACGGGCTTCATCGCCATCACCCGGGACATAACGGAGAGCAAGCTTGCCCGCAGCAGGCTGGAAGCGCTCAACAGGACCCTGCTGAGCCTTGGCCACGACGCAATCTCTAATATCTTCAACATCGTGCTTTCCGGCCGGGAGATGCTCAACGCCCGGATGGCCCGCTACGGTAGGTTTCGGGGCGGGAGGTTCGAGACATTCGTCTCGGAGAAGCCGGAGGAAGGCTTCCGAGTGTGCGAGAAACCGGATGATTGTTTATGCTACCAGTTATTGCAGCGCGGGCTGAGCACTCCGGTCTCCATCAAGGATATGGACCTCTCGATGGCTGAGAGGGATCCCGATTTCTCCTCCCTAAACCCCAAGGAAATCCTGGCCTACCCCTTACACATCAAGGGAAAACCTTCCGGGTGCCTCTGCTTCTTCTTCGCCGATGAGAGGAGCTTCACCGCCGCGGATATCGACATCCTCATAATGCTGGGAAGGGCGATCGCCATCGAGGAGGACCGCTGGGATTACCAGGAAGGATTGCGCGAGTTCGTGGATATCGCCTCCCACGAGCTCCGACACCCCACCGCCCTCCTCAGCGGGTATGCGCAGCTCCTCAAGGAGCACGAAGGACAGATGGACGAGACCACTCGCGCGGAGGTGATCGAGGCCCTGGTCTCATCCGCCGAGCGGCTGGCAGAGGTCTCCGACGGCTTGGTACACGCCTCCATGCTGGAGCGGGATCACTTCACGATCCGGCGTAGTAAACAGGACCTGGTAGGGCTAGTACGCAGGATAGTCTCGGAGATGGGAGCGCGCTTTCCGGAAAGGGAATTCCACATTAAGGTCAAGGGGGAGATGGGCACCTGCTCAATCGATCCCCTTCGCATCCATGAGTTGATGGTCATACTCCTGGACAACGCGGTGAAGTTCTCTCCCCCGGACACGGAGGTGGAAATAGAGGTGGAAGCCCACCCCGGAGGTGTCCTCCTCTCCGTACTGGACCGTGGAAAGGGGGTAAGGGAGGAGAACCGGGAGCGCATCTTCGAGCGCTTCTTCCAGGAGGAGCAGGCGCTCTATCATTCGGAAGGACTGGGTCTGGGACTCTACCTGGCGCGCCGCATCGCAGAAGCCCACGGCGGTCGCCTGTGGTACGAGCCCCGCCCCGGAGGAGGTTCCGTCTTCCGCTTTTTCGTGCCCTACCTGTAGTCCGCTTAAGTAGGCCTCGGCAAACCGTCCGGCGCAGGTACGTTCGAGCTCCTCAGGCTCCTCTAGCATCGGTGGTGAAAGACGACCCGAGATCGAGGCCGAGGAAGAAAAAGCCCGGAGGTGACCGATGTCCAAAGCTCCCGATCGACCTTCAGCCCTACAAAAGCCATGTATCGGAAACGAGCGGAGTGAATACGCTTCGCCCATAAATACCATGAGCGGACTACGACTTTTTACGATCGAGAAAACGCTACCTGCGGGGATGGATTAAGGTACATCCATAAACCACCGTTTACTCGAAAGAATTCAAGCGCCTGACATTAAGGTCATGGAGATCGGGAAAAGTGCAGGGTATCCTTCTTTTCATGGACGTCGGCACATGGAAAGAGGGCGTCTTCCTGGATAGGTCCAACCGTTTCTTGGCCGTGGTGGAAGTGGGAGGCAGGAGGGAAGAGGCGCATGTTCCCGACCCCGGACGGCTGCGGGAACTCCTGATCCCTGGGGTGCGCGTACGGCTGAGACCGGCCAACGGTGAGCGACGGCGAACTTCCTGGGATCTCATCGGCGTGGAATGCCCGCAAGGGTGGGTGAACATCGACTCCCGGCTTCCCAATCTCCTCTTCGCCGAAGCGCTGAGGGAGAAACGGTTGGAGGAATTTACCGGCATCGCCCACATAACCCCCGAGCATCGCTATGGGGAAAGCGTCCTCGATTTCCTCCTGGAGGGAAAGGGCCCACCTTGCCTCGTGGAGGTCAAGGGATGCACTCTGGCCGTGAATGGGGTGGCCCTGTTCCCCGATGCGCCCACCAAAAGGGGGAGCCGCCACCTGGAGGAGCTCATGCGCGCTTGCCGAGAGGGATACCGCGCCTGCGTCGTCTTCGTGGTAAAACACCCGGGGGCCCGCTGTTTCGCCGCCAATGCGGAAACCGACCCCCTTTTCGCTGAAACCCTCCGCCGCGCCGCCTCCTCGGGCGTGGAGATCATCCCCTACCTGGCTCCGTGGAGGGGACGGAAGATTCGCTTGGAGCGGCGCCTTCCCCTGGCAGGACCGCACATGACCCCGGGCCCGGAGTTTATAATCCACCTTGAGGATCACGTTGGGAAAGGACGGCTCGAACGTGGAACTTAGATGGCATCCCCTGCTCGGGACCTGGACAATGGTCTCCCCCATGCGCCAGGAGCGCCCGCTCCTCCCGCGTGAAACCTGCCCCTTCTGCCCCGGTTCAGGGAAGGTGCCGGACGATTACGAGGTTCTGGCTTACGACAACGACTTCCCGTCCCTCGTCCTCCAACCCCCTGCGCCGGGCTTGAAGGGCGACGACCTCATCCCGGTCCTTCCCAGCCTGGGCAAATGCGAGGTCACCCTATACACGCCCGACCACCGAGCCACCCTCCCAGAGCTGCCCCTCGAGCACCTGGTCAAGCTGGTGCGGCACTGGCGGGAACGTTACATACTTCTGGGAGGTATTCCCGATATAGACTACGTCTTCATCTTCGAGAACCGCGGCGAGGAGGTGGGGGTCACCATCGACCATCCCCACGGGCAGATATACGCTTTTCCCTTCATCCCCCTCCGGGTAAGGACTGAGCTCCAAGCTTGCCGGGAACACATGGAGCGGAGAGGCTCCTGCCTTCTATGCGACCTTTTACGGCACGAGCTGGAAGACGGCGGGCGGATCGTGCATCGCGCGGAGGGGTTCGCCGCTTTCGTGCCCCCCTTCGCCCAGTACGCTTACGACGTCATCCTCATCCCGGAGCGGCATTTGGGCTCGCTGGCGGCTATGAACCGCGAGGAGCTGCGCGGGCTGGCGCTCTCCCTCAAGCGCGTGGTGGGTGGATACGACGCCCTGTTCGGTTTCCCTTTCCCCTACATGATGTGCATGCACCAGGACCCTACCGACGGTTCCGCATATCCCCATTACCATTTCCATATCGAGTTCTACCCGCCCCTACGCGACCGGGACAAGTTGAAGTACAGCGCTTCCTCGGAGACGGGAGCCTGGGCGCACATCAACACCACCGTCCCCGAGGAGAAGGCCGCCGAGCTCCGAGAAGCGGTGGAGAGGTTCAAAGCCCGGGAGGAGAGGGCCTGAATTGGAAGAGGGAAGTGAGAGGAGAAGGCATGTCCCTCCCGCATGAGGAATTGGACAGGTACCGCACGGAGTTCGCATCTCGCTTCGGCGGAGGAGAATCCCCGGCACTCTACTTCGCTCCCGGCAGGGTTAACCTTATCGGCGAACACACCGATTATAACGGCGGGCACGTCCTGCCCATAGCCCTAGAAATGGGCACCTACATACTTCTCCGACCCAAGGATGGTCCACCTTCCCGCGTATTTTCCGCCCGCATCGGAAAGGAGGTGAACCTGGACCTGCGCAGCCTGAGGCCCAGAGGTGACTGGTGCGACTACGTGCGCGGGGTACTTCATCTCCTGGGAAGAGAGCACCGGCTCCCCGATTTTGATGCCCTCATCTTCGGCGACCTTCCGCTTGAGGCGGGGCTTTCCTCCTCCGCATCCCTGGAGGTGGCCATGGCCTTCGCCGCCGCCAGCCTCGGCGTGGAGCTCTCCCCGGAAGAGGCGGCCGCTTTGGCTTGGCGGGCGGAGAACGAATTCGTGGGGGTACCCTGCGGCGTCATGGACCAGTACGCCTCGGCTTTCGGCAGGGAGGGAAAGGCTCTCTTCCTGAACTGCTCCACCCTCGAGCACCGTCACGTGCCCTGTGACCTGTCCCCGGCCGTCTTCCTCATCGCCCACACCGGCGTGAGCCGCTCCTTGGCGGGATCGGAATACCGAATCCGTCGCCAGGAATGTGTTGAGGCCTTAAGGCTTTTATCCCCGCTTTTGGGGAAGAGGGATACCCTGGCGGCGGTGACCGTGGAGGAACTGGAAAAAGCGAGAGGACTACTTCCCGAGACGCTGCGTCGGCGAGCGGAACACGTGGTTAGGGAGAACCTGAGAGTCCTGGAGACTGTCACCCGACTGAAAGCCAAGGATCCCGAGGGGGTGGGAACCCTCCTCAACCTATCCCACGCCTCCCTGCGCGACCTTTACCAGGTCTCCTCCCCGGAGCTTGACGCCATGCAGGAGCTTTCCCTGGCCCAACCGGGCGTCTACGGTTGCCGCATGACGGGAGCAGGCTTTGGAGGATGCGCCATCGTGCTCATCGAGGAGGAATGGCTCCCGTACTACCTGGAAAAGGTGCCCGCCCTCTACTGCAAAGCCACCGGCCGCCGACCCTTCTTCCTTCCCGCCCGTCCAGCGGGGGGAGCGCGCCGAATGGATTAGGTAGTACTACAAATTAGGGAGGGCGATTCGCTCCGGTTTTGCCTTCCGGAAGACCCTCCTAATCGGCCGACCGACGGTCTAGGGGGTCATCAAGTCCCGCCGTAGAGAGGCAACCGTACTGCGGCGGCGTGAGCCCATCGATGGACCCCTCCCGGGAAAGCAGAATTCATGGCCTAGCGGGGCTTCTACCGGCGTTAGCTAGCCTCGCTGTCGTAAAGCTCCAGGAAACGTTGGAGGATGGCGACCCTAGCCCGGATGGCCTCCGTCCACAGGGCGAGCCTTTTCCTCCCTTTGGAGGTGAGACGGTAGACCTTACGCTGCGGCCCCCTCTCCGCTCTCGTCCAGCGTGAGGAGACCAGACCTTCCTCCTCCAGGCGCCTCAACTTACGGTACACGGCTCCGACGTCGGGTAGGGGCCCGGGCAGTGGGACCTCCCCCATTTTCCGCATCAACTCGTAGCCATGGGCCGGGCCCCGGCGCAGTATGAAGAGGATGCGCGGTTCGATGAACCTCTTCCCCGGGCCTTCCCGGATATAGAAGTTCATATCCGCCAGAAGATCGCCTCGTTTCGCACTTCTTCCGGCCAAGGCCTATCCCCTTTAATACATCCTTCTTTCCCGACATCAATTTAATATGTTTCGGACATATATTTCAATCATCCGCGCGATCCGCAGCATACGCGCATGAATTTCCGGCCGAAAAATCCCTTGAACATTGGGAGGGGACCCCTTTCCCTCCGGTTTCCCAAGACATCGCCCTAAAACCTTTTCCCTACGCCCATGCCTTTACGGCTGATCTGCCGCCTATGAACGTCTCTAAACCCTCCTCGACGAGAGGGAAGAAACATCCTGCACGCTTCCTTAGAGATTTCGCTTTGAGCCCCTCATCGCAACTCATTAGGGTTTTCCCTTCGGCCGCCTGGGTCCAAACTCAAAAGCGTTGTTTCTCTTGTGTGGGTTAAAACGGCAAGGGGGACAGCTCTTCTCCATAAGAACCGACTTACGTTTCACGATACTCTCTTCCTTCGCCATTCCCCAAAGTTTCCTTTTACGGTTCTTTTCCAACGGCGTGGTTAGACTCCTTTTCATATATATGTTATTGACATACATAATTCAAAAGCATATATTATCTAACGAACGCACAAAGGAGGAGGGATTCAGGACTAACACAAGGGCGGCTCGGTAGGCCACGAACATCACGCAACAAACCGCATGACGGCAAAACCCGCCCCCCATAGTTAGTCCGAGCGGCCACGTCGGCAGCTCCAAAGGAGGTGAAATCGATGAAGATGGTGAGGGTCATCGACGCTCCACCTATTCCCAACCCCCACAACGTGCACGCGGCCAGGATCTACGACACGGAGCACGCGCAGGCGGTGCACATCCTGCTCAAGCCGGGTGAGAGCCTTAAGCGGCACATAACGCCCGTGGACGTTTTCTTCTACGTCTTGGAGGGAGAGGGCACGGTGGAAATCGGCGATGAAGCGCAGCGTGTGGGCGAAGACACGCTGGTGGAAAGTCCGGCCCGCATACCCCACCGTTGGGTGAACGACGGCCCCGGGGATTTGCGGATCCTCGTGGTCAAGGTCCCCCGGCCCCGCGAGGAAACGAGGATATTGTAAAGACTTCTACCACCGCGATGCTTAAGAAGGGCATTAAGGGGAATAATTAATTTTGTTCTCGTGGACACGAACGATGGTTTGGGCGGCTATTTTATCTGCTCGATATGGATACAAGACGAGACATCACCGGGAGGTGAACCATGGAAGGAGACCGCATCTCTTACCACGAGTCGGTCAGGCGAGCCTATCGGCGTCTGAAGGAGCATGGGATCACCAATATCTGGGATCGCTACGAGGCCCAGGGTCTGGGCGGCGACCCGGACAGGAGATGCCCCTTCTGCATGGGAGGCATCCGCTGCGACCTTTGTTCCAACGGCCCCTGCCGAGCGGACGCCGAAAAGGACAAACGCGGGGTTTGCGGGATAACCGCCGACGGCATGGCCATGCGCATGATGGCCCTGCGCAACGTCATGGGGGCCTCCACCTACCATTACCATACCGAGCAGACCCTTAAGACCCTCCGTGCAACGGCCCTCGGTAAGACGCCCTTCTCCGTCGTCGAGCCGGGCAAGTTGCGCGACTTCGCCTCCCGCCTGGGCGTCGACCCCACCGGAAGCGATGCGGACGTGGCCCTGCGCCTCTGCGACTTCTGCGAAGCGGACTTCAACCGCAAGGCGGACCAACCCAGCTTGATCGTGGAGGCCTTGGCTCCGGAGGAGCGTAAAGAGGTATGGAAAAAAATGGACATCTTCCCGGGTGGCATCTACGGGGAGATGATGCGGGTTACCAGTTCCTGCCTGACCAACGTAGATGGGTATTACGCCAGCCTGGCCCTCAAGGCCATGCGCATGAGTATCGCCATGGCCTACCAGAGCCAACTGGTCAACGAGTACTGTCAGGACGTGCTGTTCAACATCCCGCGACCGCATCCCATGCGGGTGAACCTGGGGGTGCTGGACCCGGACTACGTCAACGTCCTGCCCAACGGGCACGAACCCTTCCTGGGATTCGCCATGGTGCAGCTTGCCCGCCGACCGGAGTGGCAGGAGAGGGCTCGGGCCGTTGGAGCCAAGGGGCTGCGGGTCATCGCCAGCATCGAGACCGGGCAGGAAATGATCCAACGCTGGTCCATGGACGAGACCTTCCACGGCTTCACCGGCAACTGGATCATGCAGGAGGCGGTGCTCTCCTCGGGCTGTGTGGACCTCTTCGCCGCGGACATGAACTGCTCCATGCCCGTCGACCCCATCTACGCCGAAAGATACCGCTTCAAGCTCGTCCCGGTGAGCGACCTGGTGGCCTTCGAGGGTGTGACCGAGCGGCTCGACTACGAACCCGAGAGGGCGGAGGAGCAAGCGGCACGCCTCCTGGAGATGGCCGTCGAGAACTTCGAGTCGCGCCGCGGAGCGGTGGAGCCCATCACCGGCCAACCGGTAGGGGAGGCGGTGGTGGGATTTTCCACCGAGAGCATCTTGGATGCCCTGGGGGGCACTCTGGACCCGCTTCTCGAGGCACTCAAGGCGGGCGCCATCAGAGGAGTGGCCGGGCTGGTCTCCTGCACCACCCTGCGGGACACCGGACAGGACGTACACAGCGTGGCCGTGGCCAAGGAACTGATCAAGAGGGACATCCTCGTCCTCTCTATGGGCTGCGGTAACGCGGCCATGCAGGTGGCCGGACTGTGCTCTCTGGAGGCCGCGGAGTCGGCTGGCCCGGGCCTCAAAGCCCTGTGCGCCAAGCTGGGCGTACCGCCGGTTCTTAGCTACGGGACCTGCACGGACACCGGACGGCTGGCGGACCTTCTAGCCGCAGTCTCCTCCGCCCTGGGCGGGGTCCCCGTTCCGGACCTCCCGGTGGTGGCCGCCGCCCCAGAATACATGGAACAGAAGGCCACCATCGACGCCATCTTCGCCCTGGCACTCGGACTCTACACCTATGTGAACCCGGTACCCCCGGTGACCGGAGGCCCCAAGCTGGTGGAACTCCTCACCTCCGGCTGCCGTGACCTCACCGGGGGGGAGCTGCACTTGGAAAAGGATCCGGTGGAGGCCGCGGAGGGGATGCTGTCCCACATCGAGAAGAAGAGGAAGATGCTGGGGATCTGAGCCAGCATCTCAAGCACCGCGAGATAAACGCCGGGGGCTCACTCGCCCTCGGCTTGTCTTTTTCCGCACGCCGACGAACGCGAAAATTCCTGGCGGAAAGATGTCGTCGGGAGGGTGAGCACCCCGTCACATCCCCCGCTTTCTCTTATACCTTCTTGTGTCCGATTCATCCGTTTAGTCATCCGTTTAGATACCCGGAGGAACGCCGTAGGTCATTACCCGGATAACACGCCGTTCTCCTTTCCTCGGATGATTCCGGGCCGTCAAACACCCACGGTCATCCTTCGGCCAGCGATCTCTGTTAGGTCAACTTGAGGTGTCTGCGTCATAAAATAGATAATGAAGATGGGCGATTTTGCGGCATGTAACGGTGTGTAGGAACCAGCCCTGCTTCGTCATCCCATTTACGGCTCATCGCCCGAAGGGAGGTAAAAAGATGAGGAGCTCGCCTTTTCACAGGTTGACGCTGGTCGCGGTCCTCTTCTTTCTGGCCGCTTTTGTCGTTATCTCCTTGCTTTCCTTTTTCTCCTGTGGCGGGAAGGAGGAGCCCGCAGTAACCGGGGAAAGAACCTCCCTGGCGGAAGAAACGGCCACAGCTGAAGAAACGCTGCCGACGGTTTCGAAAGCCGTGCTGCTCGTCGTGGCCCAGGACGGCTTCCAAGACATCGAGTACAGCACGGTGCGCCAGGCCCTTGAAGGTGCCGGTTTCCGGGTGTCCGTGGCCGCTCCGCAGGGGGGAAAGGCTACCGGGATGTCCGGTACCCTGGTGGATGTTGACCTCACCCTGGCCGAAGCCCGGGCCACAAACTTTGCCGCGGTGATCTTCATTGGCGGTTCGGGGACCCCGGCTCTTTACGGCCTTGCCGACGCCCACCGCCTGGCCATGGAGGCGGAGGGACAGGGTAAGGTCCTGGCGGCTATCTGCCTGGCACCGGCCATACTGGCCCGGGCCGGCGTGCTGCAGGGGAAAAAGGCGACCGTCTATTCCACGGCTTCCCAGGACCTCGTGGAAGGGGGAGCCACCTACACCGGAGCCGGGGTGGAGATAGACGGAAAGATAATCACCGCCGATGGCCCTGAGGCCAGCGAGCAGTTCGCCAGGGCCGTCATCGAGGCACTCCGCTGAGGCGCGTTCCGGCGGTATGTTGATGCCGCCGGAATTTTAGGTTTCCTCTGCAGCCAGGAATCTTGCGCCCTAAGGGCCGATATGCGGAAGAGCAGGGCGCATCCCGGACGGACGGCTGACCAGCTCCAAGGCAGACGTCCCGGATAGTTCCCTCGCCCTGGGGATATATTTCAAATAACGTGAAATATACGGAACGACCCTTGCGTGGACACATACTTACCTCCCGAAATGAGGCAGTATCCAAGTCGCTGGGACGCGGTACGACCCGCGCGTTCACATTCCACGGAGAATAGAGCGGTGTTGAAAAACGATTCGCGAGGAAAGGACGTCACCGGCATAGGAAAAGGGGGTAACATGTTTGAGAGCATACTCGTGGGCAAGAACCCGAGTGGAGGCGAGGCCCCCTGCTGTTGAAATTCGCCAAACGACACGGCCTCGTCGCCGGAGCCACCGGTACGGGAAAAACCGTCACCCTCAAGCTGCTCGCCGAGGGGTTCAGCAAGGCGGGCGTCCCGGTATTCTTGGCCGACGTGAAGGGCGACGTGAGCGGTATCTCCCTGCCGGGAAAGATGAACGACGCGATCCAGAAAAGGGTGGACAGCCTCAAGATCGACCCGCCCGATTTCTCGGGGCTTCCTACCATCTTCTGGGACCTTTACGGAGAGAAAGGCCACCCTATCCGCACCACCATAACGGAGATGGGCCCCCTGCTCCTCTCCCGCGTCCTGGACCTCAACGAGATCCAGGAATCGGTGCTTTCACGGTCATCTTCAAGCTGGCAGACGACAAGGGGCTGTTGCTGGACAACATCCAGGACCTGAAAGCCGTGCTGAGATACGTGGTTGAACGCGCCGCAGATCCTAATGTCGAGACCCCAGACAGCCGTGCCGACACGAACCGGGTACACATCGCCGCCCAAAACCCACTTGACTACCGGGAAGGCATTGACGACGATCTATCCAAAAGGGAAAGCCAGGCCAGTCTTTCTTTGACTCATCTCTCGGCCTACCAGCGATGATGGCCCTCTTCCCCGCCCACAAGCTGCCGGGCTTCCTCATCATTAGCCATTTCCTTTAAGCCGCACCATCTCATCCCCCTGCCTCGAACGATCAAGCCCAGGGAGAGTAGGTTCCGGCAAAGGAGCTCACGAAGAGGAACCGAGAAAAAGGCACGCAGACGGGAAACGCAAGGATGAATTTATTCGAGTCCAGTCGCTGCGCAGAACGCTTTCCAGGGACAACGGGTAAGACAGAATTCCAGGGGAGCTTTCTCCTCGATTAAACTTAAAAGGTCCTCCGCCCTGAGAATCTCCCCGTAGGAGATGCCCAATCCCTCCAGAATCCTCGCATCCCACCTTCTAACCTTCTCCTCGTCGCCGAGCGGGCTTTGGCAGCGACCATCCTTATACTCGCTGCAATGGACGCACAGTTGGTCCGGGCCCTCCATCACCTCGATCATGACATCGCGGTTCTCTTCGGCTAACCTCCTGACCCTCTCCATCTCTGATCCGAAGGCGTTTCCTCGGCCCAGGTCACCCAGGGGCAGAAAGCGACTGCAATACATATGATGGGGCCGCAGTCTTAATATCTCGTCGGTTTCGGAAAACATGCCCGTTCTCCTTTGCCCTCGTCCTTCTGTACCATGCCCTCACTGCTCAAGGCCCAAGCCGCCCAGACACATCGCATTCCAGTATCGCTTTAATCATGGACGTCCACGCCATACGGCCCAAGATCCTTCTTGGATTATATCTCCTTCTCGACTTACTCAGCCGTTTTCTCCCTTCGAAAGGACGCCCTTCATACGCTACCCGGAAAAGCGTACCCGGTAAACATGAATCGAAAACGACCAGGGTCGTGCCCATAAAATTCTTCCATGAAAGCGCCTAGTCAAGATAGTGCTTATGGACCTCGTAGGGACACCGCGGTCATTCTTCCATCCGTGCCCGACATTAACGCCGGCACACACCATAAGGGTGGGACCCTAGCTCCCTAATCTGTAAAAGGGGCCTACAAGCCCAGAAGTTTAAGAGGGCAGCCCGGTCCCAAAAAAATCTCTACCGCCACTCATAGGGGCGCCTTTCTGTCCATACGTACCACACCATCTCGGCCAACTTCCTCGCCGTAGTCACCCTGGCGCCTTTGGTCCCTTCCTTCTTTTGACGCGCTCATAGTAAGAGCGGAACTGGGGTGAATACCTAGTGGCGGGGGTCGCCGCCTCGATGAAGGCCCACCTCAGGTATTTGTTGCCCCGCCTGGTGATCCGGCCATGGCAAGTCCTGCCCCCCGAGGAGTAGGTGGAGGGGACGAGCCCGGTGTAGGCGGCGAACTTAGAAGGGGAGGGGAATCTTGAGATGTCCCCGATCTTCTAACGGATGAGGACGGACAGAAAATCCCCTATGCCGGGGATGCTCTTGAGCCACAAAACCTCCTGGTCCCCCTGGGAGAGGCTCTTTAGCAACCCCTCGGAGGAGTGGAGTTGACCCGCTTTCGTTGACACCCTGGATTGAGGGATAATGGATCCTTCGAGAAAGGAGTGAGCACGGCACAAGGAAAACCCTTCCCACCGGAGTTCAGGGCCGAGGCGGTGAGGCTTTACCGCATGGGCGGAAAAACCCTCGCCGAGACGGCCCGGGAGATC
>JACVJF010000060.1 GCA_015711855.1 Candidatus Solincola quzhuomuensis | reverse complement strand
AGGAGGGGGAGGCGTGGTTATCACCCAGTCGGACATAAGGGAGATACAGAAGGCCAAGGGGGCCATACGCGCGGGGGTGGAAGCCCTGCTGCGGGAGGCCGGAGTGTCCGCCGCGGAACTGAAGGAGGTTCTCTTGGCCGGCGCCTTCGGGAGCTATCTGGATCCCGCGGACGCCCTCGCCGTGGCCATGCTGCCTCCCATACCCCTCTCCGTCATCCGCCAGGTGGGCAACGCCGCCGGGGCTGGGGCCAGATCGATGCTGCTCTCGGAGGCCTTCCGAAAAGAAGCCGAAGAGTTGGCGAGAAACGTAGAGTACTTGGAGCTCTCCGCCTATCCCGCGCTGGCCCACCTCTTCGCTGCCTCCCTGTACCTATCCGAGGAAGCGGTGGCCAGGGCCCGAAGCCGCTTCGGGGTTTGAGTCCTCCCTGAACCTCTTTCCATAAGCGTCCTGAGGCAGGCCACATTCCCGCCAACCGCAGGACGTCGACGTCCCCCACACCCATAAATGGAGCCCGTCTTTCGACCCTTTGTCCTAAAGGCAGCTAAACCTGATAATCCTCCAGCCGATAGACGTTCTCCGCGTCCGGGCGGAACTGGTCGCGCAGCACCCGGTCCAGGTGCTTCTCCGAGGGACTCTTGGGAATCTCCTCCACCACCTGGAGGTAGCTGGGGATGGAATTCCTTTCCAGCCCCTCCGCGGCTTTCTTAAACACCGAGGCGGGATCGATGGTCCGGCCAGGGAAGGGAGCCACCGCGGCCACCAGGTCGCTCTCTCCGGGCGCCCCCGAGGCGGCGGGGATGCCGTAAACGCAGACCTCGGAGACGTCGGGGTGCTCCCCGATGACCTTTTCCACCAAGTCGGGCTTGATGAAATCCCCGGCGCGGCGCAGGGCCCCGCCCTTGCGGTAGTCGAAGAAGAACCACCCCTCTTCGTCCCGGTGGACCATGTCCCCGGAACGCAGCCATCCGCCTCGCATCTTCTCCGCCGAGGCCTCCGGCTTCTTGTAGTAATCCACCTTGGTCTGGGTGAGCATACGGCAGATGAGCTCCCCGGTGACGCCGGGAGGTACCTCGTTGTCCTCCTCGTCCACCACGCGCATCTCCACCAGGCCGGGGATGGGCTTACCGAAGGAGCCGATGGGGCCCTCGCCGATGGGTTTATAGGCGAAGCCTCCCTCGATGGCCCCGTACCACTCCAGGATCTCCACCCCGAAGCGGCGCTCGAAGTCCTCCCAGATGGCCCGGGGAGTGCCGGCGGAGATGACCATGCGCACCGGGTTGTCGGCGTCGTCTGGCCGCGGCGGCTCGTTGTAGATGCCGGACATCATCCCGCCCAGGAGGGAAAAGGTGGTGCACCCGTAGCGGCGGCAGATGTCCCAGATGCGGCTCTTGGTGAAGCGCTGGCTGATCACCGCCGGGATACCCATGGTGAGGGCGGGGAAGAGGGTCACCGCTTGGGCGTTGCCGTGGGCCAGGGAAAGCCCGGTATAGAGGACGTCGTCCTCTCGGTATCCCCACACCAGATAACCCAGCAGGCAGTACATGGCGTTGCGGCGAGAATCCAGGGTCACCCCCTTGGGGTTCCCGGTGACACCCGAGGTATAAATGATCTGCACCGGCGCGCCGGGGTCGTCCACCCGGTCCTCCAGGTCCGCCACCCGCGGCTGGTCCAGCATCTCGTTGACTGTGGCGTACCGCAAAGCCAGGGAGGGATCGGCATCCGGCTTGAGATTGAGATATATTTTCCTCAGGTTGGCGGCTCCTTTGGCCGCTTCCTCCACGTCGGGCAACAGATCGGCCGTGGTCACCACGGCCACGGCGTCGGAATCCGCCAGTTGGTAAGCCAGCTTCTCGCCCTTGGCCCGAGGGTCGATGGGGACCAGGATGGTGCCCAGCATGGTGCAAGCGGCCATGGCGTAGACGAACTCGGGATGGTTGCGCATGACCAGGGCTATCTTGTCCCCGCGGACGTACCCTTCCCTACGCAGGGCATGGGCCAGGCGCAGGGAATTGGCGTACAGTTTGGCGTATGTGAGCTTCTCGTCGGGATACTGCCCGCCGTTCTCGAAGATGAGGCCCACCTTGTTGGGGTTGTCCTCCGCCCTCAGCTCCAGGATCTTGGAGAGGAGGCCCTTGTGTTCCCGGAAACGGGACCGCGCCACCGCCCGCGCCGCGCTCGCCACCACGTCTCGATGGGAAAGGAGTTGCGCCAGCATGTATAGGCGCGGGTCGCGGGCCTCCAGCCTTTTCAAGAACTCCGACCTGGTATCCACGGCCATAAAACCACCCCCTTCAATTTACTCGAGGTCAAACCTCGCATCTCCACGACGCAGCCGTTCGCCGTCTCGAGTTTACCCCTATCCGAGCAGGAAGGAACGCCGTCAGTCATCCCCGGTCGTCCGTCATCTCCCTGATCCAACCGGAGTACTCATACCCCAAACGGCGCACACCGCCGCCGTCGACAGATAGCCCTGGGGGTATCAAATTTCAAGACCTGACCCCATTAAGGCATCTCTTGCCAGGTCTTGCCGCCTTTGCGCCAGACGATGCGTGGCAGTTCCCGCTTGACCATGGAATCGGCTTTTACCCGCGGATAACCCAGGACGATGGCCGTTACCGGCACGTAAGGCCATTTTATGCCCAGGTAGCGCTTGAGGTGGGGGAGCATCTTGGCCCCCACGGCGGCGAAGCTCATCCAGCAGGTCACCAGACCCAGGGAATGGGCGGCGAGGACCATGTTCTGCCCGCAGATGCCGATGTCCACGTACATGTTGTTTATCCCCCGCTTGTCCCCCAGGAGATAGATCAGGCATGGGGCGCCCAGAAAGACGTCCTTTGGCTTGAGGATGGCTGTTCCCCCGGTCATGGCCCGCTGATCCATGAGGGGAGGCAGCAACGCCGAGGTCACGGAGAGCAGCCCACGTACGATAGGGTTTGTCTTCCCGGAGAAATAGAACCGGGTAAGATAGCGATAAAGGGGGTCCATCATGTCCGCTATCTTGTCCATCTCTTCCCTGTCGTTGACGATGATGAAGCTCCAAGGCTGGCAGTTACCGTGGGAGGGAGCGAAGCGCCCTGCCTCCACCACCCGGCGTACCAGCTCGTCGGGGACGGGCTTCTGGGAGAAGATGCGGTTGCTGCGACGCTTGTAGATTACCTCCTCCACGGGGGTCAGGCCCTCTATGCCCTCCACTTCGGGAATCTTGGGGTATCCGTCGTCGGGGTGAAGATGTACGGTCCTGAAAAGGCCTTTCTCCACGTTATAGAAGCCCCGCATCTGTATGGCGTCCTTCTCGCAGTGGGCCACGCAGGCGGAGCATCCCATGCACACTATGCCCTCGATCATGCGGGCCTTTTTCCCCACTACCTCCAGGCAGGCGCAGGGACAGGCCTGCACGCAGTTTCCGCAACCCGTGCACTTCTCCTCGTCCACCACGATGGTGGATAGGGACCACACCTCGGGATGGGCGGGCAGGTAGGTGTAGGTATATTTATCCAGCGCCAAGTTCCTCTACCTCCTTCCTTCTCTCCGGCCTTCGCTGCAAACCCCGGGAGCGCCTTCACCGCCTTTCCTCTTTTCGTTTACCGATCCCGCCCCGGCGTTTTCATCCCGCGCCCGGTCATCATGCCTTTGCGATCGTCCTTAGGATCCAGACTCCGCCATGTCCAAGAGGCGCAGAAGCTGCTCCTCCTCGGGACGGGGGAACATCTGGCAGTACTTGGCGTCGCGCATCAGCCGCTCCATTCCGTAGTCGCGCATGTACCCGTAGCCTCCGTGGATCTGCACTCCGTCCATGGCCGCCTGGCAGGCGTTGGCCCCCGCCCTCCTCCAGGCGATGATGGCGGGCCCGAGTTCCTCGCTCCCGCAGGCGCGGCGGATGACCGCCCGTCCCTCCTCCATGGCGCAGAGCATGCGGGCCAGCATGAGGCGCATGGCCTGGTGCTCGATGATGATCTTTCCCGCCTGATAGCGCTGGCGGGCGTAGTCGTAGGCCTTCTGAAAGGCCTTGCGCACGATGCCGTTGGCGATGGCCGCCAGACCCAGGTAGAGGGTCCTTTCCGTGGCGGCCAACGCTTCCTTCCCCGACTTGTCCAGCACGAAGACGGGTCTCGCGTCCTTCATCTCCAGGGTGGCGAAGTTGCTGACCCTCCATCCCAGGGGATAGGGATCCACCCGTGTTTCCACCCCCTCCGTCCCCATCTTCACGTAAGCCGCCGTCCGTCCGTCCCCCGCGGCGGCGAAGAGGAGAGCCACCGTCCCCTCCAGGACGTTGAAGACGAAGGGGGCGCTGCCCCTGACCCTCCCCTCCTCCAGTGCCAATTCCCCGGCGGTGGCCACGGTGCACAGCGGCTTGCCTCCGGTGAACTCCTCCACCAGGTCCTTGCGGTCCGAGTAGACCAGGGGAACCAGGGCGGCGTTGTGGAAGAGGAGAGCGGCGGCGAATCCCGCACACTCCACGGCGCTCTCCTCCAGGGCCACACATAGGGAATAGAGGTCCACTCCCTCGCCCCCCAGCTGCTCCGGCACCAGCGCGGCCAGCATGCCCATCTCTCCAGCCTTTTCCACCGCCTTCCAGAACAGCGGGGAGTCCACGGTGTTCTCCAGATCGTCGGCCATGGGGGCCAGTTCCGAGGCGGCGAAGTTCAGGGCGTTGCTCCGCAGCACCGCGTACTGTTTGGACTCCTTAGCCCAGGGCACTCCGATCATGCCATCACCCCCTTCTTGAACGGGCGGGGGACTTCCACCCGCAGGGTCTCCTCAAAGCGTATATTGTTCACCACCATGCGGTTGAGCTGATTGGTGCCCTCGTAGATCTGGGTGAGCTTGGCGTCGCGGTAGCATTTCTCCACCCAGCGGCGCTCCTCCGAATCCTCCGGGCCCATGATGCTCAAGGCCCTGGAGCACAGCTCCATGGCGTTGTCCGCGCAGGAGAACTTGGCCAGGGAGGCCGTCTCCAGGAGCTGGGTCATGTCCTCGTCCTTGATGTAGAAGCGGAGGACGGCGTTGATCATGGCCTTCCCGTAGTAGGAATTTAGGAAGTTGCGCATGAGGGGCATGGTGCGGAGGGAGGAAGGCAAGCTGAGGGTGAGGTTCATGACCGGGTTGTCCAAGGCCTTGCCGAATATGGCGTCCCCCAGCATGGCGTTGCTCATGTACAGGCCGCGGTTCTCCTGTATCATCCCCCACATGTCCGCCAGGTTCATGCGTATGCGGTCCTCGTCTATGGGCCGCTTTCCGTTGCGTTTGGTCTTGGCCCAAGACAAGAAGTGCTGCAGGGCCCCTCGGGCGATGCCGGTGGCTATGGATCCCACGGGGCCCCGGGAGGCGGCCATGATCATGAGGATGCCGTTGCCCATCCCGTCACCCTCGTATCCCAGGACGTGGGAGTCGGGGACGAAGACGTCCTCGAAGAGGAGCTCCGCGGCGTGGCTGGCGCGCTGCCCCATCTTGAGCTCCACGCGGGGAGTGGAAAATCCTTCCATATCCCTCTCCACCAGGAACGTGGTCCAGGTCTGCAGGGGGCGGTTGCGGTCCAGAGCGGCGCACACGGTGAAGTACTTGGCCTCGCTGCCGTCGGAGATGAAGCACTTCCTCCCGTTGAGCACGTATCCTCCCTTGACCTTCTTGGCCTCCAGGGATAGCTTGGCCCTCTCCAGGTACTCCGGCTCCTCCACATCGGTCCCTGCGGAGGGCTCGGTGATGGCGTAGGCCATGGTCACCGGCTGGCGTTTGAGCTCACCCTCCACGATCTCCTTGAGCACCGTGTCCCAGTGAGCCATGGCGCCGGAGGTTATGACCGGCGCCACCCCCAGGCTGTGGGCCCCCACGGCCAGGGCGATGCCCGAGCATCCGGAGCACAGCTCGTCCATGAGCAGGGAGGTGTTAGTGACCATGAACTCTCCGGCGATCCCCCCGAGCTGCTTGGGGATGAAGATGGAGAGGAAGCGGTATTTGCAGGCCTCCCGCATGATATCCCAGTCGAAGTACTCCGGCTCCCTCTCCATGCGCATGTCCAACTCCAGGGCGCGGGGCACGGCGAAGGTGCGGTTAAACTCCTCCGCCTTCTCGATGAGGGCGATGGTCTCCCGTAAACCCTTCTTCCTCCCGCTCTCCCAGAGCATGCGCAGGATGGGGAAGTCGCGGAAAAGCCTCTTTCCTGTCTCGCTCAATTCCTGACCCAACATGCTACCCCCTTCCTTTCTCAATGACGTCGCCGGCCAATCTCCGGGCCCATCTCGTCCGAAACGACCGGGCAAAAGGGCCGCTTGCGGAAAGGGAAAGGCCATCCCTTCCGTCCTTCCTGTCTCCTTGCAGCCCCACATCCAAGTTTCTTAGGCTCCCCGTGGGAAAAGCTCCTTCAGCCCGAGGCGCTCCCTGGTTTTGGTGCCATCACTTAAGGATTTTACCCACTCCGACCCCGCATCGCAGCTTGCAGACTCCCTCCGGGAACCCGGTAAGCCCACTCCCGTCCGGAACGCACCCCGGGTTTCGCCGAGTCAAAATGGGCATCATACCTGATAGTCCTCCAGGCGGTAAACGTTCTCCGCCTCCGGCGAGAACTGGTCACGAAGCACCCGGTCCAGATACTTCTCCGAGGCGCTCTTGGGTATCTCGTCCACCACCTGTAGGTAGCTGGGGACGGCGTTCCTCTCCAACCCCTCGGCGGCCTTCTTGAAGATGGACGCCGGGTCTATGGTCCTCCCCTCGAAGGGGGCCACAGCGGCCACCAGGTCGCTCTCCCCCGGGGCTCCCGAGGCGGCGGGGATGCCGTAAACGCAGACCTCGGAGACGTCGGGGTGTTCGCCTATGACCTTCTCCACATAGGAGGGGATGATGAACTCCCCCTGGCGGCGCAGGCCACCTCCCTCCTTGCGGTAGTCGAAGAAGAGCCAGCCCTCCTCGTCACGGTGCACCATGTCCCCGGTACGCAGCCAGCCGCCCCGCGTCTTCTTCTCCGAGTCCTCCGGACGGCCGTGGTACTCCACCTCCGGCTTCTGGTTCACGGCGCGCATGAGCAGCTCTCCGGTTACTCCGGGGGGCACCTCGTTGTCGTTCTCGTCCACGATCTTGTACTCCATGAGGCCCTCGATGGGCTTCCCGAAGGACCCTATGGGTCCCTGGTCGATGGGTTTATAAGCGAAGCCTCCCTCCACCGCGCCGTACCACTCCAGGATCTTCACGTTGAAGCGCTTTTCGAAGTCCTCCCAGATGGCGATGGGGGTACCCGCGGAGATGACCACCTCTACCGGGTTGTCGGCGTCGTCCGGCCGCGGCGGCTCGTTGTAGATGCCGGACATCATTCCGCCCAGGAGGGAGAAGGTGGTGCACCCGTAGCGGCGGCAGATGTCCCAGATGCGGCTCTTGGTAAAGCGCTGGCTGATCACGGCGCGGATGCCCAGGGCGATGGCGGACATGAGGGTCACCGCTTGGGCGTTGCCGTGGGTCAGCGAGAGGCCGGTATAGAGGATGGAGTCCTCTTTATAACCCCAGACCATCTTGGCCAAAGCCGTGTACATGAGGGTGCGAGTGGCCTTGACCACCACTCCCTTGGGGTTTCCGGTGACCCCCGAGGTGTAGATGATCTCCATGGGCAAGGTGGGGTCGTCCACCCGGTCCTCCAGCTCGTAGATGTCCGGGCCGTCCACCAGCTCGTTGATGGTGGGATACTTGTTCGCCAGGGAAAGATCGGCATCGGGCTTGAGGTTCAGCCAGATGCGTTCGACGGCCGGGATGTCCTTGGTCAGTGATTCCACCTCCGGAAGGAGATCCGCCGTGGTGACCACGGCCTTGGCCTTGCAATCCCCCAGCATGTAGGCCAGCTTCTCCCCTTTGGAGCGGGGATCGATGGGCACGAACACGTAACCCAGGAGGTTGGTGGCACCCATGAGGTAAACCATCTCCGGATGGTTGCGCATGACCGTGGCCACCACATCCCCCTTGCCGATGCCGCTCTCCCTCAGGCCCTTGGCCACCTTGAAGGTGTTGGTGACCAGCTGGCGGTAGGTGAGCGGCTCGTCCCGATATAGGCCTCCGTTCTCGAAGATGAGCCCCACGAACTCGGGCTTTTCCTCCATGCGCGTCTCCAGCTGGTGGAACATGAGCGCCGGGTTCCTCTCCGTCATGTACATCACCCCTATCGATCCTCGACTCGGGCGGCGACGCCCCGCACTGACCTGTTTGCTAATCGTGTCCCTTGACGCTTCTCACCTTTCCCTGGGCATGCGAAAAGGGTACCCGTCCTTCATCCTTCCCGGAGGATCGCGAGATCCCGCGTTTTGAGGAGGACCTGGCTTTCACAAAGACCTCGCCGACAACCGCAGCCCGTAAGCCACCGGCCCCTTTTCCGGGCCGCAGAAGTTGAACCCGACCCCCGTCTCGGGGCGTTAAAGCCGTGATTTCGCAGACCTCCCTGCCTACCCGGAACACCGGACAATTTTCACATACCTGAGTATGTTATAATTCAAGGGGATTGTCAAGGCGGGTAATAATCAAAAGCGCCCGCCGGGCAGCGTATAAGGCGCACAATAGCGACCAACGACCGGAAACCCTTTCCGCCTTCGAGGTGCCGCAGTCGGGATTCCGGGCCGGGTGCTATATCTCGGGGCCAAGACGGGACTGGGCCGAGAAAGGGGAGAGGATGTCCGCGAAAAGACCTTTGACCCGCAAGGAGAAGGGGTTGAGGACCAGGCAACGCATCTACAGGACGGCCATGGACCTCTTCGCCCGGAAGGGATATGACAACGTCACCGTGGATGACATCTGCCGCAAGCTGGGCATGACCAAGGGGGCCTTTTACGCCCACTTCCGCTCCAAGGACCAGATAATCTTGGAAGAGTTCATGCACATGGACCGCCACTACGAGGTGGTGGCGGAAAGTCTCTCCTCCCTGGACAGCAGCCTGGAGAAACTGCGGGCCTTCAATCGCGAGGCCATCAGGCTCATGTCCGAGCTGGGCGTGACCATCATGAGGGTGCTTTACCATTCCCAGATCGCCCCCCGCACCAAAGACCCCTACCTGGTCCACGCGGGGCGCAACCTTTACCGCATCACCGAGCAACTGATCCGGGAGGGACAGGAAAGGGGGGAGATCCGCTCCGATCTCCCCCCCGAGGAATTGACCGCCATCCTCATCAATGCCTTCCGGGGCCAGCTCTATCACTGGTGCTTGACCGACGGGTCCTTCGATCTCATGGCGTCCTGCGAAAACCTCATGGATTTCCTCCTGCGCGGCATCCGGGCCTGACGGAGGGCGGCCGCCCTAACGGTCGACTTTTTCCAGGATATGGATGCACATGGCTGCCTCGCCGGTGCCGATGAACCCTCCCCCGTTTTCCGAGAGGGCCAGGCGCGCACCCTCCACCTGCCTCTTTCCCGCTTCTCCGCGCAGCTGAGTAACCAGCTCGTGGATCTGGGCGATGCCCGAGGCCCCAATGGGGTGACCGCGGCATTCCAGGCCCCCGCTGGTGTTCACCGGCAGCTTTCCCCCCAGCTTGGTGGCCCCGGACTCGGCGAACGGTCCTCCTTCTCCCTCCCCGCAGAAACCCAGTTCCTCCGTCTGCAGCAGCTCCCCGAAAGCCGTGGCGTCATGCACCTCGGCCACGTCGATGTCCTCCGGGCCCACCCCGGCCACCTCGTAGGCTTTGGCGCTCAGGCGCTTGCCGATTAAATCCATCTCGCCGCTCTCCGGGAGGGTCCCCGAGGTCATGACCGAGGCCAGTATCCTGACCGGCCTGGCGTCGGGGAACCTCTTCAATGCGCGCGCCGAGCATAGGATGGCCGCCGAGGCCCCGTCGCCCATGGGCGCGCACATGGCCCGCGTCAGGGGATAAGCCACCAGTCGGTCGGCCAACACCTCCTCCACGCTCATGTCCACCTGGTACTGAGCCAAAGGGTTCAGGGAGGCATGATAGTGATTCTTGGCGGCGATCACCGCCAGCTGCCGCTGGGTTGTCCCATATTTTTCCATGTGCATGCGGGCGGCCATGGCGTATATGTCCATGAAGGGGGAACGCCCTCCCCCGCCTCCCTCCGTCTTCACCTCGCCGCGGGCTGCGGCCTCCTCTGCCTTCTTCCGCTCGTCCGCCTGGAAGGCCTCGATAACCGCCCGGATGAACTCCACGTCGGCGTTGGACATGAACATCTCGAACATGGCTTGCTTGTTGTCCGGGTTGTACATCTTCTCCACCCCTATGGCCAGAGCCACGTCGTACTGCCCGGCCTTTATCCCCAGATAGGCCCCGTGTAGGGCGCTGGTAGCCCCGGCGCAGGCGTTCTCCACGTTCATCACCGGTATTCCCTGGATGCCAAGGGGCGTGAGGGCCACCTGGCCTCGGATGCTGTGCTGCCCGGTGATTATCCCCCAGAAGGAGTTCGAGAACCAGGCCGCCTCGATGTCCTTCTTCTCCACGGGGCAATCTTTGAGCACCGCCTCGATGACCTCCGCGGTCAACTGCTTGATGCTCTTCTCCGGATACTTGCCGAACCGGATCATGCCCACGCCTATGATGTAGACATCCTCCATGACTCCTCCCTCTCCCTCGTCGTGCTAGCGTCCCGCTGACCGGATCAAAATTTCACATACTCCGGTATCCTTCGTCTCCCATATAATATCCGACACCCACGACTTTAACAAGCGGTGCCGGAAGAGCCCATTCGGTCCATCCGGTAAGGCCTTGCGCCCCGTTTCCCGGCGGCGGTCACTCGTTCCGGGACACGGAAACGGCATACCTGCCCCTCGGTGGCGTCGGCCAGGAGGCCAGAATGCGGGGCGCTTGAGGGGAGTCCTAAGTAAGACCTTTCCCGAACCTGCGCATCGGCTTGGATCTCCGCGAGAGGGGCATCTCAGCACCAAGAAACAATCCATCCCCTCGGCCAAGGTCTCCTCCATGCGGAGAGACGGCGCCGCCTTCCGATCGGAAATAGAGGAGCCTTCCCAGATGAAGAACCCGATGGAAGGGCTCACAATTCTTTTACCGTTTCGCGACGCGTCCGAGACGGCTCGCGCGAGCGCCGTCAGAAGGAAGAAGGTGCGGGATACGGGCTTCTATCCTCAGCCCTGGTCCTTTTGTCCGAGAGGGGGACTTCCGGATATCATGCCGCCGGCTATGTACATGCTCTCCATGAGGAGCACCTGGTTGCGGTCCTCCAGGCGCAGCGCGTCGGAAAGGCTCAGGGCATTGAGGGAAGCGTTGAGCGCGTCCTTGGTCAGGCGCAGCCCGAGAGGCGTCTTCTCCAACATCATGCGGGCCGTCTCTCTGGCCCGCTGCATGAGCTCGTCCCTCCCGCAGACCTCGTTGACCAGTCCTATGCGGTAGGCTTCCTCCGCCCCTATGACCCTGCCGGTAAGCAGGAGCTCCGCCGCTCTTCCCCAACCCACGATTCGCCAGAGGAGGTAGCTGGAGCCCATGTCCGCGCCACCCAGTCCGATGTTGATGTACGAGGCGCAGAATCTGGCCTCCGGAGCGGCCAGTCGTACGTCGGACGCCAGAGCGAAGCTGAGTCCCGCTCCCATGGCCGCCCCGTTGACCGCGGCGATGACCGGCTGCGGGCAGGTGCGCATGAGCTCGACCAGGCCGGAAAAGCGCCTCTGCCCCTTCCACATGCTCGTCCCGCTTATTCCCTCCTTCATGAATCCTCCGGAAAGATCGGCGGCTTCCTTGAGGTCCAGCCCGGAGCAGAACCCCCGATCCCCCTCGCCGGTGACGATTATCACCCGGCAGTCGTCCCGCGAGTGTACATCCCTCCAGAAGCTCTGGAGTTCTTCGAGCATCACGGAGTTGACGGCGTTGAGGCGTTCCGGGCGGTTGAAAGTGAGGATCCCCAACTCTCCTTCCAGTTCGAATTTCAAGGTCTCGTAATCCATCTTCCCTCCCGCTCGATCGACTTTCCCTCTCCCCCTGCGCCGGAGGCCCTCTACGGGCTCTCCTCGCCCGGTTCCAGATCTCCCACGATGACCCCGTACCTCAGGAGCGTTCCTCCTTCGGTCACCTCCGCGATGAGCGACCTGACGACGCCCTCCTCGCGGAAGATCCAGGTCGCCTCCCCGGTCTCCATTCGCACGGGATGGTCCAGCTTACCGCGGTACCAATCTACCACCTCTGCAAGACCATCGCCGGTAAGGAACTCCGCTTGGTGGCTGACCAGCACCTTCTCGCCCTGGGTGCGGCGCATGGTGATCCCGCTCCCGGGCACCAACCGGGCTCCCGGATAGATGGGAAGTCCCAAGTTCTCCTCAGTGGGCTCGAACACGCCCGTCTCCAGCTTGCCGTCCTCCAGCTCGACGACCACTCCCGTGCCCGCCTCATCTCCACCCTTCACCTGCACGGCATTCTCGCTTCCGCCACACCCCCAGACGGCGAGAAGCAGGGCCAGCGGCACCACCATAAGGCAGGCCACCAATGCCCGCATCCCTTGTCTTGCCGGTACCTTTACCAATCCTCACCTCCGATTTTCCCTTTTACTGGGAACCGTTCCATCCGGGTCGAGTAGAAGAGGGCTTGCCCGTTACCCCTCGACCAACCGGAACGGACCCCGCGCGGATCCGTTTCCCGTCCTCAATGGCAGCTCACCGGGCTGAACCCAGGGATAGCCGAACTCTTCCTGCCCCGGCGGATCGCCTCCACAAGTAAACGGAAGGAGATCTCGGGCCCCAGGGTGGCGGCTATGTCCTCCAGGAGGTCCACCCTCTTACGTAGCCTGTACCAAACCTCTTGCTTGAAGCGATGCACGGCGGCGAAGTTGCGGGTGAAACGCTTGAACTCCTCCTCCGCTCTGGCCGGATCCGCAACCGCCAGCGCCGCCACCTTGCCGGTGACCAAGGCCCCGGAGATGCCGAAACCCATAAGGGGGTCCATGGCCCCGGATAAGGTGCCACAAAGTATGAATCCTCGGTGAAAGAGCCGGGGGTTGTCCGGAACGGCTAAGGGTACGGCACCGCTCACGTATTCCCATTCCGGATGGTCCATCCCCTCCACGCGGAGCATGAAATCCCGATACCGGCGCAAGCAGTCCTCGCCCACCTCGTGCCCGTAGGAGAAGAGGAGGTTGTAATGGAGCCCGTTGCAGAAGGAGATGTACCCGTATTCCGTGATACACTCGTCCAGCCATATCCAGGCGTAACCGGAGCGCTCGGAATCGCCCCGGGACATCCACCCGTACCAGGTCACGTAGGGTATTCCCAGGAACTGGTAGGCCTCCGGGTTCAAGCCGCAGGCTATTATGGTGCCCTGCGGAAGGGATTCCAGGTCTTCTCGGCGCAGAGGGCTGCCGAACTCGAATTCCACCCCCGCCTCTCGGCACCTCCGGTAGAGGAGGTCGTCCAGGCTGGAGGGTCGCGAGCTCCTTTCCACCGCATAGGCTCCCGCCGCCGGGAGCTCCAGGCGCAGGTCGTGCACATACAGGGCGATGGAGTCCACGGGGTGGAAAGCCGCGGAAACGTCCAGCCCTATATACTCGGACGTCGCCCTCAGGTCGAGGGGGGTCACGTGCGTCGACGGGTTGAAGACCCGCGAGCCCCCGAAGGACTCTTCCCTCTCCCGCACCACCACGGAGTACCCCTCTCGGGCCAGGTTGTAGGCGGCCACCATGCCGGACATCCCCGCCCCGTAGATGATCACCTCACCTCGTCCCAATCCGCCTCCCTCCTCGTTTCCCCTACCGATCCCTTCCCTCCAATTCGTCCAGGAACCCCCACTCCAGCGAATCCCCCTTGCGGAGGAGGACGAAGTCGGCGGGAAATCCTTGCCGTAGCCTCCTCTCGCACTCCCGCCTTAGGCTCCGGAAGTCGGCCCTGGTCAGGAATTCCCACAGCATGTCTATACGCTTTCCCATCTCCTCCTCCTCGGCCGCACCCCGCAGGTAGGCCGTCGCGAGTTCCTGATAGGCCTTCCTGGCCTGGGTTTCCAGGCAGTGATCGGAATCCGGGTGCAGCTCCACCCGGAGGATGTCCTTTTCCTCCGGAATACCGGTCATCTCGGTCCGTACCCTGAAATGCACGCCCGTCAACCGTCCAAGTCGTCGGGGGGCCGGCCTCCCCACATGACGGCGATTTCATCGCCCGCGCCTCTCTCCCCGCCTTCCGAACTTGCCGAAGCTGACATAGGCCCTGGTCACCGCCCAGAGGAAAAAGGCGGCGCAGCTCAACCACCAGGTCACGGTCCCCGTCCTCAGCGCGGCCTCCAGGTTCATCGCCCCGCCGATAAGGGTCAGCGCGAGGGAAAGAAAGAGCAGGGCCACGATCGCCCATAAGGACGCCTTGACTGCGTTTCTCATAAACGGCCCACCCCTCATTCCTCGGGCTGCCGGCAACGCCCCCCGGCAAGTGATATTCTACCCCATACCCCTTCCGGGAAAGCAGCCTTCGATCCCCGGCTGCGTGGGGAGGGCCG
>JACVJF010000059.1 GCA_015711855.1 Candidatus Solincola quzhuomuensis | reverse complement strand
ACGGGATAGAAAACGACGGTGATGATCACTCCCAGCTACTGCCACCAGTAACGGGAGGGCATCATCCTCAACTCTTCCCTCCTCCGTCTCAGCACGGGATAGAAAACGACGGTGATGATCACTCCCAGCTACTGCCACCAGTAACGGGAGGGCATCATCCTCAACTCTTCCCTCCTCCGTCTCAGCACGGGATAGAAAACGACGGTGATGATCACTCCCAGCTACTGCCACCAGTAACGGGAGGGCATCATCCTCAACTCTTCCCTCCTCCGTCTCAGCACGGGATAGAAAACGACGGTGATGATCACTCCCATGGAGACGCCCCCCAGATGTGCGAACCAGGCGGTTCCCGTGCTCATGCCCGTGGCGAAAGCCGTGAGTCCCTGGAAGAACTGCAAGAGTATCCAGAAGCCGAGGACCACAAAGGCGGGTATGGGCACGATGAAGAAGAAAAATAGGGTGTATATCCAAGCGCGTGGATAGAGAAGCAGATAAGCCCCCAATACCCCGGATATGGCTCCGCTCGCTCCCAGGAGCGGGGTTATGCTCTTCGAATAGAAGGCGATGTGCACCATGGTTCCGAAAAGCCCGCAGAAGAGGTAGAAGAAGAGGAAGGGGATATGCCCCATCACGTCCTCCACGTTGTTCCCGAAAATCCAAAGATACAGCATGTTTCCCAGTATATGCAGCCACCCTCCGTGCAAGAACATGGAGGTGAAAAGCGCCAGGTATACCTGTTTGCTCGGCACCGCCGCGATGGGGTAGGAGAATATCTCCCGGAGGGCAACTGCAGGGAGTTGGCTGCCGTGCACTACCTCCCAGGGGATGACCGAAAACCGGTATGTGAAGATATCCAGATCCGTTTCCTTCAGGAAAAGCATATAGAGGAAGACCAGGACGTTGATGGCCATGATCCCCAAAGTGACCACGGGAGTACGACGGGTCGGATTGCGATCGAAAAGCGGTATCACCTTCCCTTCCTCCTAACCCTCTTTCCTCGCCGCCGCCACCAGGAATCCCCCGGTCCAAGGTATCCCCAGTCTCCCGGCGGCCACCTCGTAGAGAACTGCTGCACCACCGGCGACACGGCACACCGCGCTTACCAGATAGTCCGGGTAGTCCCCTAGGTGCAGTATTTCGTATCCGCAGTCCATCAATGCCTTTCTTAGTGTAAAAGGCGTGTTGCACCTATAGCGCACGGGGAAGATACCCTCGCTATTCCGACCCGTGACCAGACTCACCAAGCGCATGCGCAACCTCTGGGAAAGCACCCGAGAGAGAAGGTAGTTGACGGCGTAAGGATAGTACAGGACATTGGGAGTCATGAGCACCAGGTGTCCTCCCGGGCGAAGCGATTCCCACACCGCCCGCAGGAAAGCCGGCGGGCGCTCCAGGTGTTCGAGCAGGAATTTGCTGGCCGCCAGGTCGACGCTTCTCTCATCCAGCGGAAGCTTTCCCGAGTCCAGATCCGCACGGAGATAACCGTGGTAAGGACCGGAAACGACACGGCTGTCGACTCCGATGACTTCCGCCCTTTCCAGAAGGAAGGAGAGGTAGGCTTCCTCTCCGCAGCCCAGATCCACCACTCTGCCGCCGGGGGGACAAAGGCGATCCAGCAAGTCCAGGTAAACACGGTAACCGTCGGGCGCCTGGGGGAGTAAACGCCTATAGAGTCGGCTCGTCCAGGCCCTGGCCTCTTCCGCTTTCACAACAGCTCCAGCAGGTTTTCCACTACCAGATCCGGCTGGGGATGAAACCCCTCCAGATCCTCGCGTCGCGCGACCCCGGTAAGCACCAAGCAGGTGTCCATTCCCGCCCGCCAGCCCCCGAGGATATCCGTCTCCAGGCGATCCCCGATCACCAGGGTGCGGTCGGCGATCGCTCCCACCAGGTGCAGAGCTGTCTGCATCATGTACGGGTTGGGCTTTCCCACCACCAGAGCCTCCCTTCCCGCCGCTCTCTCCAATGCGGCGATGATGGACCCCGCTCCCGGCCACAATCCCTCCGGAGAGGGGAAGGTGGCGTCGGGATTGGTCCCTATGAAAACCGCGCCGTGGTGCAGGGCCAGGCAGGCTATGCGGAGTTTTTGATAAGTGAGTTCCGTGTCCCAGCCCACGATGACGAAATCGGCTCCCTTCCCCTCCTCTCCTTTGAGGAGGCGCAGTGCCGTGTTCCCCACTTCCTCCCACAGGCCCCTTCCGCCGATTAGAAAAGCGGTCTTGCCCTCCAGGTCGTAGTTCTCCTGCAGGAACTCCGCCGTGGCCGCCGCTGAGGTCAGGATCTCGTGTTCCTCGGCGGATATCCCGACTTCGGACAGCTTGTCCCGGTATTCCGACCTGGTGTACTTGGAGTTGTTGGTCATGAAGAGAACGCGTTTGCCCATCCGCCGCAAACCTGCGACGAACTCGGCCGCCCCGGGCACGGGCTGGCGGTCGAGGTAGACGACCCCGTCGAGGTCCATGAGGAAGGCGTCGTATCCCTCCACGGCGGAAGCGGACCTGCCCTTCAGCATCCCCCGGACTCCTCGATCTTCTTCAGCTCGTTCTGCAACCGCCGGAGTGTCTCCCGGTACAGGTCTACTCCCGGAGCCATGACCGCGGCCAGCTTCATCTGGCCGATCGCCAGGCGAAGGCTTCCGGCACGATACAGGCACCTTCCCAGTCCGTACCGGGCATAATGATTGGTGGGATCCACTTCCAAGGCTTCTTGGAACTCCCGAAGGGCCTTTTCCGGATATCCGCTGTTGTAATAGGCCATCCCCAGCGCCTCCAAGATGGAGCCCCGGCGTGGTTCCATCTCCTTGGCCTTCTCCAAGAGGGCGGCAGCGGCGCGCGGCTTTCTCTGCTTCAGCAGAAGGCGCGCTTCCTGCAGCAGATCATAGGCGTTATCCATTGTCGACATCCCAACCCTACGCGTTCTTTTGGCCCACGGCACCCTCACTCCGGCGCTCGGAAAGGCGTATCAGGCCGGAGAAGGCCAGGACCACGCCCATGAAAGCCTCCAGGAAAGCGGGCCAGCAGGTCTGCCTGCTTATCTGTTCCCCCACCGATACGGATACCCCTGCGTTCGCCAGCCGCGTGGCCGCCTCAATTATCCTTCGGTCTGAAGCCACACATACGTAGAAGATGACGAGGAAGACAAGCCCCGCGGCCAGCAAGGCCACTCCGAAATCCACTCTCCGAAAAGGGCCTCCCAGTCTCAGGGAAACCGGCACGTAAAGCAGGGCCAACAAGACGACGGCCATGGCCGCATAGGGCAGCGTGCCCAGGTCGCTTCCCTTCACCCGTACCTCCTGCAGGACCTCGCTTCCCGAACCCAGCCAGCTTATCCTCACCCAGCCGGAAAAGGTGAGCACGAGGATGACCAGAGTGGACAGAGAGGCCATGGCCAGGGCCACGTAGTCTCCTCCGTCCCAGTGTCGCGGACGGTAAGCCAACCAACCCCGGAACCCGGGCGGGCGAGCCTCGACGGTTTTCCCCCTGCGGGCTGCACCCCCTACCGCCGTCAGCGCAGGACGCCCGTGCGGTCCCTTGCGCCTGACCGCAGCCCTTCCGCCTTCCGCCTTTGAGGAAGATGGTCCGGAGACGCCGTCATCTCGGCTCCGCTTCCTCCCGCCGAGCCTGGCCAAAGCGTTGTAGGTCCGCTCGCTGAAGGTTATGGTTATGGTGAACCTCTTCTTGCCCCGGGACTTTTCCTTTCCGATCTTTTCCAGCTCCGGGCGTAAGGTCACCACCTTTTTTTGGGCACTTGGGGTGAGGGCCGCGCTGACCCTTCCGCTCGTCGACGCTTGGCTTTCCTCTCGAACGGTTCCTTTTCCCTCCGCTTTCGTGGCTTCTTCCAACTTGCTCTTCGCCTCGCGGGCTTCCTTCAGCGGGCCCCTTCTTCCCTTCATCTTGGCATAGCACTGCTCGCAGAAGAGCTTTCCTGCCTCGATCTCCTTCCCGCAGCTCACGCACTCAGCCATTCCGGCCTCCCCGGTCCTCCATGGTATTCATCGCCTCGGATCCAAACCAAACCCCCACTGCCCCCCTTCCCGGCCAGAGGTCATATCTACCCCGGAAGCGTACTTTTCTCCCTCAAGGCGGATCACGATAACCGTCTTCCGAGTTTAACCCTCCCCGGCCCTCCTTACTCCGCGCAACCTGTCGCGAATAAGCAGATAGAGGCGAGGAGATTTCTTCCTCAAAGCCTCCTTCAAGCCCTCGCGCGTCTTCTCCAGGAAGCGGGCCAGAGCCACAAGGGCCGAGTGAGGCAGATGGGGACTCTTGAAGATCCCGTCCGCAACCCTTTCCAGTCCCGAGCCCCAAGGCTTGGGAATCCTGAATATGAGGCGATACAACCGTACGAAGGGACGGAAGTAATATCTGACGAAATAGAGCTGCTCGGGCGGCAGGGTGGGTTGGTCCACGTAGCGGTCCTCCCGGTAGTCGTAAACCGCCGGGACCCAACCTTCCCTCACCGCGGTCTCGAAGAGCACCGTGTCCGGATACGGGTAGTAGATGGGGCTTAGAGAGTGGTCCGTTTTGATCTCCGCGTTCAGCTTTATGGTGTCCAGCACCTTGGACTTATCCTCATAGGGCAGGCCGACCATGTTGTAAGCCACCGTCTTTATCCCCGCTTCCCGGCAGGCCTGGAAGGCCCGCACTATCTCCTCCCGTGACATGTGGCGGTTAAGGACCCGGTTCCTTATGTCCTCGTTTCCGCTTTCCACCCCGAAAAAAATCTGATAACAGCCCGCTTCCCTGAGCAGCCGGACTACCTCCGGTGTCACCAGGTTGGCCCGATAATTGCAGATGAAGGGCAGACCTATTTCCCGGCGGTACAACCGGGTGAACCTCTCCAGCCACCCTCCTTTCCAGGGGAGGATGTCGTCCCGGAAGTTGAGATACTCTATCCCAGGATATGTGGAGAGCAGCTTCTTCAGATACTCTATGCTGTACTCCGGGCTGTGGAAGCGGGAATATCGATTCTTATTCGGATAGATGTCGCGCATTTTCTTGTTCGAACAGTAGGTACAGCTGTATGGACATCCTCGGGAAAGGATAACCACCCCGGTCCGTATACGGGTCGACTGCAATTTGGCGGGGTCGAACAGGGCGAAATCCGGAAGGGGGAGGGAATCTATGTCCTCGATGAGGGGACGGACCGGGTTGCGGTGGATGTTGCCGCCCTCCTTGACCCAGATGCTTCGCACATCGCTATAGGTCTGACCGGCGCTCATCCTCCCCACCAGCTCGAGGATTGCGTCCTCGCCCTCTCCTCGGCATATCATGTCCACACCCTCGGTCCGGATGACCTCCTCGGGAAGGGTCGTTGGGTGATAGCTCCCGCATATGACTGGGGCATCGAGGGCCTCCTTGGCCCAGAGAACGTATTCTCTCACCTGCGGGTATTCTCTGGTCATGGTGACGAAACCCAAAAGATCGGGTCCTTCTCTCCTCAAGGTGGCTTGGAACTCTCCCTTGGGTGCCGGGCGGGTTAGATGATATAGGGACACCTCGTGACCGGCGCCCTTGAGCACGGCGGACAGGCTGGCCACTCCCTCCATATACCAACCGCCCTCTTCCACGCCCAGCATCCGGCCGGTCCTGGGATCCACGTTGATCTTATAGTCGGGGTAAACGAAAAGTACCTTCATGCCGAACTCCCGGCCTTTTCACCATACCCGGACCCTCTCCGTCCAAGGTCCACGTGAACTACCATTTCTCCTCATCATCGGCCACTCGCCAGGTCGTGTCCGCCTTCCCCCGCCAAGGCGGCTCAGGTATCGCCCTTGGCCGAGTCCGTCACTATATTATCTCACCAAGAAGGTTAAATATCCGCTCGGCGTCAAACAACATGCGGGAAGCACGCCGGCAGGCAAGTTATTTGGATGGTTCCTGCTTCCAGCGGTCGGAAACGCCCCCGAACCGATATCATTTGAAACGGTAAAGGGAGAACGGGGAAATGTCCAAGCTGGTCTCCCCATCTAGTACCAGCTCGCTCAGCACCTTCCCGGTGATAGGGGCCAAACATATTCCGTCCCCCGAATGTCCGGTGGCCAGGTAAAACCCTTTCACTCCCTTGACCGTCCCCAGAATGGGCAGTCCGTCGGGCGAGCAAGGCCGAAGCCCGGCGAAGCTCCGGATCACGTCCAGGTCCTTGATCCAGGGAAGAAAGCGAAGAGCGTTGCGGGCGATGGCGTTCATGGCCTCGGGTGTGGTCTGGGAGTCGAACCCCACGAACTCCCGCGTGCTTCCCAAGAGGAAATTACCGCTCTTCGTCTGCTCCGCGGTGAATCCCAACCCCAGCTTCATCGCTTCCTCCTCGGCCGGCAGGAGGGCCTGAAGGTTTCCCTTGGTGCCCAGATATTCGGCCCCGGCCACGATATGCGGCAGGACCGGCTCCTGCGGCTCGGTGACCAGTATCTGCCCGCGTTGCGGCAGGACGGGCACGTCCACGATGATCATCTTCCCTATCTGATTGGAACCTATGCCCGCCGCACAAACCACCCTGCGGGAATGGATGCTGCCCGCACTGGTGTGAATCTCCCGGACCCGGTTGTTGGTGACCACGATGTTCTCCACCCGGCAGCCCCGCAGTATGGTGGCTCCCATCTCCTGAGCCTTGTGGGCAAGGCCGAGGGTGAGGGATATGGGGTTGACCTGGGCATCCAAAGGGCAATAGGAGCCGCCTTTTACCTCCTTGCCCACCTCGGGCAGGATCTTTTTGAGCTCGGAGGCACTCAGGACCTCCACCTCCAGTCCTTCGGCGCTCAGGGCTTTGGCCCGAGCCCGCAGCTCCTTCATCTGTTCCTGGGATGTGGCCAAAATCAGCCCTCCACAGGGGCGGTACTCTATGTCCACCTCCAGATCCTCGACCAGGGAGGGGAACAGCTTGGCGCTTTCCATGGCCAGGCGCAAGTGAGCCCCCAGGGCCTTGGTCTGTAAGGACAGAAAACCGTCGCAGGCCCCCGAGGCTCCGCTGGCCAGGTCGTCCGCCTCCACGATCATGACCTCCGCTCCTTCCCGGCAGAGGTAGTAGGCGGTAGCGGCACCGATCACCCCGCCTCCTATGACCACGACCTCGGAGCTCATGATCTCAGCCATTTACTCCCCCCAGACGTCCCAGCTTCACCGGGCGTACCGGTGGACGGACCTTGAACATGCCCGTTTCCTCCTCAGACCTCCGGGTGACCATCCCCAGTTCCTTACGAAGCTGCTCCTGGCAGTATATTCCCTGGCAATAACCGAGTCCCACTCTTGAGGACCGGCGCAATGCGGTAAGGGAACGGAGTCCCATCTTCAGGAACTTCAACACTTCCTCCCGGCTGACGTCCTCACACCTACAGACGGGATAATCCTCCGGAAGATCGTATTCTTGGTCAACCTCCTCTGAGCTTCCCACTGAATTTTCTCGGAACCTCACTCCCCTCACCTTTAGGGCTCGCTCCTCGGGGATCCTTATGGTTACCAGTCGGGTTGGCCACCGTCCACCCATCCACTTGATCTTGACAACTTTACCTTCCGTCAAGACTTTTCCTTTTCCGTCCACCGCCCAAATCCTCTCCCCTTCGACGATTTCCCCGCACATCTCCCAAGGGACGGTCACTTCCGCCTGGCCGTCACCCCCCCTGCGATCCAGGAGGAATATGGCCATTCCCGGACAAAGAGCCACGCATCTCCCGCATCCGTCGCATCTTCCGGGATCGTATACCGGCGCGGAGCAAAGATCTTCCCCCACCCGTATGGCTCCCTTCCGGCAGGCTTCCTCACAGGGATTGCAGGGAATCTCCTGCCGACAGTCCACTAAGGCCACCGGTCTTTCCCGGGCTTCCTCCCAGACCTTTTCCCAGTCCCCCTTCATCTCCTTCCTCTTCCGCGCCCATGATCTTCCAACCCGGTGGTCATATAATCCATATCTTTCCCCAAACCCTTGCCTTCACCGATGTCTCCACCCGGCGGCCAACCTCTCTTTGGCCATGGCACGCGGACGACCCGCAGCGCCACCCCTCAAGAGATTAAGACGTCGCTTAAGCTCCTCCTTCCTCTTCCGCGCCTCGTTAGGGGACAACGCTCCTAGGTCCTCCAACGCCGCGACACCCGCCAACCTGCCCTCGTCCATGGCTATCGAGGCCTCCTCGACCCCCGCGGCATCACCGGCCACGTAAACGCCGGGTCGATCGGTTCGCATATCCCCGTCATGCCAGGGGATAAACCCGCCCAGCTCCCGGACAAAGACCATGCGGCACCCCCGCATCGACGCCAACTCCGCCTGCGGAATCATGCCCACCGCCAGACACA
The DNA here is from genome assembly GCA_015711855.1 of Candidatus Solincola quzhuomuensis. Classification (GTDB taxonomy): domain Bacteria; phylum Actinomycetota; class Geothermincolia; order Geothermincolales; family RBG-13-55-18; genus Solincola_A; species Solincola_A quzhuomuensis. The sequence continues at coordinate 6,193 of JACVJF010000059.1, read as the reverse complement.
GGGTATCCGCGTGGAATCTTTTCACCGTGCCCTTTTCCAAATCCTTCGCCAGTACCGCTTCCACTCCCTCGAGGCCCTCCACGGCCAGCAAGCGGTGCCTCAGGTAAATGGGCACGCCCTCCCGCCTCACCCGGCTCTCGTGGACCTCGTAACCTCCCACCCGGTCCTCGACCTCCAGTATCCCCACCACCTCCATCCCAGCCTGCAGTAATTGGTAGGCCACGATGAGCCCCACGTTTCCCGATCCCACCAGGACAGCACGCTTCCCTGGGAGCACCCCGTGCACGTTGACCAGGGTTTGGGCAGCCCCCGCTCCCATCACCCCGGGCAGCGTCCACCCCGGGAAGGGAAAACTCCTCTCCAAGGCTCCGGTGGCCAGAACCACCGCCTTTGCCTCCAGGACATAGATGAAATCCCCTTCCACGAGCAGCCTACCATCCTCGAAGAAACCGAGCACCCGGTGATTGAGCCGGATTTCCGCCCCCGCATTAGCGCAATCTTCCGCCAACTCCAGAGCGATCTCGAATCCCCGCTTTCCCGCGCCGTGCTCGCGGGAGCCGAAAAAGCGGTGTATCTGTTTGATGAGCTGTCCTCCTCCCTTATCGTTCTCGTCAAGGACCGTCGTCCTCACTCCGCATGCCGCCGCTTCCCGCGCAGCGCACAGCCCCGCGGGCCCGGCACCCACCGCCACCAGAGTACAGCTCTCCTCGGGAAGCCTCATCCTCCCTTCCTGCCCGGTGTCCAAATGCGCATCCCCTCCCGCACCGGAGTCATGCAGGTGCGCACCATACCCCAACCCTCCAGGACCATCGAACACTCCGTGCATCTCCCGATCATACAGAAGGGTCCTCGTGCCTCATGCCCTTTTCGCGTGTACCGTGTCACTCTTCGTCCGGCAGCGTACAGGGCAGCGGCCACCGGCTCTCCTTCGCAGGCGGTGATGGGCTCTCCGTCCAGGAAGATGGTGACCCGCCTTCCCCTTCCCATAACCCCCAGAACGGGATGTTTTTCTACCCGCATCTCCTTTTCCGCCATAGTCCGACCTCCTGATGGATAATGCGGAGGTATACAAACGTTTCAAGTCTAGTCCGGTCCCGCGGACATAAAACGTAGTCGTGTTTTCCTTGTGAAAAACGCCGGTAGCCAATCGGGTCGGTCCGTTTTTGCGACCCACGACTCCGAGAGGACCTCAGTCCGGCTTCAGTGCACGGGTCACGAACTCGATGGACTCCCTGGTGATCTCGTCTATGTTGTGCTTGATGGGATCCTCCATCCAGTAGTTGGCCAGGCGTATCAGCTGTCCGATGATGGCATTGGCGGCGATGTTGGGGTTGACCTTGCGTATGGTGCCGTCCCTGACCCCTCTGGCGATGGTGGCCCGCAGGTCCTCCGCAATGGTGACCGTCATCTGGGAGAGCTTCCTCTCGAATGGGAGATCCCCTTTTACCGACCCTTCCAGGTAAAGGGTGTATATCTCCCTGTTCTCCACGATCAGCTGGAAAGCCACGGGGATGGCTATCTTGATCCGCTCCAACATGTCGTGCACGCTGGCGATCTCCTTGGCCACCCGAGCACGGAAAAGGCGTACCCCCTCTTCCGCCAGGTCTACGAGCAGGTCCTCCTTGCTTGAATAGATCTCGTAGAACTCACTCATGGAGACGTTGGCCAGCCTGACGATGTCGTTCTCCGTGGTGGAATGGTATCCCTGGCGGGAGAAAAGACGCACGCCGGCTTCCATGAGCTTCTCTCGCAGCTCCGTCTTGCTCTCACGCCCCAGCTCCCCCGGCCGTGTTTTCCCTTCCGCGTAAACCCTCCTGTCCATCTCCTTCCAAATCTCCATCTTGGCCGCCATGATCTCCTTTATCCTTTCCAGCGGCAAGTGTTTCTGCAATTGCAGCCTCTTTATGTAGTTGATCATCTGCACGTAGGACGGGTGGTAATAGGCCATGTTCCGATGGGTCTTCACCGGAGGAGGCAGCAGTCCGATGCGCACGTAATAATTTATGGCCGAAGTGGAGACCCCGGTGGCCCGGGCTACCTGCGAGACCTTCAGGAGGTTACGCGTATCGGGCACCCCTTTCTTCGAAGGCGCCTGCTTTTTTCCGCCGGAATCGATCTTCTTCTCGGGCATATATTAAGTATAGATTAATATTTAAGAAATGCAAGGACTCAGCCGAAAGCCGTCTCGTGGTCGAAGATGACCAGGCCGGAGGGTAGTTTGGGATGAAAATAGGAGCTCTTGTGGGGCATCCTCTCTCCCTTCTCGGCGATCTGCCAGATATCCTGTATGCTGACCGGGCGGACTAAAAAAGCCGCCTCCGCCCCTCCCTCGACCACCTGATCCAGGGCCGTGCTCTCCCAGGGGGTAAAGGAGAGCAACCCGTCCTCCGCCAGAGCCCCGGCGTCCAATCCCAGACATTCCCGAAAAAGCAGCGCATGAAGCACGGAGACGTCCAGCTCTTTCCATCGCCGACTCTCTCCGCCGGTGATCACCTTGTCGGGTCTCACTCCTTCCCGCAGGGTCAACCTCCACAAGCCCCGGCGCGTAGCCATTATGAAGGCGGGTGGCCCGGGTACCTTCAACGATTCGGAAAGGAGGCCTCTTCTCGACCACTCCTCACCGGCCAGGCTCTCCACCCGGAAATACCTTTCAAGCCTTTCACCCGCCTCTTCCGGGGCTGGAACGGGAACCTTGAGCAAGCGGTGGACGGGAAGGATCACCAGTCCCGGATCCTCCGACCTCACCAAGGTCACGGATAGGAAACGTCGGGCATCCCCAGCTGGACCGGCCGAGGAACCCTCGCGACTGTAGGCCAGCGCCGTCTCGTAACGGTGATGCCCGTCGGCGATGATAAGCTTCCGATCGGCCATGTACCGGGAAATACGCTCGGTTTCCTCTCCCTCCGGTAGGCGCCACAAGCTGTGTTCCACCCCTTCCTCGTCCCGAAATTCAAGACAGGGCGGGCCGGAAGCCGCCTCCTCCATGATCGAAAGGAGTTCCTCTTCGGGATCCCGGAAAACGACGAACACCTGACAAAAGTTCGCTCGGCAGGCCCGCAGGAGGTTCAACCTTTCGGACCTGGTACGGGGAAAGGTCAACTCGTGAGGGAGGATCGACCTGCCAAGCTCCTGGCATTTGAGAGCGGCTATGATCCCCGTGCGGACGAACGTCCCCTCGGGGGCGAAGGAAAATGCTTGGCGGTGGAGGTAAAGGCATCTACTGTCGTCCAGGACCAGGATCTCCCCCTTCTTCCAGGCCCGAAAGAACGCCGCCGATCTGTGCCAGAAGTCCACGTCGACCGCACTCTCCGGGAGAATCAGCCGCACGATGTTGTAAGGGGAACGGGAGCGCAGCCTCTCCTTTCCCGCCTCGTCTATGACGTCATATGGAGGGGCCAAGACCCGCGAAAGGTCCTCTACAATGGAGGGATTGTAGAGCGTCGCCCGGAAGGGGCGGATCTCTATCAAATCTCTTCTCCCATAATTTTCCATATATATCCTGTCTGCGGTGGCACTTTGGGAAACATTATACTTAATGGCCCCCGCACTGTATACGCTACCCGACATCTCCACCTCCCCGCTCGCCAGAGCCCGCCCGGCTCTTCCGGCCCCGCCAACCCCTTATTCGCCGTCGACCGGCCCCGCACCTGTTTGCGATCCCCTTGTGGATTCACTACCGCGCGACCCAAACCGGCAATCGAAGGTCCTCAAGACAAACCCGCTTCTTGGGGTGTAAATCAAAGGTCTTGTGGTCGGGCTTCGGAGGAGAAGCCCGGTTGTTTTTCGATCGGCTATTGAACCCCGATATCCTTTGGATTAATAATAGGTATGCCGAAGCGAATAGTCTGGCTTCTCTTCGTCGAAAAATCGCTTTTACACCCGGGAGGAGGGCATGATTTTCAGCGCGGAACAAGCCGCCGCCATCTCCGGTTGTACTCCCCGCCAGCTCCGCTACTGGAAGGACACGGGACTGGTCAAGCCAGCGCATCCCGGGGGCCGGGACGGGAAGGGAGAGGGCTACGATTTTCGCAACCTGGTGGAGTTGCGGGCCATCGTGAGCATGCTCCGGAGGGGGATCAGCCTGCAGAAAATTCGCAAGACCCTTGCCTACTTGCGGGAGAACACCGACCATGCGCACCCCCTCGCCGAGTGCAAACTGGTGACCGACGGATCTACCATCTTCGAGATATGCAGCCAACCCGACCAGATTTTGGATACCCTCCGGCGGGGCCAGGTGGCCTTCTACATCGCCCTGGACGGCATCGCCGAGGAGGTCGAGTCCCGCCTTTTGGAATTCGACCGCGACCGCAGCGAGTTCATGCGCAAGCTGCTGGCTTGATCCGCCTCCCTTCCCCCTCGAAGCACACGTAGGGATCCAAGTATCGGCAGCGTTCGCCGTCCTTTCCATCCGGCGTGGTCCTTTGGGTGTCGCCCGCCGGCTTGCTCCTCCGCATACTTCCCTATATCCTTACCTTAGCCCAGGAAAAAACCGGGAAGGAAGGGAAGGAGCCCGGAAGGTCGCCCGGCGGTAAACTGCTTCCGGACATCGTGTCTTTTCGGGCGAGAGCCGCGGACAGGACCGCTTGCCGGGCGTATCGGCTCCGGGATGCCGAGGTGGGACGATGGTTTTTGCCAAGCCGGAGCTGGTGCTGCTTCATCCTCCGAGCGTATACGATTTCCGCCGCCTCACCGTGGTACCTAGCCCCATAAGCGACCTCGTTCCCTCCACCCCCGTTTTCGAGCTATATCCGATAGGCTTCACCTTCCTGGGGGAATACCTGGAAAGGCACGGGATAAACACGAGGATCGTCAACCTTGCCCAGCGGATGTTGGAAAACGAGCGCTTCAACGTGAAATCCTTCTTATCCAAGTTACGTCCCCGGGCTTTCGGTCTGGATTTTCATTGGCTCACCCACGTCCAGGGCGTGCTTGAGGTATCCCGTCTGCTCAAGGAGCTCCATCCCGAGACACCGGTCATCGTGGGGGGATACTCGGCCACCTTCTTTCACCGGGAGTTGCTCTCCTATCCGCAGATAGATTACGTCATCCGGGGTGACTCCGCCGAGGAACCCCTCCTGAAGCTCATGGAGGCCCTACGCGGAGAAGGCGAGCTGGAGGGCATCTCCAACCTCACATATCGCGATCGTTCGGGGGAGATAGTGGAAAACCCGCTCTCCTACGTCCCGGCCAGCCTGGAATACCTGGGCGACAACTACAGGTACGTCCTGCGCTCGGCGTTGAAATATCGCGACTGGAAGAGCATCCGGGCCTTCTGGAACTGGTGGCGGTACCCCATTACCATGGTCCTCACCTGCCGGGGATGCACCATGGACTGTTCCTTTTGCGGGGGGTCGAGCAGTGCCCTGAACGTGCTCTGCGGACGCCGACAGGTGGCCTTTCGGCCCCCGGAGAAGATCGCTTATGACATAAGCATCATCAGCAAACTCACCACCGCCCCCATTTTCATCGTCGGCGATCTTCTACAGGGCGGTAAAGATTATGCCCTGGAGACCATAGAACTCATAAGCCAGCTTGACCCCAAGAACCACTTGGTCCTGGAGCTCTTCGCGCCCGCGCCTCGGGAATATTTCGAGCGCATCGCCTCCAGCTTCGACAATTACAACCTTCAGATCTCTCCCGAATCGCACGACCCGGAAATCAGGGAGCTCCTGGGCAAGGAATACGGCAACGAGGACCTCGAGAGGAATATCGCCTGGGCTCTGGAGTCCGGGTGCAAGAAATTCGACGTCTTCTTCATGATCGGTCTTCCGGGACAAGATCGCGACTCGGTATTGGAAACGGTGGAATACTGCGCTTACTTACTACGCCAATACGGCCCCCGCCTGAATCCGCTTATAGGGCCCCTGGCCCCCTTTATAGACCCCGGCTGCGCCTTCTTCCGTGACCCGGATAAATACGGTATACGCCTCATCCACAGGACCCTGGAGGATTACGCCCGGGCGGTCCTCTCCCCTCACTGGAGAGACATGCTGGGCTATGAGACCCGCTGGATGAGCCGTCAGGACATAGTTGATGCGACCTACGAAGCGCTGCTCGCCCTGAACGAGATAAAGGCCAAGAACGGGCTCTTCTCCCCCCGGCAGGCGGCTATGAACGAGCGACGGCTGAGGGACACCATATCCCTTCTCAAGATGGTCGACGACATCCTGGCCCTGGACGATCCCAAGCTCCA
>JACVJF010000058.1 GCA_015711855.1 Candidatus Solincola quzhuomuensis | reverse complement strand
GTTTTGCAAGGCGAAAGTTGCCGGTGTGAGGAACGTCCTCTACGACCGAGAACAAACTCGAAGGACCCCGTTGCGTCGGACGTAGGTTGATGCTACCTTAGGAAAAGTCTCGGGACACCGCCGGAAGACCACCTGGCGGTCGAGGCGAAGAGAAGATGTCCGAAAAATTCCCCTATTCTTGACAAATAAACATTTAAAATAATATCATAATCTTTTGCGTACTAAAGAGGGATTTTTTCGTTTCACGAGGGTAAAGGAGTGAGGGAAGCGGTGAACGTAACCCAGGGTGTGCGCGTTAGAAGGAACTTCGCCAAGATCCCCCAGATCCTCGACGTCCCCAACCTCATCGACATCCAGAAGAAGTCATACGAGTGGTTCCGAACCGAGGGATTGCGCGAGGTCTTCGACGATATCTCCCCCATCGAGGATTACAGCGGGGACATGGCGGTGGAGTTCGGAGAGCACAAGTGGCAGGAACCCAAGCACGACGTGGACGAATGCAAGGAAAAGGACATGACCTACTCCTGCCCCCTCTTCGTGACCGTGCGGTTCATCAACCGCAAGACCGGGGAGATAAAGGAACAGGAGGTCTTCATGGGCGATTTCCCCATGATGACCGAGAAGGGTACCTTTATCATCAACGGTACGGAGCGGGTGGTGGTCTCCCAGCTGGTCAGGTCCCCAGGGGTCTATTTCAGCAAGGAGCTGGACAAGGCCACCGACAAGGAGCTCTGCTTCGCCAAGATCATCCCCTCTCGCGGAGCCTGGCTGGAGTTCGAGACCGACAAGAGGGACGTCATCGGCGTGAGGATAGACCGCAAGCGGCGCCAGCCGGTGACCGTGCTCCTCAGGGCCATGGGCTACGAGGACGACGACCAGATCCTCTCCCTCTTCGAGGGACATCCCGTTATCGAAGCCACCTTGGAGAGGGATCATACCTCCAGCCGGGAGGAAGCCCTCATGGACATCTATCGCAAGCTTCGCCCGGGTGAGCCCCCCACCGCCGATTCCGCCCTGACCCTCTTGGAGAACCTGTTTTTCACTCGCCGTAAATACGATCTGGCCAAGGTGGGGCGATACAAGCTGAACAAGAAGCTGGGCCTGGATATCCCCCTATCGGTCACCATCCTCACGCCGGAGGACATCCTGGAGACCATACGCTACCTCCTGCGGGTCATCCCCGGAGAGATGGAGGAGGTAGACGATATTGACCACTTCGGAAACCGTCGGGTCCGTTCCGTGGGCGAGCTCATCCAGAACCAGGTGCGCATAGGGCTCTCCCGCATGGAGAGGGTGGTCAAGGAACGCATGACCACCCAGGAAGCGGAGGCCATAACCCCCCAGAACCTCATAAACATCCGCCCGGTGGTGGCGGCCATCAAGGAGTTCTTCGGTTCCAGTCAGCTCTCCCAGTTCATGGACCAGACCAACCCCCTGGCCGGGCTCACCCACAAGAGGCGCCTTTCCGCGCTGGGCCCCGGGGGCCTCTCCCGGGAGCGGGCGGGCTTCGAGGTCAGGGACGTGCACCCCTCGCACTACGGTCGCATGTGCCCCATCGAGACGCCGGAAGGACCCAACATCGGCCTTATTGGGTCCCTGGCCACTTATGCCCGGGTGAACGAGTTCGGGTTCATAGAGACCCCCTACCGGCGGGTGGTCAAGGGAAGGGTGACCGACGAGATCGTCTACCTTACCGCCGACGAGGAGGAGAAGTACGTCATCGCCCAAGCCAACGCCCCGGTGGACAAGCGTGGCCGCCTGCTCGGACCCACCGTGCTCTGCCGCACCAAGGAAGCGGTGAAGGCGGTTCACCCCGAGGAGGTGGACTTCATGGACGTCTCGCCCAGCCAGATCGTTTCCGTGGCCACCGCCCTCATCCCCTTCTTGGAGCACGACGACGCCAACCGGGCCCTCATGGGCTCCAACATGCAGAGGCAGGCGGTCCCCCTCCTGCGCTCCGAGGCGCCCCTCATAGGCACGGGTATGGAATACCGGGCGGCCAAGGACACCGGCGACGTGCTCTGCGCCAAGGCGGCGGGGGTGGTCACCTACGTGGACGCCGACCGCATCGAGATCGAGCGGGACGACGGCACGGTGGACGTGTACAAGGTGGCCAAGTTCCACCGTTCCAATCAGGGCACGTGCGTGAATCAGAAGCCCATTGTCGATGAGGGCGACCGCGTTGAGGAGGGACAGGTTATAGCCGACGGTCCGTGCACCGACCATGGGGAATTGGCCCTGGGCAAGAACCTGCTGGTGGCTTTCATGCCCTGGGAGGGCTACAACTACGAGGACGCCATAATCGTCTCCCAGCGCATGGTCTACGACGACGTCCTATCCTCCATACACATCGAGGAACACGAGATAGACGCCAGGGACACCAAACTGGGACCGGAGGAGATAACCCGGGACATCCCCAACGTGAGCGAGGACATGCTCAAGGACCTCGACGAACGGGGTATCATCCGCATCGGCGCCGAGGTGGGCCCCGGAGATATCCTGGTGGGCAAGGTCACCCCCAAGGGGGAGACGGAACTCACCGCCGAGGAGAGGTTGCTACGGGCCATCTTCGGGGAGAAGGCTCGGGAGGTACGCAACACATCCCTTAAGGTCCCCCATGGCGAGTCGGGTAAGGTCATCGACGTGAAGGTCTTTTCCCGGGAGGCGGGGGACGAATTGCCTCCGGGAGTGAACGAGATGGTACGGGTGTACGTGGCCCAAGTACGCAAGATCTCCGACGGCGACAAGCTGGCCGGGCGCCACGGCAACAAGGGGGTCATCTCCAAGATCCTGCCCATCGAGGACATGCCCTTCATGGAGGACGGCACCCCGGTGGACATCGTCCTCAACCCGCTGGGCGTTCCCTCGCGCATGAACATAGGGCAGATCCTGGAGACGCACCTGGGCTGGGCGGCCCACGAGGGATGGCCCAAAAAGGGTAAGAACAAGGTTGACGGGCCGGTCTACGTGGCCACCCCGGTGTTCGACGGCGCCCGCGAGCACGAGATAGAGGAGGCCCTCCGGGAGGCGGGGCTACCCGAGAACGGCAAGACCGTCCTCTACGACGGGATCACCGGCGAACCCTTCCACCAGCCCATAACCGTTGGATACATCTACATGATGAAATTGCTGCACCTGGTGGACGACAAGATCCACGCCCGCAGCACCGGACCCTATTCCCTGGTCACCCAGCAGCCGCTGGGCGGGAAGGCGCAATTCGGCGGGCAGCGCTTCGGGGAGATGGAGGTGTGGGCGCTGGAGGCCTATGGAGCGGCCTACACCCTGCAGGAGCTCCTCACCGTGAAGTCCGACGACGTGATGGGCCGGGTGAAAGTCTATGAGGCCATCGTCAAGGGCGAGAACATACCGGAGCCGGGGATCCCCGAATCCTTCAAGGTTCTGGTCAAGGAGATGCAGGCCCTGTGCCTCAACGTGGAGGTCCTCTCCGAGACGGGGGAGGAGATCGAGATCAAGGAGACCGACGAGGACCTGCTCCGCACGGCTGAGGACCTGGGCATAGACCTCCGCACCGCCTCCGCGGCCCTGCTCTCCACCCGAACGGAGGAGGAGCTCATGGAGGAGAAGGAGGAGTTCTGAGAGGTGTCGATCCCGGGTTGGGGGTTCTGAGATAAAGGGAAGGCTTGAAGGAGGTAGTTCCCTTGTTGGACGTCAACGATTTTGACAAGTTGAAGATCGGTCTGGCTACCGCCGACCAGATAAGGTCCTGGTCTCACGGCGAGGTGAAGAAACCGGAGACCATCAACTACCGAACCCTGAAGCCGGAGAAGGACGGACTTTTCTGCGAGAAGATCTTCGGTCCCACCAGGGACTGGGAGTGTTACTGCGGGAAGTACAAGAGGGTCCGCTTCAAGGGGATCATTTGCGAGAGGTGCGGGGTCGAGGTCACCCGCGCGCGGGTGAGGCGAGAGCGTATGGGCCACATCGAGCTGGCCGCTCCCGTGGCCCATATCTGGTATTTCAAGGGCGTCCCCTCCCGCATGGGATACCTCTTGGACATAACTCCCAAAGATCTGGAAAAGATATTATATTTCGCTTCCTATGTGGTCACCTTCGTGGACGAGGAGAAGCGGCAGCGGGACCTTCCCCTCCTAGAGGAGGAGCTGAACGAGGAGATCGCCGAGATCGAGGAGACCACCAGGCAGCGGATCGAGGAACTGCGGGCCGCGGCGGAGGGGGAGGAAAAGCCCGCCATGGAGGGCGAGGAGCCTGTCCCCAAGCTCAAACCCCAACAGCTGGAGAAGGAGATCAAGTCCCTGGAGGAGAAAGCGCGGCGGAGGATCGAGGAGCTACGGCGGGTCTTCGAGGAATTCAAGGCCCTGGAGTATAAGCAACTCGTCTCCGATGAGGTCCTCTTCCGCGAGATGCGCGAGCGCTACGGGGATTATTTCCGCGGCGGCATGGGCGCGGAGGCTATCCAGGAGATGCTGGCCAACGTGGACCTGGAGAAGGAAGCGGCCGAGTTGCGGGAGATAATCCGCAACTCCAAGGGCCAGAAGAGGCAGCGGGCCACCAAGCGCCTCAAGGTGGTCTCCGCCTTCCTGAACACGGACAACGACCCCACGGCCATGGTTCTCACCTGCATCCCGGTCATCCCTCCTGACCTGCGGCCCATGGTCCAGCTGGACGGCGGGCGATTTGCCACCTCCGACCTCAACGACCTCTATCGCAGGGTCATAAACCGCAACAACCGCTTGAAGAGACTCCTCGACCTGGGTGCTCCGGAGATCATCGTCAACAACGAGAAACGCATGCTCCAGGAGGCGGTGGACGCCCTCTTCGACAACGGAAGGCGAGGGCGGGCGGTGACCGGTCCCGGCAACCGTCCCCTGAAGTCCCTTTCGGACATGCTCAAGGGAAAGCAAGGGCGCTTCCGTCAGAACCTGCTGGGCAAGAGGGTGGACTACTCCGGCCGGTCGGTCATAGTGGTGGGTCCCAACCTCAAGTTGCACCAGTGCGGGCTTCCCAAACAGATGGCCCTGGAGCTCTTCAAACCCTTCGTCATGAAGCTCTTGGTGGACAAGGATTACGCCCAGAACATCAAGAGCGCAAAGAGGATGGTGGAGAGACAGAGACCGGAGGTGTGGGATGTTCTCGACGAGGTAATCCGGGAGCACCCCGTGCTCCTCAACCGGGCTCCCACCTTGCACCGGCTGGGCATCCAGGCCTTCGAACCGGTCCTCGTGGAAGGTAAGGCCATTCAGATCCATCCCCTGGTGTGCACGGCTTTCAACGCCGACTTCGACGGGGACCAGATGGCCGTACACCTGCCGCTGTCCAGCGAGGCTCAGGCGGAATCGCGCATCCTCATGCTCTCCGCCCACAACATACTCTCTCCCGCTCACGGGAGACCCATTACCACTCCCACCCAGGACATGGTGCTGGGCGCCTCCTACCTCACGGTGATCAAGGAGGGTGAGAAGGGGGAGGGCAAGGTGTTCGCCTCCCCCGAGGAGGCCATCATGGCCTACGAGTTCAAGGAGGTGGCCCTGCACGCCCCGGTCAAGGTGCGCATACGCAAGAGGGGACGTCCCGCCAGGCTTTACGAGACCTCGGTGGGCCGGGTGATCTTCAACACCGCCTTCCCCGACGACTACCCCTTCGTGAACGAGGAGGTCAACAAGGCGGTGCTGCAGCGCATCGTCACCGAGGTGGCCGAGAGGTACGACACGGTACAGACGGCGGAGATCCTGGACAACATCAAGCGCATCGGCTTCCATTACGCCACCAGGGCGGGAGTCACCATCGCCATCTCCGACATCACCGTGCCCCCGGACAAGGACAAGATCCTGGAGGAGCCGGAGGCGGAGGTGGAGCGTATCGAGGAGAACTACAAGAGAGGGCTAATCACCGACGAGGAGCGACATCAGAGGGTGGTCGAGCTATGGACGGAGGCCACGGACCGGGTTACCGAGGCCATGGAGAAGGCCTTCGACGTCTTCAACCCCATATACATGATGGCCAGTTCTGGGGCGCGCGGGAACATCAAACAGATACGTCAGCTGGCGGGTATGCGCGGATTGGTGGCCAACCCCAAGGGGGAGATCATCGACCGGCCCATCAAGTCCAACTTCCGGGAGGGGCTCACCGTCCTGGAGTACTTCATCTCCACCCACGGAGCCCGCAAGGGACTGGCGGACACCGCCCTCCGCACCGCGGACTCCGGCTACCTGACCCGCCGTTTGGTGGACGTCTCCCAGGAGGTCATCGTGAGGGAGTACGACTGCGGGACGGACAAGGGGATACCCGCCAAAGTCCATACCGCACAAGGCGAGCTAAACCCCTCTTTGGCGGCCAGGGTAGCTCTGGAACGAGTGGTCCATCCCAAGACCGGAGAGGTGCTGGTGGAACCCGGCGAGGAGATAAACATGGCCACGGTGGAAAAACTCTCCAAGGCGGGAGTGGAAGAGGTAATGGTGCGATCGGTGATGACTTGCGAGTCCCGCCACGGGGTCTGCTGCCTGTGCTACGGGACCATGCTGGCCACCGGCAGGCTGGTGGAGATAGGGGAGGCGGTGGGCATCATCGCCGCCCAGTCCATAGGCGAGCCGGGCACGCAGCTCACCATGCGCACCTTCCACACCGGGGGCGTGGCTGGTGAGGACATCACCCACGGCCTTCCCAGGGTGGTGGAGCTCTTCGAGGCCAGGCGGCCTAAGGGGCAGGCGGTGATCGCCGAGATCTCCGGCAAAGTGACCATCGAGGAGTCCGAGCGTTCGCGAAAGATCACCGTCATGGGACCGGACAATAAGGAACGCGTCTACCAGGTGCCGAGGAGGGCGCGCTTGCGGGTGCGCAACGGACAGGAAGTGGCCGCGGGCGACCAGCTCACCGAGGGTTCCATAAACCCGCACGATATCTTGAGGGTGATGGGTCCACAAGCCGCCCAGCTCTACCTGGTGCGCGAGGTCCAGGAGGTCTACAAGAGCCAGGGCGTGGACATACACGACAAGCACATAGAGCTCATCGTGCGCCAGATGATGAAGAAGGTGGAGGTCCTGGATCCCGGGGACACCGACCTCTTGCCGGGAGAAAAGGTGGACCGGAAGTACTTCGAGGAGGTCAATGAGGCGGTGGTGGCCAAGGGCGGGGTCCCGGCCACCGCCCGCCAGATGCTTTTGGGCATCACCAAGGCCTCCCTGGCCACGGACTCCTTCCTCTCCGCCGCCTCCTTCCAGGAGACCACGCGGGTGCTCACCGACGCGGCCATCTCCGGAAAGGTAGACCCCCTGCTGGGACTGAAGGAGAACGTGATCATCGGGAAGCTCATTCCCGCCGGCACGGGGATGAGTCGCTACCGCAACATCAAGGTGAAACCCAGGCACATAGGCATAAGCCTCCTGGAAGAGGTGGAATCGCTGGCCTCGGGCGGGACCGTCCGTAACGAGACCCTGACGGACGCGGAGAGCATTCTGGGCGGCAAGCCGCATGGAGAGGAAAAGGAGGAAGAATCGGAGAAGGGGCGGGCGGAGGCGAGCGGAGCCGAGGAGCCCTGAGCAGCTGCGCCATCGTTGACATGCGGGAAACGTGGATGGTAAACTTGCGGCTTGGCATGTTTGCTGGAAGTGGTAGGCAAAAGGAAAAAAATTCCTGGAGGAGGTAGACTTGCCCACCATAAATCAGCTGGTCCGCAAGGGCCGGCAGGAGAAGAGGAAAAAGACCAAGACTCCGGCCCTGCAGGGGTGCCCGCAGAGGCGCGGCGTGTGTACCCAGGTGAAGACCACCACCCCCAAAAAACCCAATTCCGCCCTGCGGAAGATAGCCAGGGTGAGGCTGACCAACGGCATTGAGGTGACCGCCTACATACCGGGTATCGGACACAACCTCCAGGAACATTCCATCGTACTGGTCCGGGGGGGGAGGGTGAAGGACCTTCCCGGCGTGCGTTACAAGATAATCCGAGGCGCACTCGACGCCGCCGGGGTTTCCGACCGCAAGCAGGCCCGTTCTCGTTACGGGACCAAGAAGAGGGCCGGACTGTAAACGGACCGTTGGCGACGGAGGAGGATTTATGCCCAGAAAGGGACCAGCACCGAGGAGGGAGATCCCGCCGGACACCAGGTATCACAGCGTCCTGGTGAGCCAATACATAAACAAGGTCATGCTCGACGGCAAGAAGGGCAAGGCGGAAAAGATAGTCTATGGAGCCCTGGACATCATCCGTGATCGGACGGGGAACGACCCCCTAAGTGTGCTCCGCAAGGCCACGGACAACGTGCGTCCGGTGCTGGAGGTCAGGTCCCGCCGGGTGGGAGGTGCCAGTTACCAGGTTCCGGTGGAGGTGCGGCCGCGCCGCAGCACCAGCCTGGCCATACGCTGGATTGTCAACTACGCCCGGCAGCGCAAGGAGAAGACCATGATGGAACGCCTGGCGGGTGAACTTCTGGACGCCGCGCACGGCGTGGGAGCCTCCATCAAGAGAAAGGAAGACCTGCACAAGATGGCAGAGGCCAACAAGGCTTTCGCCCATTACCGGTGGTAGATATGAAGGTCACGACCACGGGAAAGGTAGAGAAGACGGATCAGGCGGGCATGAGGTTCCCCCTGGAGAGGGTGCGCAACATAGGCATCATCTCTCACATCGATGCCGGGAAGACCACCACCACGGAGAGGATCCTCTTCTATACCGGGAAGACCTACAAGATGGGCGAGGTCGACGAGGGCTCCACTGTGATGGACTGGATGATACAGGAGCAGGAGAGGGGGATAACCATCACCAGCGCCGCCACCACCTGTTTCTGGCGGGATCATAAAATAAACATCATAGATACGCCCGGCCACGTGGACTTCACTGTCGAGGTGGAACGCTCCCTTCGCGTCCTGGACGGGGCTATAGCCATACTGGACGGGGTGGCGGGGGTGGAACCCCAGACGGAGACCGTCTGGCGGCAAGCGGACCATTACCGCGTGCCCCGCATATGCTACGTGAACAAGATGGACCGCCCCGGTGCGGACTACTTCGCCTGCGTGGAGATGATCGAGGATAAGTTCGACACCAAGCCGGTGGCCGTCCAGATCCCGGTGGGGCGGGAGAGCGAGTTCTCCGGATGCGTTGACCTCCTGCGCATGAAAGCTGTGGTCTATTTGGATGAACTGGGTACGCAGTACGAGTGGGTGGAGATCCCCGAGGACCTCGTGGAAACCGCCCTCCTTTACAGGCACGCCATGTTGGAGGCCTGTGCTCCTTACGATGACGAGATGCTGGAGAAATACCTGGAGGGCGAGGAACTGGTCACCGAGGCGGACATCCGGAGGGCCATCCGCAAGGGCGTCCTCAAATGCGAGCTCACCCCCGTGTTCTGCGGGGCCTCTCTGCGCAATAAGGGAGTACAACTCCTTCTGGACGGCGTGGTCGACTACCTCCCCTCACCCCTGGACGTCCCTCCCGTGGAGGGAGTCCAACTGGGCAAGGAGAAGAGAGAGGTTCGTCTTCCCTCCGACGAGGAGCCCTTTTCCGCCCTGGCCTTCAAGGTGATGTCCGATCCCTACGTGGGGAAGCTCATCTACCTGAGGGTGTATTCCGGAACCCTGCGGGTGGGGTCGACGGTTTTCAACAGCACCAGGAGGAAGAAGGAGCGCGTCGGCCGGCTCCTGCAGATGCACGCCAACCACCGCGAGGAGAGGGAGGTGGTGTATACCGGGGACATCGTGGCCGCCGTGGGCCTCAAGGAGACCTATACCGGGGACACCCTATGTTCGGCCCACCGCCCGATCCTCCTGGAACCCATGGTCTTCCCGGAGCCGGTCATCTCCGTGGCCATCGAGCCCAAGACCAAGGCCGACCAGGACAGGCTGAGCGAAGCCCTGGAGAGGATATCCGACGAGGACCCCACCTTCCGGGTGAAGCTGGACCCGGAGACCGGGCAGACCATCATCTCCGGCATGGGGGAGCTGCACCTGGAAATCATCGTGGACCGCCTCCTCCGTGAGTTCGGGGTGGGGGCCAACGTGGGGCGGCCGCAGGTATCCTACCGAGAGACGGTGGCTGGGCACGCTCGTGGGGTGGAGGGCAAGTTCATCCGCCAGACGGGTGGCCGCGGTCAGTACGGGCATGTGATCATCGACCTCGATCCGCTGCCTCGGGGAGAAGGATTCCTCTTCGAGAACAAGGTCACCGGGAATGCCGTCCCCAAGGAGTATATACCCTCCGTGGAGGAAGGGATTCGGGGTGCGTTGGAGTTCGGCGTTCTGGCCGGCTTCCCCGTGGTGGACGTCAAGGTGACCCTTCGCGGGGGTTCCTATCACGAGGTCGACTCCTCGGACCTGGCCTTCAAGGCGGCGGGGACGGCCGCCTTCCAGGAAGCCCTCCGCCGAGCGGATCCGGTGCTCCTGGAGCCCATGATGAGAGTGCACGTCTTCGTGGGAGAGGAGTACTTGGGCGACGTCATCGCCGACATAAACGCCCGGAGAGGAAAGGTGGAGGGCATGGAGACGCGGGGTAAGCAGCAGGTGGTGGTGGCCATGATACCCCTGGCGGAGACCTTCGGTTACGCCACGGACCTTCGTTCGTTGACCCAGGGAAGAGCCACCCACCATATGCAGTTCTCCCATTACAGCGAGGTTCCACAGAACCTGGCTGCGGAGATAATCAGGCGGATAAGGGGGGAGTGAGGAAGGCGGTGAAGAGGAGGCGTTTTTAAGCGGCAACGGGGGATGCGGAAAAGTTCCGGCAGGACGGGGGCAAACCCGTGGAATGACCTGGAAAACGGTCTTGTACAGGAGACGTCGGGTGTCTAAAATAGGGAAGTTGTGTCCGGAAAGCGACACGATCTAGTGATTCAGGAGGAGGGTCAAAATGGCCAAGAAGAAGTTCGAGAGGACCAAGCCGCACGTCAACGTGGGCACTATCGGGCACGTGGACCACGGCAAGACCACCCTGACCTCGGCCATCACCCGGTGCCTGCACAACCAGGGGCTGGACGTGGAGGAGAGGTCCTTCGATTCCATAGACAACGCCCCCGAGGAGAAGGAGCGGGGCATCACCATAGCCATCGCCCACGTGGAGTACCAGACGGAGAAGCGCCACTACGCCCACGTGGACTGCCCCGGGCACGCCGACTACATAAAGAACATGATCACCGGCGCCGCCCAGATGGACGGGGCCATCCTGGTGGTCTCCGCCGCCGACGGCCCCATGCCCCAGACGAGGGAGCACATCCTCCTGGCTCGCCAGGTGGGGGTCCCGGCCATGGTGGTCTACCTGAACAAGGCGGACATGGTGGACGACCCCGAGCTCCTGGAGCTGGTGGAGATGGAGGTGCGGGAGCTCCTCAACGAGTACGAGTTCCCCGGGGACGAGGTCCCGGTGGTGGCCGGCTCGGCCCTCAAGGCCATGGAGTGCGGCTGCGGCAACCGCGATTGCCCCAACTGCGCCTCGGTCATGGAGCTTCTGGACGCCGTGGACGACTACATCCCCACCCCCCAGCGGGACGTGGACAAGCCCTTCCTTTTGGCCATCGAGGACGTCTTCTCCATCACCGGGAGGGGCACGGTGGTCACCGGGAGGATCGAGCGGGGAAGGATCAAGACCGGGGAAGAGGTGGAGATCGTGGGCATCCGCCCCACCCAGAAGACGGTGGTCACCGGGGTGGAGATGTTCCGCAAGATCCTGGACGAGGGCCAGGCCGGGGACAACGTGGGCCTGCTCCTGCGGGGCATCGGCAGGAAGGACGTGGAGCGCGGCCAGGTGGTGGCCGCTCCCGGCACCATCACCCCCCACGTCTCCTTCCGGGCCCAGGTCTACGTCCTCTCCAAGGAGGAGGGCGGGAGGCACACCCCCTTCTTCTCCGGCTACCGCCCCCAGTTCTACTTCCGCACCACCGACGTCACCGGGACCATCACCCTCCCCGAGGGGGTGGAGATGGTCATGCCCGGGGACAACACGGAGATGAACGTGGAGCTCATCTCCCCCATCGCCATGGAGGAGGGACTGCGCTTCGCCATCCGCGAGGGCGGCCGCACGGTGGGGGCGGGAAGGGTGATCGAGATACTGAGATAACGGGGTGGGGCAGGACGTTCGAGATTGACACCCCGGACGGGCAATGGTAGCTTATTTCTTCGGCACCGGAAAGGATTGGTGAGCCGGGATGAGAATACTGGTGACGCTGGCTTGCACGGAGTGCAAGCGGAGGAACTACACGACCAAGAAGAACAAGACCAACGATCCGGACAGGATAGAGCTCAAGAAATACTGTCCGTGGTGCCGGACGCACACTTTGCACCGGGAAACGCGCTGATATATCATAAAATGGCGAGGAGGGTGCTTCGGACTACGCGTCGCCAGAGCACCCGGCTTGAGGAATGAGCGTAGGCCTGTAGCTCCAACTGGTAGAGCGCCGGTCTCCAAAACCGGAAGTTGGGGGTTCGAGTCCCTCCAGGCCTGCCATATTTTTTACGGAAAAGGAGGAAGGGTTGCCGAGCAGGGAATTGCGGCGCATGCAGCAGAAGCTGGGAGTGGAGAAGAAACGGGCCCAGCTGAAGAAGGCGCCCGGCGCCAGGAAGAAGGGCGGACCCAAGAAGCAGAGGGTCACCATATCGCAGTTCCTTACTGAGGTGCGGGCGGAGATGAGGAAAGTGGTCTGGCCCACCCGGCAGGAGGTCGTATCCTACACCATCGTGGTGCTGGTCACTGTGATCCTGATGGGAGGCCTGGTCTACTTCGCGGATATCATCTTCACCAAGCTGGTGGAGAAGTTCATACTGCGTTGAGGCGGAGGATAAGGCATGGAGCCCAAGTGGTACGTGGTCCACACTTACTCCGGGTATGAGAACAAGGTCAAGAGCAACCTGGAGCACCGCATCAACTCCCTGGACATGGGGGATAAGATATTCAAGGTGGTGGTCCCCACCGAGGACGTCATGGAGATCAAAGGGGGCAAGAAGGAGGTCGTCCAGAAGAAGATGCTCCCGGGCTACATCCTGGTGGAGATGATATTGGACGACGAGAGCTGGTACGTGGTGCGCAATACGCCGGGGGTCACCGGATTCGTGGGCTCCAGCGCCAAACCCACCCCCCTGACCGAGGAAGAGGCCATGAAGCTTCTCAAGCCGGCCACGGCGGAGAAGCCCCGGCCCAAGACGGAGTTCGAGGAGGGGATGAGCGTGCGGGTATCCGCGGGGCCCTTCGCCGACATGACCGGGACCATCGCGGAAATAAACATCGACCAGAGCAAGTTGAAGGTGATGGTCTCCATCTTCGGGCGCGAGACGCCGGTGGAGCTCACCTTCGACCAGGTGACCAAGCTTTGAGGAGGATGAAAGGGAAATGGCCAAGAAGGTCATCGCCAAGGTGAAGCTCCAGATACCGGCCGGGCAGGCCAACCCCGCGCCCCCGGTAGGTCCGGCGCTGGGCCAGCACGGAGTGAACATCATGGCTTTCTGTCAGGCGTACAACGCTCAGACCCAGTCCCAGGCGGGGACCATCATCCCCGTGGAGATAACCATCTACGAGGACCGCACCTTCACCTTCGTCACCAAGACCCCGCCGGCGGCGGTGCTCCTCAAACAGAAGGCCGGACTGGACAAGGGTTCACCGGAGCCCAACGTGCAGAAGGTAGCCCGCCTTACCCGCAAGCAGATCCGGGAGATAGCCGAACAGAAGCTGGCCGACCTGAACACCGACGACGTGGAGGCGGCCATGCGCACCATCGAGGGCACCGCCCGGAGCATGGGAATAATAGTTGTCGATTGAAAGCCAGGTGGCAGGGCGAAAGCCCGTTACGACCACGGAGGTGATTTAGGCGTGAAGAAGAGAAGCAAACGTTACCGCGAAGCCCTTTCCCTCTACGACCGACAGAGGCTCTATCATCCCCGGGAGGCCATGGAGATCATTAAGGACATGCCGGGGAGCCGTTTCGACGAGACGGTGGAGGTTGCCTTTCGCCTGGGCGTGGATCCGCGCAAGGCCGATCAGATGGTGAGGGGCACGGTCAACCTCCCCCACGGGACGGGAAAGGACGTGCGAGTCCTGGTCATTGCCCAGGGGGACAAGGCCCGGGAAGCGGAAGCCGCCGGGGCGGACATCGTAGGAGGGCCCGAAATCCTGGACCGCATCAAGGAGGGCTGGTTCGAGTTCGATGCCATGGTGGCCACACCGGACATGATGTCGCAGGTGGGTAAGCTGGGAAAGATACTCGGCCCGCGCGGCCTGATGCCCAACCCCAAGGCGGGAACGGTGACCTTCGAGGTGGAGAAAGCGGTAAAGGACATCAAGGCCGGAAAGGTGGAGTACCGTGTGGACCGGCAGGGAAACCTGCACCTGGTTCTGGGGAAAAAGAGCTTCGACCTGCGCAAGCTCCTGGAGAACTACGCCGCCGTGCTGGAAGAGGTCATCCGGGCCAAGCCGGCGGCGGCCAAGGGTCGCTATCTGAAAAGCATCACTTTCTCCACGTCCATGGGGCCGGGAGTGCGGGTGGATCCCACCGTGACCAGGGATATCCTGGGGGAGGAGAAGCTGGCCGGGTGAGTGAAGGCTCGAGCCCTCGAGTTGACAGGGGAGGGGGCTCGTGGTAGCTTGATCCA
>JACVJF010000057.1 GCA_015711855.1 Candidatus Solincola quzhuomuensis | reverse complement strand
ACGCTCCACCCCTCTTTCTTTGAGCTCTGAGAAGACCTCGCGCCAGGCATGGGCACTCTCGCTCTCCGATCCCATCACCCAAAAGCCCAGGATTTCCCTTCCCCCCTCGTGATCGGTGCCCAAGGCGATGTAGACGGGCTCCTTCTTGTAGGAGCCACGCCTCAGGGGAAGGAAGCAGGCGTCCACGATGAGCGAGAAGTAGGCCCTCTTGAGCGGCCGCATCCAGAAGGCCTCAACCTCCTCCTCCGCCACCCGGCACATCCTGGCCGGGGAGGCGTGGGAGTAGAAGGCCCCGTGGATGGCCTCTATCACCTGTTGGATCTTCCTGGTGTTCACGCCGCAGGAGAACATGATGAGGACCGGGTCCCCCAGATCCACCGAGGCCCTCCTCTTTCCGGGGAGGATAGCCGGGTAGAAATCTCCCGAGCGGGTGCGGGGGACTCTTAGACCTTCGATGAGCCCGCTTGAGGTAAAAAGGGATGGCTCGCAAGATCCGTTGCCCTTGTCCTCCGGGTGTTCGCCAAAGAAGAGCTCCCTTTCCTCGGCCCTGAGCCTCTGCATGATCGCCTTTTCCCTTCGCTTGACCTCTTCCCTCAGCTGTGTGACCATTTCTTTGGAAGCGTCTTGGTTTTTCGTCGCCATAGCCTCCCTCCCTCCTTTCGGTTGCTTTCCTTGGGAGGAAGGCTATTTGACTGTTCTGGTCCTTGTCCAGGGGCAGACACAATTATTGATACATTGATACGCTACCCTCGGTTATCTCACGCCGATGGAGTTCTATCGGGAATGGAGTAAAGGAAGCAGGAATAGGGATAAGGTGTCCACGATGTAGTGAACCAGCACACTACATCTACAATTACGTGAGGCCCCACCAGAGCCTCGGCTATCTCACGCCGATGGAGTTCTA
Organism: Candidatus Solincola quzhuomuensis; assembly: GCA_015711855.1. GTDB lineage: Bacteria > Actinomycetota > Geothermincolia > Geothermincolales > RBG-13-55-18 > Solincola_A > Solincola_A quzhuomuensis. Next base: position 13,798 of record JACVJF010000057.1, on the reverse strand, counting down.
TCGGGAATGGAGTGAAGGAAGCAGGAATAGGGATAAGGTGTCCACGATGTAGTGAACCAGCACAAGCTTGACTTTGTCGGCAGGGGGGCGTAATATGTGGCGCATCCCCAAGCGGGGTCATTGATAATCGAATAAGAACCGCTAAAGGCGATGAAGGGGAGGAGTAGGCCCGCGGGTAGCGCTACAGAGAGCCGGGCTGAGGTTGAGAACCGGTGCGTGAAGCGGGCTGAAGATGGCCCTGGAGCTTCCCGTCGAAAGCGATGAGCGAGTAGGCGAGGACGGATGCCCCCGTTACCATGGGCGAGGGTATCGCGCTGCGGCGCCGTACCCGGTGCGGGTGATACGGTAGTGAATACCGCCGTGCGCCTTCGCCGGCGGTATTTCTCATCCGGAACGGAAGGTGGTGGTGGTTTTGGTATGGATCATGTGCAGCCTCCCGCGGGAAAGAGAAATTATCGAGACGGGAGGTAAGGAGGAATGGCCAAGACCATCGAGGAGATCAACGAGAGGATAAGAAGAGGCGAGGCGGTGGTGGTCACCGCCGAGGAGATCATCGACCTGGTCGAGGTGAAGGGCGTGGAGGAAGTGGCCCGCACCGTCGACGTGGTGACCACGGGCACCTTTGGTCCCATGTGCTCTTCCGGGGCCTTCATCAATCTGGGCCACGCGCAGCCGCGCATCAAGATCCAGCGCGCCTGGCTCAACGAGGTGCCCGCTTACTGCGGGATCGCCGCTGTGGACATCTATATAGGAGCCACGGAGATGGCGGAGCACGACCCCCTGAACGAGGTGTTTCCCGGCGAGTTCCGCTACGGGGGCGGTCACGTCATCGAGGACCTGGTGGCGAGGCGCAAGGTGCGCCTCAGGGCGGAAGCCTACGGCACCGACTGCTATCCCAACCGTCACTGGGAGAAGGAGATAACCCTTGACGACGTCAAGGAGGCTTGGCTGTTCAACCCGCGCAACGCCTACCAGAACTACAACGTGGCCGTGAACCTCTCCGACCGGGTCATCTACACTTACATGGGGGTCCTCCGACCCAACCTGGGGAACGCCAATTACTGCAGCGCGGGGCAGCTCTCGCCCTTGCTCAACGACCCGCTGTTCCGCACCATCGGTATCGGGACGCGCATCTTCCTGGGCGGGGGTGTCGGATACGTGGTTTGGCCAGGGACGCAGCACAACACCGACGTGCCGCGCGGCGCCAACGGAACGCCCACCAGGCCCGCCGGCACCATAGCCGTCATAGGGGACCTGCGGGGCATGAACCCACGCTATCTTACCGCCTATTCCATGCTCGGTTACGGGGCCACCCTGGCCGTGGGCATAGGCATCCCCATTCCGGTCCTGGACGAGGAGACAGTACGCTACGCGGCGGTGAGAGACGATGACTTGGTGGCCCCGGTGGTCGACTATTCCGTGGACTATCCGCAGGGAACGGGACGGGTTCTGGGGGAAGTTACCTATGCCCAGCTGAAGAGCGGGCGCATCGTGGTGGAGGGAAAGGAGGTCCCCACCGCTCCCCTCTCCAGTTACAGCCGCGCTCGGGAGATAGCCCAGACCCTGAAGACTTGGATACGACAGGGGGAATTCCTGCTCACCGAGCCTGTGGAGCTTTTGCCCTGCGCAACACGGGAGGGGAGGTGACCAGAATGGTCCGACACAAGATAGTGCTCCATTTCCCCCACGAACAGGTGGACAAGCCCATCGTGAGCAAGCTGGTCCGGGACTACGGTCTGGATTTCAACATCCTCAAGGCCTCCATCACTCCCCGCGAGGAGGGTTTGCTGGTCCTGGAGGTGACCGGCGAGGAAGAGGATTACCTTAGGGGCATGGAATATCTGCGTTCCTGCGGTGTGAGCATCCAGCCCCTCTCTCAGGACGTCCGCCGCAACGAGGATAGGTGCACCCACTGTGGGGCCTGCCTGGCCGTGTGCCCCACCGACGCCCTGTCCCTGGACCGCGAGAGCTGGGAGGTGAGGTTCTCGGAAGAGGAGTGCGTGGCCTGCGAGCTGTGCGTGCGCGTCTGTCCTCCCCGGGCCATGGAGATACACTACTGATTCAGAACGCCTCGTTCTCCAGGAGCCAGCGGACGTATTCCTCCAGGGGTTCCCTATAATGCCGGGCCGCAGGAAAGCCCCTCAGGCGCAAGTTCAGGTTGTCCAGAGGGGAATAGGGCGGCCGGGGGCAGGGTAGAGCCAGGTCGGAGTAGAGAATGGGTTCCACGGGCACGTCCTTCCATCCGGCGATTTCCAGGATTTCCCGGGCGAACTCGAAACGGGAACATATCCCCTGGTTGGTGGCGTGGTACAGGCCATACTGGCCGGACCGGCATACCCTGTATACGGTCTCCGCAAGATCCCTAGTGTAGGTGGGAGTGCCCACCTCGTCGGTTACCACCCGAAGGGACCCTTTCTCGCGGGCGTTCCGCAGTATGCTCTTCACGAAGTTCCGCTTGCCGGCCTTGCCGAAAAGCCACTGAGTACGGAAGATGTAATGGCGTGGGAGTACGGAGGCCAGGAAACGCTCCGCGGCGAGCTTGGCCTTACCGTACACGCCCTGGGGGTTGGGCTCGTCCAACTCGTTGTACGGCGCTCCTTTCCTCCCGTCGAAGACGTAGTCCGAGCTGATGAAGGCCAATGGGCATCCGGCCTCCAGGGCGCCCAGGACCAGGTTTTGCGCGCCGGTGAGGTTGACCCGCAGGGAAGGCTCCGGGTCCAGTTCGGCTCGGTCGGCATCCACATCGGCGGCGGAGTTTATCACTAGGTCAGGGTGAAGGGGCGGGATTCTCTTCATCACCTCTTGATAATCGGTGACGTCCAGATCGAGGTCGAAGCCGTAAACCTCCTCCCCTCCCTCCCGGAACACCTCCACCAAGTCCGTCCCCAGCTGGCCCGCTGCCCCGCAGATGACCACCCGCATTACCCTCCTCCTGTGTCTATGTTGGTCGTCCCCCATTCAGGCGTTCATCAATGTCCGTCCTCCGCATGCCAGTCGAAGAGCTCGTCATAGGGTATGCGCTCCTCGTCCGGATCGGAAGGGTCGTAAGAACGGGTGGTGTGATAAAAGAGCCCTACCGGTTTATCTCCCAGAACCTGGTACCCGTGGGCCACCCCGGGAGGTATGACGATGAGCACCGGCTGGTGCTCGCCGGCGTAAATGACCTGGGTGACGCCGCGCGTTGGGGAATCCTCCCGGAGATCGTGCAGCACCACCCGGACTTCGCCCGCGGCCACGAACCATAGGTCGTATTGCTTACGGTGCCAATGGAAGGCTTTGATCACCCCGGGATAGGTGAGGGTGTAGGTGGTCTGCCCAAAACGTTCTAAAAGCCCGTCGTCGTCGCGCAGCACCTCCAGGAGGTAACCCCTCTCGTCGCAATGTCTCACCAGGGGTTTTACAAGGACCCCCTCTATGTCTTGAGCTCTTTCCTCCACCACCGACCATCACCCCCATCTCCCCGTAAAGGTTATACGAGAGCGCGAGGCAAGGCAACCTGGAAGGGAGGGCCGCTCTCTCCCGGACCTGATTTCACGACCGACTTGGGGCGTCCCGGCGATCCAGACCTCGATCCCCATGTAGCCCAAGGGCGGCATGGCCCAGCCTTTCCGCCACGAGGGTCGGGGCCGGAGAAGGAAAGGGAAAGGGTTCCCGCCCGGGAACCCTTTCCGCTCCAGCTCAGCCTTCCCTCAGGCAACATCCCCGCCGATCAACCCCGAATCATCCTCCAGCCCCAGGAAATCAGGAGCAGGCCGGCAAAGACCAGCAAGGCCGCCGCAAGCAGCAAGGGCATCTGTTCCATGCCCGTGGTGGGGAGTACCGCTCCTCCGGCGGCGGGGGGAGGAGGCGTGACCTCCTCTCCTCCCACCTCGACGACAGCGTTGAGGAAGTCCACCTGCTCCTCACTGCCTGGTGTCAAGTCGACTTCCATTTCCTTGTCGCTTATGGCTGCGTACTTGTTGGCGTCGAACTCCTCGCTCACGCTGTAGGAGCCGGCCTCCAGGAGGAGGAAGGAGAAGCTTCCGTCGTCTCCAGTCACGGTCTGCATGCTCACTTCCTCTCCCATGAGGGTGGTCCCGGCCAGCTTCACCGTGATTCCCGGACCCGGTTTATCCTTGGTAGGATCCAGGGCTTGGTCGCCATCGTCCAGCCACTTGTGACCGGCGATAGTGGCGTAGAGGGCATTGGCGAATACCACGTTGACGCTCTCCCCCGGTTCCACGGATATCTCCAGCCTTATGGGCCGGGTGGCGTAATGGCCGGTGGGGACGGTCTCGCTGACGGCGTAATCTCCGGGCAGAAGGTCGACGAAGGCGAAGGTGCCGTCCTCGCCGGAAAAGGCCTCGGCGAGGAGCACCCCGGAATCTTCCTCCAGGGTTACCTTTACGCCCTCCATGCCCTCCTCATCAGCGTCCCGTACCCCGTCACCGTCCAGATCCAGGAACTTCAACCCCTGCACGCGGCCATAGGGGCAGTTTCCGAACTCCACCGCAGCGCCTTCGCCCGCGGACAGGTTCACCACCACGGAATCCGGGGTGGTGGCGAAGTATCCCTCCGCTCCCTCCTCCATCACGGTATATGTACCGGGCTTTAGTTTGTTGAAGGTGAAAGACCCGTCCTCGTCGGTCACCGCCGTCGCCAAGAGCTCGCCGGCAGGATCCCCGGCATAAAGCCGGATGCCTATGCCCGCTATGCGCGTTACCTCCGCGGGATCACGTACCCCGTCATAATCTGCGTCCAGCCACTTTATCCCGGATATGGACCCGTAAGGCGCGTTCCCGAAATACACCGTCTCCGTCCCGCCCGACTCCAACTCCACCGTTACGGAAGTCGGTCCGGTAGGATAGTAATCCGGGAGCGTGGACTCGTCCACGGACACCTCGTAGACGCCGGGCTCCAGATCATCGAAGAAGAACCATCCTCCCCCGGAGGTAACCGCGGTACGGAGTCCGCCGTTGAGCAGGACGGTGACGCCGTCGAGGCCCTCCTCTTCCGTGCCCATGATACCGTCGCCGTCAAGGTCCACGTACTTGATTCCCCGGATGTTCCCATGCCGGCTGTTTAGGAAGTCCAGGTCCTCCAGGGAAATTCCGTAAGGAAGCAACACGTCGTCGTGGGAACCGTCGTCCGGTTTGGTGGAATACCACCCGGCGGGAAGGACCTCCTTCACCGTGTAGGTCCCGGGTTCTAGGTCCGGGAAGGAATAGCTACCGTCCCCTCCGGTGACCGTCTCCGCCACCTTGGCTCCGTCCTTCCAGAGCTCCACGGTCACTCCCGGGACGGGGGGATCCTGGGGGTCCTTGACCCCGTCGCCGTCAAGGTCCTCGTACTTGTGGCCGGAGATGGACAGGTAACGGCGGTTGAGGAAGTCCAGGTCCTCCACGTTATCCCCGCATCCCACCTCGATCCCCTCGAACACGCCCCCGGGGGGATAGGTCGGGTACCATCCGGTGGGAAGCATCTCCTTGACCTCGTAAACGCCATGCTCCAGGTCCGGGAAGGAATAGCTACCGTCCCCTCCGGTGACCGTCTCCGCCACCTTGGCTCCGTCCTTCCAGAGCTCCACGGTCACTCCCGGGACGGGGGGATCCTGGGGGTCCTTGACCCCGTCGCCGTCAAGGTCCTCGTACTTGTGGCCGGAGATATGGTACTTTCGAGCCACGGGTATTTCCACTTGTTTCCACCAGCAGAACGGGCAGCGTAGGAACAGCCCGTCCCGCACGGTGCCGGCTGGAGCGTACCAGCCATCCGGCAGTATCATCTCCACCGCGTACTCGGACCATCCCAGGCCCGAGTAGTTGAGCGGCAGGTTCATCCACCCCGCCCAACCGGTGGGGTAGGGGGGCATAAATATGCCCCAGGGAGCCAGGATGCCGTAGGCTCCAGGCCCCGTCACCTTGCTGTACGAACCGTCGTAGCCGTCGGCGGGAATCCAGATCCCTCCCGCTACATGGTAAAGCTTGACGTTTACCCCACCGATCAGCGGCTCGTTGGAATCGGCAACGCCGTTGCAGTTCAGGTCCTCCCTGACCAGCACCTCCACCACTCCGTAATCGCAAGCGCACACCGGCGGGGTTTGCTCGTTGAGGAAGTCCAGGCCGTCCACGTTCTGCCCGCAGGAAAGGGTCACGTCCTCGTGGGCGCCGTCTGCCGGGTTGATGGGGGACCACCCGGCGGGAAGGACCTCCTTCACCGTGTAGGTCCCGGGTTCCAGGTCCGGGAAGGAATAGCTGCCGTCCCCTCCGGTGACCGTCTCCGCCACCTTGGCTCCGTCCTTCCAGAGCTCCACGGTCACTCCCGGGACGGGGGGATCTTGGGGGTCCTTGACCCCGTCGCCGTCAAGGTCCTCGTACTTGTGGCCGGAGATGGAAGACTCGAGGCGCTCGTTGAGGAAGTCCAGGCCGTCCACGTTCTGCCCGCAGGAAAGGGTCACGTCCTCGTGGGCGCCGTCTGCCGGGTTGATGGGGGACCACCCGGCGGGAAGGACCTCCTTCACCGTGTAGGTCCCGGGTTCCAGGTCCGGGAAGGAATAGCTGCCGTCCCCTCCGGTGACCGTCTCCGCCACCTTGGCTCCGTCCTTCCAGAGCTCCACGGTCACTCCCGGGACGGGGGGATCTTGGGGGTCCTTGACCCCGTCGCCGTCAAGGTCCTCGTACTTGTGGCCGGAGATGGAAGAATTGTTCGCGGCTTCCGGCGCTTGATTCTCACCGTCGCTGGCGCCGGCGGCGACGATCCCCCCCAGCATGGCCGCCAGCATCAGCAAACCGGCTAATGCCGATATCATCCACCTCTTTGATTTCCTCATGCGCTCCACCTCCGTTTGGACGCCCTCCATCGACTTGGCGTTTTAGTCCGTCCGTGATAAGCGTGCATCAATGGAAGAGCTCTGAAACCATCGGAGAAGGGGAGGGGTGAATGCTTACAACCAGAAAAGAAAGCGCCGAGTGATTCTGGTCAAGACCGGAAACCTGCCCCTTTTCCAGCCCTTCCTGAGCCCCTTTTGCTTCCTCCTTTTGTTATGCCTCGCCTCCCGTCGTTTCGTATGAAAAACCCGATCGCCAAGCGATCGGGCCGGTTTCACCACTCGCTCCCCGCCACCCAGGTGACCAAGCTCCAGGTGACGGATCCACGCTTTCCCTATCGCACTACCAGGAATAAACCTTTATATAAATAATACAAAATTATTTAAAAAATGAAAACCCGGGTAGTCTTAGGAGAAATCTCCTACCTATTTCCTCAAGCAAAGCGAACATATTTTCACCTCGCCGGATCAAGAAAATCCCCGCGCCGTCGCTTACCATCTCCCGTCCGGCTTTCCCTTTCCACGGTAGCCGAACGATAAGTCATGATCCTCAGGGACCGCGGACGATGAGCACCGGGCATTTGGCGTGGTGCACCACGCGGTTGCTCACCGAACCCAGGAGGAATCCGCCCAGGATACCGCGTCCGTGGCTACCCATGATGACCAGGTCGTATCCACCTTCCTCGGCCTCCTTGAGTATCTCCGGAGCCGGGTTCCCGAAGCGGACCTTGGCTTCCATCTCCAAGCCGGCCTCCTCCAATATTTTGGAAGTATCTACCAGCATTTCCCCAGCCCTCCTCTCCAACTCCCCGCGCAACTCCTCCGGCGGGGGGAGCACCACCTCGGGAGCGATCATGCCGTCGGACCAGAAGGCGGCGTAGGCGGGCTCTTCGACCACGGCGAGGAGGGTGACCCGGCATCCGGAATTTTCCAGAAGCTTGCAGGCGAAGTCCACGGCCTTCTTGGCCGTCTCCGAGCCGTCCACGGGTAGGAGGACTTTCTCTATCATACCCCCGACACCTCCATACCTTCGGGAAACGGTTTAACGGCGGGCGCAGGAGCGTCCGCAGTCGATTATCCAGGGCTCGAGGGGGAGCTTCGAGAGCACCTCATTCCCGTGCTCGGTGATGAGCAGCGGCCGTTCCAGTCGGAAGCCGGCCACTCCCGGACGGTTGCAGACCACCGCCGCCATTTGGATGTATCCCGGCTCCAGGACGTAGTCCGGCTCGTTGTTTCCCGGCGAGGGCGCCTCGGCCACGCAGGGATACCATTCGTGCCCGAAGTGGCCGATGCCGTGCCCGAACCCGGGTAACACCCACTCCGCCCAGCCCTTCTCGCGCACGAACTCGTTAACTCTCGCCGCCACTTCGCCCAGGGTGCGGCCGGGCTGCATCTCCTCCACCACCTTGTGACAGACGGCGACGTAGGCGTCGATGACCTCCTGCTGCTCGCGCGTGGGCTCGCCCATGACGGCGTTGTGAGCCACGTCCCCCAGCATGAGCCAGAACATGCCGTGGAGGTCGATCATCACCGGGTCGCCGCACTGCACGATCTTATCCGTGGCCGGCGTGCAACCTCCCCAGAACCACCAGGTGCGGTATCCGGAGGCTATCTCTTGCCCTCCGGTGAAGGTCCAGGCGAACTGACTTCCCCGGTCGCGCATGACCTTCTCGGCGATGCCGGCGATCTCCTTCTCCGTGATGCCCACCCGCAGGTGATCGCGGACTACTTCGTGGGCATAGTCCACAAGGGCCGTGGCTTGGCGCATGAGCTTTATCTCCTCCGGCTCCTTGACCAGGGTGAAGCGGTCCATGATATGCACGGCGTTCACGATGCGCGCCTCGGGGAAGGCCTCACGCAGTTTCTCGTACTCGTAGAGGGTGATGAATCCGTCGGGCAGGTAGTTGGAGGTGCCGCTTTCGATGCCTATGGTGGACCTTTCCAGGCCGAGCTCACGGATGCGCGCGGCGATCATGTCCATGAAGTCCAGGCCCGGTAGGCCCCCGAAGCCCACCACGTTGTCCAGCCAGGTCTCATCCTTGAGGCGGGCGGCGTCCAGGGCGGAGGTTATGAGCTGCAACTCACCCTCGGCAGGCACGATGATGGCGCTCCTCCAAGGGACGAAACCGCCGGAGAGGTGGACGACGGTCTTGAGCTTGGTGCCCACCAGGACGTCTACGCCTTCTTTCTTCAGCTCCTCCTGAAAGCGCGCGATGCGCCGCGGGAAGTTGATGTAGGTCATCATGGTCCCTCACCGTCCTTTCCTTCCGCCTCCCGTCGATACCGCTTTGCTTGATTCCTCCTACCGATCGTTTCCCTCATGAGCCGTCCTTCAGGCAACGTCCGAACGATTTAGGGAATGCGCTCCACGCGGAAAGAGGTGCGCCAAGGCGGTGACCCGTGTCGCAGATAGATTACACCGCTTCCCCTCAGGCCAAGGCTCTTGGCTTCCCGGTATACGTAGATGACGGCATCGCGGGCACGGGCTCCCAGCTCCGCCCCGGCCACGTGGCAGTGCATTTCCAGTCCCTGGGAATCCAGCCCAGCCAATCTGCCCACTTTATAAGCGGACACGCTGCATCGCTTGGACTTGAGCATCAGCCAGTCTCCCGCCTCTCGAGCCTTCAATTGCAGGTCCTCCCCTTCTTCTCCCAGACACTTACCTGCCGTCCCCACTTCCAGGCGGCAGTGGACGGCGCGACGCAGGCAGTAGTCACCCACCACCTCCGCCGTAATGTGCAGGTAACGGGCCTTCAGGCCGGCGAAGTTCCCCAGCCGCCTCGCCCTTACGAGCAGAGGTCTATCCGGGGAACCCTCCGCCTGCATGCCCACGTAATCAAGGCCGTCGGGAATCTCGAATGCCCCTTCCTGTAGCCTGGAATAAGCTTCCATCCCCAAGCTGGACAGATAACCCACGGCCTCCCGCTGCCACTGCATGCGCAGCTTGAGGTAGTCCTCGGAGGCCTCGCGCATAAGGCGCCGCGCCAGCTCCACGACGTCCCGGTCATCCCTGGTGGGCAGGGCCTGGCGAACCCGGGCCTTGCTGAGGCGGTCGCGGGAGCGGAGGTGAAGAAAGAGGTCCTCCAGGGTGAATTCCCGGATGCGTTCCCGCCTGGCCTCCTCCTCGCGGCGGCCGGCTTCCAGTATCTCCCTCAAGGCCTCCGGGCCCTCCGCGAAAATCGGCTTGGGCAGCTTCACCGTCAACCTACCCCTTTCTCCCCGTTAACTCCCCCTCGGCGACAGCCTCTCCCTTCGGTGCGTTTCCCGCGGGGAGCGAAAATTTCGGCCAGTGCAGGATCAGAGCGTCTCGTCCTAAGGCGATGCGGTATGCGTCACGAGTCCGACCTCAATTCCGTGCGATCTTTAACCTTTTCAGGCGTAGAGCTCTTGGGCTTTACCGGCCACGATGCGTACCAGGTCTTCTCCCCGCGAAACGGGAAAGACGTCGTATCCTACTTGACGGATAAGCTCCGCCTTCTCGTTGTAGGCCTGGTCGATCAGGAACACCGACCCTGAGTTCTCCGGGTGCATCTGCAAGGCCTCCCCCAGGTGCTCGGAGGCCTCGGCGATGTTGGTTATCTCCGTATCCGATATGAGGCAGAAGTGCTTGGGCCGGTGCGGCTCCAGCGAAGCCAGGTAGCGGAACTCCCGAACCGGGAAGACCGTCCCCCCTCCGTAGTAGGTCACCAGGCCTTCCTCCACCCTGCGGATGTCCCACACTGGCTCCACCACCAGGGAGCGCTGCTGGTCGGAGTAGACGACCAGGCCCACCTTGGCCCCCAAATTCCCCGCGCTGCGGGCCATGACGAAGCCGGCCAACACGGCGTTGGCCACCTCGGAGGCGGGATTGGTCATGGACCCCGAGGCGTCCAGGATTATGATCACGTCCGGGGGGGTCCTGCGCCGGGTGACCACCTCCATGCGCACTTTCTCCCACTGCTTGGTGGTGAGGGTGGGCACCGCCTTCCCCGCCGTGTACAAGGTGTAGGGGAGGTCCAGGCGTTCGAAGGGGTCGGCCATCCCCCAGGCCAGGGGGGCGTGGGGGACTTCCTCCCCGGCCTCGCTGCGCACCGGCTGGAAGCGCACCTCGTAGCGGCGGGAGAGATCCCGGTAGTACCATACCAGGGCTTGCGTTTCCGTGCCCGCTCCCAGCCCTCCCACCAGCTCCTTGAAGTCCTGCATGCCCATCTCCAGGGCCAGGGAGCGGAAGGCTTCCTCGGGGGAACGGGAGCGCAGCTCGTCTATGCCGTGGTCCATGAGACGGCTCTCGTCCATCTCCGCCGGGTCCTCGTAATATTTATGGAGGTAACCGACCAGGAAGCGCACCTTCTGTTCCCACCCCGCGGCGGCGAAGGGGCGATCCAGCACTCGGGAGGCCAGCCGGCGGGCGTCCTCCCGCATCTCCCCGGGCACCCTCCCGATGAGGGCCTCGGGGGCCTCCCACATCTCCTCGAAGCAGCACAGCAGGAACTTCCACATCCTGGTCTGCTTCCAACCCTTAGCCCGGTCCAGGGCGCGGTATAAGGATATCATCTGCTCCCGCATGCCGTTGCGCGCCGCATAGGTCACGTTGACCATGTCGCAGAAGAGGCGCTGGATGGACATGGCTTCCTGGAAGGTGACCGGGCGGCCGCGGTCCTTGACCTCCTCCAGGGCCAGTTTGGCCGAAGCGGTCAGCCGGAGGGCGGTGCGCATGTCGAAGGGGGCCAGGGCATAGTGCAGTAGCTGGTAGACCAGCACGCCTTCCAGGTTCTGTATGCCAAGTTTTTCCAATACCTCGGGGACGTTGATGTAGATGCGGTTCTCGGAGGGCTCCCAGAAACCGTACTGGTCGTGGAGCTTGGCGGCGTGGGGATGGGAGGCTGGGTTGAGGACGAACTCCGGGTCCATTATCCGCGGGTAACCGCAGAAGGCCCGCGCCCTCTCCAGAACCTCCCCCAGCTCCACCCCCAGGATGCGCAATTTTAAATCCTCCCTGAATCCCCAGCCATTCGCTTCACCTCGTCGATTGGCGCTCCAACTCGCGGTAGACCTGGCGAAGCATGGTGGCTATGGGGTACTTGGCCGGAGAGTCGTAGCTCTTCAGGGAGTGCAGGGCCTCGAGCACCATCTCCGGGTCCACCTCCTCCCCGTGCAGCGCCCGCTCGTACAGGTCCAGGACGGCGTCCAGGGTCTTTATCATGCGCCGGCTCTTCAGGTAGTGGTTCCGGGAAGTCTCGAAGAGGTCCTTCACCAGGGCGATGCGGTCATTCATGAACTCCGGCCGCTCCGCCCAGGCGCGGTCGGTGGGAATGAGTTTGAACCACAGGACGTAGGGGACCACCGCCTCGACGTCCTCCAACCCCGCCCTCTCCTTCCCCCGGAACCAGGCCAGGGCCTTGGCGTAACGCTCGATGGTCTTCCCGGCTCGCACGCTGACCTCGTTCTCCGTCTTGTAGCAGATGTTCTCCGTGTTGTGGTAGTGGCAGCCTCCCAGGTGACCTCCTCCGGCCATGCCCCCGTCGTCCACCTGGGCGCAGAGCACCGGTGGTTTCACGAACCAAGCGAAGCCCTTGCTCTTGCGCTCGATGTCCGGGGAGGCCAGGGCGCAGCCGTTGAGCTCGGAGATGAAGTTGTACAGGATGTACAGGGCCTCCGGCTCCATCTTGACGGCGGCTATCTCCTCCCGGATGGCCTCGAAGTCGCGTGCCGTGAGCTCCACCCCGATCTCCTTTCGGAGCCTGGCCACTAGGGCCTCCTCGTCGCCGGTGAGCTTGCGGTCCTCCCCACCTCCGGCCATCTCCAGGAAGTAGGGGTTGAGGGTGGGGGCGAAGACCCCCACGTCGATGCGGTCCAGAAAGGGCGGGGTGAGGTCGGAGGAGGCCACGTCCCGGAAGTTGGCGGTGAGGAAGGTGGCCCCCTCCGCGGCGTAGATCTTGGTGTCCCCGTAGACGGAGAAACCGCGGTCCATCATCTCCAGGAGGTTGTTGGTGCGGCCCGGGGTGAGCCGGTTTACCTCGTCCACCATGCGGAAGGGGGAGAGCATGAACTTGCGGGGGATGATCTCCTCCTCGCCGTCGCGCATGAGCTTACCCAGATGGGGACGGCCGATCATCTTCTCCTCGGTGAGCTCGTGGTGTCCGTGGATGGTGGCCTCGTGGATGGCCTCCATGACCTTGAAGTACCCGCTCCCGTCCCCAAAGGTCTCCCGGAGGAGGGTGCCGTGCACGAAGGCCCCCACGAACTCCGCAGAGGTGGTCTTACCCGACCCCGGCGACCCGTAGAGGATCATGGTCCCGTTGCGCATCACCGAGGTTAGGAGGGCGAAGAGGAGCGGCGAGTTATAGCTCTCCTCGGCCAGGACTATGGACTCCGTCTCGTTGAGATTGAGGGGCACCTCCTTCTTCTCGTGGAAACGGACGTCGTGGTTGAGGTTGATGTAAAGCCCGCTGTCCTCGATGACCTCGTAGATGGCACGCAGCTTGTGGTTGAGTCCGCTCATGCGCTCCTCGTCCTCCCTCATCTTCTTCATCATGATTTTACCCCATCGACATCGGGGAAGGATAATTTCCATCAAGACTACGCCTTATCGCATCCCACGACACCGCCTCGCCGCCACCTTCGCGCCTGAGGCCGTAACCGGTGATTTTAAGGACTTCTGGTGGACCTTGGTCAAGTGAGGATGAGGTCATGATGATAAAATGATTTAAACGCATCCATGAGGGAACGGCCGTCGAACAGAGGGAATCGAACAGAGGGAATAAAATCCTCTCGGTAAAAAATAGCGGGGTGTGCAGCGTTCGATGGCCGGAGCAAGATGGACTTCGTGTTTCCCGAGTCGTGTTGGGGGCTTGAAGCGCGGAGGGTTCGCCGGTTATAGGCGTCGATGGAAAAAGGAGGAAATAAGGATGAGCCTGCTGAAAAACGAGAAGGTGAAGAAGGTATTCCTCTCTTTGGCGGCGATGCACGCCGTCGAGGCTCCCATTGCCTACTGGGCGGCGAAAAAGCGCGGCAAGA
>JACVJF010000056.1 GCA_015711855.1 Candidatus Solincola quzhuomuensis | reverse complement strand
TAATCCCCTTTTTCCGAGAGGGCCATCTGTTTAGTGAGTCTCCCCCCTCGCTAAAGACCTCACTATCGACGCGTTTTACGCAGCCTTCCATTTCGTCTTCAAGCGCTTCCGCTCGCTCGATATCAAGTACACAGCGCCGGTCATCTCAGCTTTCGGCTTTTCCTCCTCCCCTTTATCCTTTTACCGAGGAAGCGCAGTACAAGCAGGCCGGCCATGGCCGTCGCAAACAGTTTCACGGCAACGGCTGCGCCCTTTGCCTCCCCTTCCTTGCGCTCCGGGCGGGCCACGGCGGCGGCCAGGGAGGCCAGGCGACGGGCTGCCCTGGAGAGGGAAGCGGTATCCAGCTCCTTCCAAGCCCTGCGCAAAGTTTGGGCTATCTCTTCCCGGTTCGCCTCCAGGCGGGCGGATGAACGGTCCAGAGTCTCAAGGACCCGGTTGAGCGCGGAGACCGCGGCGTCCCGCACCTCCTCGGGAGGCCTCCCCTCCCCCACCACCAAACGCCGGAGGAGTTTTCCGTATTCCTTGGGAATATCTGCCAACCTTTCGCGGTCTATGCCCGTGCCGATGCGGGAAAGGATGTCCTTGAGCAGCGGTTCGGGCAGGCCGTTGAGCTGGCGCCCCAGCTCGAGCAGGAACTCGAGAAGCCAGTTGATGGCTTCCGGGAGGGCGCCGAAGAGGCTCATGGATATGCCCGGGTCGCCCCAGAGCAGGGTCTTCACCAAGCCGGAGGCGGTATCCGGCTTGATGTCCTTTATCTGCAGCAGGAAGACTTCCTTGAGGGCGGGGGTGGCGATGATCTCCTTGAGGATACGCTCCCCCAAGCCGGATCCGGTGTCTTGGCGTTCCATGATCCCACCCCCTTAGCTTTCCGTTTCCGCGTCCGTCCTCTTTTTGGCGGCTTTGGTCTCGGCGGTCGTCGACTTCGCGGTCTTGGTCTCGTTGCGCGTCTTGGATGCCGCCTTCTTCGCCGGTTGTTTGGAAGGGACTGCCAATAAGGGTTGTAAGACGTGCTTCACGAAGTCCGGGTTCTCCTTAAGAGCATCCTGGAAGGCCCGGATGAAGGCGTGGGTCGAGGAATCCTCGTCCTTGGCCCTCTCCGCCGTCGCCGCCATCCAGGCGCTCAACCTCTCCGCCAGCGAGGCCTCTCCCATGGTGGCGGTAAAAGCGGAGGAGAAATCCTCGCGTAGGGAGGAGAGACTGCGCCGCAATCCGCTGTCCTCCTCGGAAAGCCCAAGGGAAAGGACCATCTTCACTAGCCCTCCCGCCGCCTCGCCCAGGGGCTCCCCGTCCAAGCCCTCCACTATGCGGTGGAGGAGATCCTGGAGGAGCGGAGCGGGCATGGAGTTCATCTGGGCGGCCACCTCGGCCAGGGCTTGAAAGCCGGTATTGAGGACGGCCGGCAGGGTCCCCAGCACGGACATGAGCAATCCGGGGTCCTGCCAGAAAATGGTACGTACCAGTCGGCGAGCCGCCGGCGGGTCCACCGCGTTAAGCAGGGTTATCACCGACTCCTTGAACTTGGGGGTGCGGATGAGTTGGCGCAGGATGCGGTCCAGGGCATCCACCAGCCCCCGCGTCTCCACTTCCGTCCGGGTCTCCGTTTCCAAGGCCATCTTCATCACCTCAAAGCGTCTCGCACTCGAAGAACCAGCGAGCGACCTCCATCTGGCTGAGCTGTTTTCCGCCCAGCCAGAGCTGGACCATCTTGATGTCCCGCCAGTGTTTCTCCACGTCCCAGTCTCGGTCCGGCCCGAAGCATTCCATGAGGTTCATCACCTTGCCGATGGCTTCCAGGGCACGGTCGGCGGCGAAGTAGCGGTGGGCGCGGGCCCGGGCCACGATCTCCGGGCTCCAGCGAGGCCCGTAGAGATCCTGGCGATCGCACATGCGGGCGCACTGGTAACCGATAATGCGCACCGCCTCGATGGTGGTGGCGAAGTCGGCCAGAACCCCGGCCACGGCGTCGTTCTCCTTGAGGGGCAGGCCGCGGTAGACCTTGCGGTTCGCGTATTCCTGCAGTTTCTCGTAGATGTTGAGCATCACCCCCACGGCGAAGGCGATACTCCCCATGTTGCCCAGGGAGACCACCTCCCCGTAGTACTTGGCGTCATCCCCGGGCCCGCAGGCGCGGTACCACAACGGCACGCGCACGTTCTCGAACCAGATGTCTCCGTTCTTGTCCGCAGCCATGCCCGCCTTTTCGTAGGCCGGACCCTGGGTCACCCCCGGCCGGTCGCAGGGGACGAAGATGATGGCTATATCGTCGGGGTTGCGGGAGCCGGGATTGGTGGTGCACACCACGGCCATGAGGTCGGCCACCCCACCGGTGTTGGTAGGCCAGAGTTTGTGCCCGTTGATGACCCACTCGTCGCCGTCCTGAACGGCGGTGGTGCGGATGGTGCTCCCCTTGAGGACCTCCACGTTCTCGATGTCCGATCCTCCCTGGGGCTCGGTCATGGCCAGACAGGAGAAGACTGGCTCCGTGGTCCCGGTGAACATAGGAGCGAACTCCTCGCATAGGCGGCGGTTGACGTGGGGCTCGCAGCAGATGAGCACCAAGGGCCAAAAGACCACCCCGAAGGCCACGGCCATGCCCGAGTCGGCGCGGGCGATCTCCTCGAACATGCGAAAGGCGGCCACGCAGAGATAGTCGGAGTGACCCAGGCCCCATCCGCCCAAGTCCTCGGGGAAGAGTATGCGCTGTATGCCATATTCTCCCAACAACTTCTTGAAGGGCGGCAGGATGAGGCGGTGCTCCAGATAATCCTCGTCGAACCGGCGGCGGTAGGGGATCACCTCGTTTTCCACCCATTCCCGGATGATCTCCCCCACCTGTTCCCCCAAAGGGGTCAAGTATTCCAGGGGACGGCTGAAGACGTCTATGCCGCGCAAGGAGATCACCTCCCTCCAAGACCAAACGCTTTAGGGTTTGTAGTGGATGGGACGGCGGGAAAGTCGAGTCGCTTCCCCGGCGAGATACTGATCGTGATGTCGCGCACCGCCGTCACCTCCTCGGAAAGAGCGGAGAGTTACCGTTCTTTCCCGGATTCGCGCGGTATGCCCTATGGCTTCGAAGCAGACGAAAACACGTTATTCCGCACACAACCGACACCCCCTCACAGGGTGCGGGCCCCGTAGAACCAGCGGGCGAAGTCGTGCTTGGCCAGTTCGTGTGAGCCCACGTAACATTGTACGGTCTTGAGGTCCCGCCAGTAGCGCTCCAACTGCCATTCCTTGGCGTAGCCCGCGGAGGCCATGAGCTCCATGGTCCGATGCAAGGCGCGCTCCGCCGTCGCCAGGACGTGGTGGACGATCATCAGGGCCGCGGTGTACACCATGTCCGATCCGGCGTCCCCGAAGGTGGTGGGGTCGGCCAGCATCCCGGCCAGGTCGTAGGCCAGGAGGCGGGACATGGAGATGTCCTGGGCTATCTCCCCCATGAGGGCACCGGTGAGCGGGTTCTCCTTGAAGACGTTCCCGGTCCCCTTGATCACCCGGTTGTCCCCCCACTCCTTGAGGATCTGGTAGGCGGCCAGAAGGCCGCCCACGGCGGCGGCGGAGACCCCCAAATAGAACCAGGAGAGGAGCCTCCGGTACTCCAGGTCCCCTCGGAAGAGGCAGTTCTCCGCCGGGACTTCCACCCCGGAGAGGTCCAGGTCGGCGTTGCGGCTGGCCGCCAGCCCCGTCTTCTTGAACTCCGGCCCGCGGGAGAGGCCGGGAGCGTCACCGGGGACCAGGATAAAGGCCGGCTGCTCCTCGCCCTCCACGGCACACCAGGCGCCGAAGAGATGAGCGTCAGCGCCGGAGCAGGTGGGGCGAACCCCCTTGCCGTTAAGGACCCATGAACCGGAGGCGGCCCTGGCTCTCACCTGGAAACTCTTACCACGCCAGGCGGGAGCCTTCTCGTCCTCGCCGAAGACGGGGAGCACGAAGGAGACGATGACCGGGCCGCGACCGTCGCAGAAGAGGGGGGCGAAGCGCCCGCAGGCCTCCTGGTTCAGGTTCTCCCGCATGGCCAGCGACGCCTGAAGGGCCAGGTTGTGCGCCGCCAGGTAGGCGAGACCGGTATCCGCCCTGCCCACCTGCTCCAGGGCGGCAGCCACCGTGTAGGCCGCCTCCGGCCCATTGTGCTCCTCTCCGCCCAACTTCTCCGGCCAGAACATGCGCTGCAGCCCCACCTCCACCAGGAGCTTGTTCAGGTTGGGCTCGAGGAGTCCACGGTAATCCTCCTTGAGCTCCAAACGCTTGTCCACGATCTCCTTCTGTACCAGGTCCTGCAGGCTGGCCGCCAGGTCCAGGTCCGTCTTTTGCAAGCGGTTCTTCGGATAGGGAAACAGTTCCAGGTCGTTCATGGGCACCCCCTTTCCCTCACCTGTTCCTCAAAGCGTTCGGCATTCGTAGAACCAGCGGGCCGTCTCGATCTGGCAGAGTTGCTTGGAACCCTCCACCAGCTGCAGTATCTTCAGGTCCCGCCAGTGTTTCTCCACGTCCCAATCCCGGTCGGTTCCGAAGCACTCCATGAGGTTCATCACCCGTCCGGTGACCTCGATAAAGCGGTCCATGGCCAGGTAGCGCTGGGCACGCATCTTGGCCACCAGCCCGGGGTCCCATAGGGGCCCGTAGAGGTCGTGGCGGTCGCACATGCGCGCGCACTGGTAGCCCACGATGCGGATGGCCTCTATGTTGGCGGCGAAATCGGCCAGAACCCCGGCCACGGCGTCGTTCTCCTTGAGGGGCAGGCCGCGATACTTTTTACGGTTGACGAACTCCGTCAGGCGCTCGTAGATGTTCATCATGGCCCCGGATATCCAGGCGATGATGCCCATGTTGCCGGTGGACATGATCTCCCCGAAGTACTTGGCGTCGTCTCCGGGGCCGCAAGCTCGATACCAGGAGGGGACGCGGACGTTCTCGAACCACACGTCGGAGTTCATGTCCGCAGCCATCCCCGCCTTCTCGTAAGGGGGTCCCTGGGTGACGCCGGGGGTGTCCGAGGTAACGTAGATGACGGCGATGTCCCGGGGGTCGTCGGAGCCCGGGTTGGTGGTACAGACCACGGCCATGAGCCTGGCCAGGCCGCCCGTGTTGGAGGGCCACAGCTTGTGCCCGTTGATCACCCATTCGTCGCCGTCCAGCACGGCGGTGGTGCGTATGGTGCTCCCTTTGACGATCTCGATGTTCTCGATGTCCGAGCCTCCCTGGGGCTCGGTCATACACAGTGCGGCGAAGACGGGCTCGGTGGTCTCGCAGAACATGGGGGCGAACTCCTCCAGGAGGCGTCGGTTCTCGTGGGGCTCCAAAGCGATGAACAGGAAGGGCCAGAAGAGGGCCCCGAAGGCCAGGGCCATCCCCGTGTCCGCGCGGGCGATCTCCTCGAACATGCGGAAGGCGGCCGTGCACATGTAGTTGGAACGCCCCATCCCCCAGCCACCCAGGTCCTCGGGAAAGATCATGCGCTGCAGGCCGTACTCGCCGAGGAGCTTCTTGAAGGGGGGGTGGATGAGGCGGTGGTCGCGGTAGTCCTCGTCGAATTGTCTCCTATAGGGCATGACCTCCTTCTCCACCCAGTCGCGGAAGATGGAGCCCAGGAGGCCGTCCATGGGGGATATGTATTCCAGGGGACGTGTGAAGTCGTCTATGGTCCTCATCCTTTCCTCCCTTTTTCCTCCCGGTCGGTGCTTCTTTTCGGTTCTGTCGTCTGACCTTTTCCCGATCCGTGCCCCGGTCCGAATCACGAGGATTTGTGGAAGACGCTTCCGAAAACAGATGTACGTAGAGCGTGGACAAAATCACTGCCGATCGGGTAATTTCACGCGATCCCCCCCTCCCCAACCTCTTTTCGTCACGCCGACTGGCCGGGAACGAGGACGAAGTCGTCGGCTAACGCATAGACGATAGTGCTGTGAATGTATATTATGACCGCGGTCATTTTTTGTCAACCGCGGCTTGCCGCCCCGAAACGCCCCTGGAAAGACGCGGCATCGTCTGACGATTCCTCTCATACCTGCGTGAAAAAGTTCATCCTACGCGCAAAGAAGATAAGGGATATTAAGCTCAAATTATCATTCCTCTCATACCTACGTGAGACAGTTCTTCTTACCTGCGCCTGACGAGAAAGACGCAATATCGGCTGTTGATCCCGCTCATACCTCTTCCGATCGGTGGTTCTTGGCTCCCTGCAGGAGTAGGTCGATGGACTCCTCGAAGAGCACATTCAGCTGCGTCGAATCCACCACCATGGGATCCTCGAGAAGGGCAAGCTCCACGAGGCCGGTGGCCGTCCTCCAGGCCAGCAGGCTGAAGCGATAGGGATCTAGAGTGGGACGGAGAAGCCCTGACTCGACGCCTTCTCTGACCAGCTGGCTCTCGTTTTCCAGCCAGTTGCGGATTATGCCGGAGACCTGCCTCACGGTATCGGGTGACAGGTTCTGGCGGACGTTCTCCAGGAAGGTGTCGCGGAGTACGCGGAATACGGAGGGCTCCCGCAGGGAATGCCTTATGTAAGCGAGATAGACGGCCTTGATCTTCTCCTCCAACCCGTCCGCGGACTCGCGCGCCCTCTCCAGGGTTTCGCCGAACCCGGCCACTCCCTTGACGCAGATGGTGAGGTAAAGCTCTTCCTTGCTCTTGAAGTGAAGGTAGAGAGTCCCCTTTGCCGTGCCGGCCCGCTCCGCGATCTCCAGCATAGTGGTTTCCCGGTAGCCGTGGCGCGAGAAGAGCTCTTCCGCCGCACGCATAATGGCTTCCCGCCGTTCCAGCTTTTTCCTCTCTCGCCTGGAGATCTTATCCATGGATATTCCTCCCGGTCCGGACGGAGCGGCGACAAACGAACAGCGGCGGCTTTAATATTTTATATGAAATGGCCCATTGTGTGGAAAAGCGGATCTTCTTTTCTCGGCGGCCTCGGGCTGCGGCTTTCCTTTGAGCGAAGGGACGTTGAGGGCACGGGCTTCGCGCATCGAGCGTCGCGTCAAAGTGAAATCCTTAGAATGATGTGGGAGGTTTTCCCAGATCACGGCGCGGACCGGATCCGCAGGGAGCATCGGGGGGCGTGAACGACCGCGCAAGCACAGCCGTGGGATGACACCTCTGGAGCTGTTGGAGAGAGTATCCGTGGCTTGCATATAACGGGATGGGATAATATGGCAAATACGTGTTCTTTCTCTTGCTTGGTCATCCTGGCCACCGATTCGGCGCCCCTCCCGTCCGCAAGGTCCTGGAACCGGAAAGGCGCATCCGCCCACGCTGTGTCCTTCGCGGAGTGGGGAGAAAGAAAGGGGTGACGGAAAGACGAGGGAGAAGGATTGCGGGATGAGGTGGAGGCGGGTAGGCTGTTGGCGAGGGGTCGAGAACGAGGACAGGCCTGGGATAGTCAGCTGGGATCGGGTTGTCGAGGGAGGGTCGGCATGAAGGAATCGACGAAAAAGGTCTTTAAACTGCACGGGTGGAGGGTGGATCGCGCCGTACACAACTACCTCTACTTCGCTTTCTATGATATTTACGTGAAAGCGGCACTCTATCTGACCAAGGGAGTGGTGGCCCTCTTCTCCAAGCTGGAAGCCACCAAATATATACCTCGCTTCATCTTCGACCGCTATCACGCCAAGGTCCTGTCGCGGGGCGACCTTAACAAGATACTCGATCTTGAGGAGACGGTTATGCTGGGCCCGGATACCACCGGGCGCATAATCCCCTTCAAGTACGCCAACAAGATCGTCCTAAGGGAGCCTACCCATCTGGCGGTGATGGACTGCCCCTGTAAGCTGGAACTCGACGAGCCCTGCCAGCCGGTGGCCTCCTGTATAGCCGTTGGCCGCCCCCTGGTGGACTTCTGGCTGGAGCATTGCCAGAAATATCATGTGCGCCGCATAACCAAGGAGGAGGCCCTTCAAATTATCGACGATCACCGCCGCAAGGGACACATCAACCAGGCTTTCTTCAAGGTGGCCACCGGCGGGAGCATGGGGGTGATATGCAACTGCTGTCCGCGCTGCTGCGTGAGCATGCGGGCCACGGCGCTCGCCCGGAGGATAAAAGGAGCGGAGGACATCTCGCAATACGCTCCCTCGGGATACAAGGTCAGACACGATGCCGAAAGGTGCCTTCTTTGCGGGAAGTGCGCGGAGACCTGCCATTTCGGTGCCGTAGAGATGAGGGAGGGTAAACGCATTTACCGGGCGGAGCGATGTTACGGTTGCGAGCTCTGCGTGGAGAACTGCCCCGAGGGCGCGCTCGCTCTGTACGTCGAGGAAGGGGGCCTGCTCCCCTTGGACATCGACTTGGTCCGGGAGGTGTTGGGCAAGAAAAGGCGGGATGGGGCTTGAGTCGCGGAGAAGCCGGGGAAGGATTTCCATTTGGTCCGCAGGGTTGTGTCTCGCTCTCGAGTCGCGTGTGGGTGAGCCGGGCGTGGGTTATGTGGGATCTCGTCCCGCCATGCGGAAAGGAGCGTTTCTTTGCCCTGGATCGGCCGGAGCGCTGCGGTCGGCGGTGGCGCAGGGTGAGCGCGTGAATCCGCGGCCTCACTCGGCCTTGCGGGGGCTGTAGTTGAGGAACCTGGCGTATTGGGCCTGGAAAGTTAGTCTGACCGGCCCGATGGGTCCGTTGCGGTGCTTGGCCACCTTTACGTCCGCCCTCCCCTTGTATTCATCGTTGTCCGGGTCGTAGACCTCCTTGCGGTGGATGAAGATGATGAGGTCGGCGTCCTGCTCGATGGCCCCCGATTCCCGCAGGTCGGAGAGGATGGGTTCTCGGTTGTGTTTTTCCGGCTCGCGGGACAACTGGGAGACGGCGATGACCGGGATGTTGAAGTCCCTGCCGATAACCTTCAGGCCGCGGGAGATGGCCGCTATCTCTTGGACTCGGTTTTCCAGGCGGCGGTCGGAGCTCATCAGCTGTATGTAGTCCACGATCACCAGCCCTATGTCGTGCTGGGATTTCAGGCGGCGCAGCTTGGACCGGAGCTCCATTATCCCTATGTCCGCGCTGTCGTCGATGAAGATGGAAGCGGAAGCCAGGTCTCCGGCGGCCTCCGAGAGCCGCTCCCAGAGCTCGTCGTCATGGAAGCTGGACTTCAGTTTCTGGCTGTTGACCCGGGCGCGGGAACACAGCATGCGCCTGGCTACTTCCTGGGCGCTCATCTCCAGGCTGAAGATGGCTACGGGGATCCCCTGCTCCACGGCGACGTAATCGGCGATGTTCAGGGCCAGCGAGGTCTTGCCCATGGAGGGGCGGGCGGCGATGACGATGAGGTCGGAAGGCTGCAATCCCATGGTCAGCTCGTCCAGATCGGTGAAACCGGTGGGGATGCCCGTTTCCATCTTGCCCTCGGAGATCTTTTCCAGGTCCTCGAAGGTGGCTTCCATGAGCTCCTTCATGGGCTTGACGTTCTCTCTCCGCCTGCGCTGAGCCACGTTGAAGATGATGTCCTCCGCCTCGTCCAAGGCCTCCATCATGTCCTCCGGGGCACGGTATCCCACGGCGGCAACCTTGCCCGCGGCCTCGATGAGGCGGCGGTAAACGGCCAGTTTGGAGACTACTTCCGCGTAATACCTGGCGTTGGCGGGCGTGGGCACGGACGTCATGAGGTTCAGGATATAGGTGCGGTCTCCCACCCTTTCCAGGTTTCCCTGGGCGCGAAGCGCTTCGGCCAAGGTCACGGGGTCGACGGGTTCCCCGGAGGAAAAGAGCTGCATGGCAGCCCTGTAGATGATGGCGTGGGCTTCCTTGTAGAAATCCTCAGGACCCAGTATCTCGGATACTTCCAGTACGGCTTCAGGGGAGAGGAGCATGGAACCCAGCACCGACTGCTCGGCTTCGATGCTGTGTGGGGGCAGCTGGTCATGGCGGTCGAAAGCCTGTATGACGGTGCTCATCTGACCCCCGTGCTCTGTGTGCCGTTCCCGCTTGCTCGGCGGTCACGGGCTTATTCCGGAACTACTTTGAGATGGACGATGGCCTCCACCTGGGGATGCAGCTTTATCCGGGCTTCGTGGAAGCCGAGTGTCTTTATGTGTTCTTGCAGGTGGATCTTTTTCCGGTCCACTTCCAGGCCCAACTCCTCCTTCAGTAGTTCGGCTACGTCTTTGGAGGTGATGGTTCCGAACAGCTTCCCTTCCTCGCCGGCCTTGGCCTTTACTTCGAAGGTGTGGCCGGAGATGAGCTGGGCCGCTTCCTCCGCCCTACGCAGCTCGCGGTCGGCCTTGGCCATCTTCTCCTTGGCCAGCTGCTCGGCTTCCCGCGCCCTTCCCTTCGTGGAGCGGACGGCAAGACCCTTGGGGATGAGGTAGTTGTTGGCGTAACCGTCCTTGACCTCCACAGTCTCTCCTCGACTGCCCAGACCTTCCACGTCCGCGATGAGAATTACTTTCAAGGCGAGCTCCTTGGTCTCCAGCACGATGTCGGCGACTTACCCGATAGGATTTCCTCCCGAAACCCGCTCCCTCTGCGGATGCCCTACTTTATCTCTCCCTGGCGCGAGGTGTAAGGGATAAGGGCCATCTCCCGGGCGCTCTTTATGGCCAGGGAGAGGCGCTTCTGATGTTGGGCGCAGTTGCCCGTCACCCGTCGGGGGCGGATCTTGCCCTTTTCGGACAGGAACTTCTTCAGGAGGTTCACGTCCTTGTAGTCGATGTGGTCCATCTTTTCCGAGCAGAAGAAGCACACCTTCTTCCGCTGCTTGCGGCCGTAACCCTCCCGCGCCTTCTTGTCCTGTTTAGCCGTCGATTTCTTGCTCTGGTTCGAACTCATTCGTTCCTCCCGATGCTATTGTACTTCAATGGTTCCGCGGGATTAAGCGGTATTAGAAGACCACCTCGTCTTCCTCCCGCGGTTCCAGGTCGGTCGAGAAATCTTCCTCGGAGAGGTCTACCTCCGTGAGGTCGTCCATCATGTCCTCGCCCCGGTCGCGCCGCCCGAGGAACACCACGCGATCGGCGACTATCTCCACGGTCGACCTCTTCTGGCCGTCCGCCCCCTCCCAACTGCGGGACTGAAGCCTCCCGGTCACCGCCACCTGGCGTCCTTTGGTCAGGTATTCCGCACACTTCTCCGCCTGCCCGCGCCACACGATGACGTTGAAGAAATCGGTCTCCACTTCCCCCTGCTGGTTGGGGAAATTGCGGCTCACCGCCAGCCTCAGGGTGCACACGGGGACTCCACTCGGAGTGTACCTCAGCTCGGGATCCCGGGTCAGGTTGCCTATCATCACCACGCTGTTCAGACCGGCCATCATCTCCTCCTTAAACGAGTTCCCGACGGACAACTTGATTGTAGGGCGGGACAGTGACAAGGAGCCGCAGCGGGTCTTCTACTTCCTCTTGTCTATCCGGAAGATCTTGTGCCGGAGGAACTCGTCGGTGATGTTAAGGACCCGGTTGAGTTCCTCGACCAGTTTGTCCCCGCCCTTGAAGGTGAGTACCACGTAGTACCCGTCGGTCTCGTGTTTGATGGGATAGGCGAGCTTTCTCTTGCCCCATACCTCCAACCCGGTGAGCTCCCCGCCGTCCGCGTTTATGAGGCCGGTCACCCGTTCCTGCAGGGCCTCGTACTGCGCGGCCTCCAAGTTGGGGCGAGCGATGTACATGAGTTCGTACTCGCGCATGATCACCTCCTCTGGTCTGGCGGCTCCCGGCCCGTCCGGGAGCAGGAAAGGTATTAGCGCGCAAGTCGCTATTATAGCATTGGTTTCTCGACGAGGCGAGGGAGGTTTTCGTGAAGGGCGGCGATCTGGGCTCCGGGGATCTGTAGCGAGTGGTGGCGAGGGGTTTTGGGTCGGCGCTCGCCTGCGGGCTGAAGTCCGGGTGTGTTATCTTAAAACTACGGAGAGGAGCGAGGAGGTGCTGTCGTGCTTTTCAAGAACTACATGGAAGAAGTGGTTGACGCCACGTTGGAGGAGATACTCGCCCACCGCGACGACGTGTGCAAGTGCGACCGGTGTAAGATGGACATCAAGGCCCTGGCCCTCAACCATCTTCCACCCAAGTACGTAGTCACCGACGTCGGTTACGTATACACGAAGGTCAACGAACTGGAGGCGCAGTTCAAAGCGGACGTAACCGTTGCGGTTACCAACGCTCTCAAGAAGGTCCGCGCCAATCCGCGTCACGAGACGGGCGCTTGAGGGCGGCTGCGGCGAGACGGGAACGGGCTTGACCCGACCGGACGAAGGCCGGTGCCCCGCGGTTACGAGGCGTCGGAAAAGATCCCCGCATAATCCGCGGTTTGGAGGAGGTTTTCGATTTGCGCCTGTCTTTGAGACATCCCCTGGATCTTAGCGTGTCCGCGGCCCGGGACTGGCAGGATAGGTTGCGCGAAGAGGTTCGATCCGACCTGCCTCTGGACCTTTCCCGGTTGAAAAGGGTGGCGGGAACGGATATCTCCTATCTGCGCGAGAGAAGGTTGGCTATGGGCGCGGCGGTTCTCATGAGCTATCCGGACCTGGAAGTCCTCCAGGTCAGCGTCTCGTGCGTGGAGGTTGATTTTCCCTATATCCCGGGACTGCTCTCCTTCCGCGAGCTGCCCGCCCTCCTTCCCGCCCTGGAGGGCTTAAACGAGTCCCCCGACGCCATACTGGTGGACGGGCAGGGCATCGCCCACCCTCGGGGGTGCGGTTTGGCTTCTCATCTGGGCGTCCTGGTCGGGGTACCCACCATCGGATGCGCCAAGTCCAGGTTGCTGGGCGAGGCGGAGGAGCCGGGGCCCGAGGTCGGAGACTGGAGCCCGCTGCTCTACGAGGGCAGGACGGTAGGCGCCGTTCTGCGCACCCGCCGGGGAGTGAAACCGGTCTACGTCTCCGTGGGGCACATGGCGGACCTTGGAAGCGCCATAGCGGTGGTTCTCAACTGTCTGCGCGGCAGGAGGTTGCCGGAGCCCCAAAGGAGAGCGCACCTGGAGACGGAGGCGCTGAAGAGGCGGGCCCAGGCGGGCGAGATTTGACCCGTAGCCTCGCGGCTCTCGGTGTTCGGCCGCTTTGGTCTCGGGTCCTTGCACCTCTCGTGGGTCTTCCCATCCCGCTAGAGGGAGTTCATGGGGGCGGTAAAGGCGCTTCGGACGTCCACGGCCTCCGGCGGCGTTCAGTGCCTCGAGGGGCTCTTCATCACCCTGGCGGGAATCCCGTAGGCCAGGCAGCCCGCGGGTATGGAATCCAACACCAGGGAGTGGGCGCCTATGACCGCCCCGGGGCCGATCTCCACGTTTCCCAGGACGGTAACCCCGGTGTAGAGGATCACGCCGTCGCCTATGCGCGGGTAGCCCTCTTCCCCGGGGTCGAAGGGGGAAGCTCCCCTTCCTCCCAGGGTCACGTTGTGGAGTATCCACACGTTGCGTCCCAGCTTCACGCCTCTGCCGATGGTCACCCCAGCCGTGTGCCATATGCGGCATCCGGCACCGATATCCGCACCCGGGTCTATCTCCGCTCCGGTGAGTAGGAAGTTGAGGCGGGCCATAAACTCGGGGAGCAACCTCAGCCCGCGCAGGTAGAGCCAGCGGTAGAGACGGTAGAAGAGCAAGGCCTGCACGCCCGGTTTGACCAGGAGGATCCGGATCGCCTGCCGCAGGTCCGCGGCCCCTTTGAGCGTTCCCCCCTCGCCGAAGAGGGCCCTCGCATCTCCGAGCAGCCCTTCCGGTTCCCTTCCTCGGGTGATCGCATCGAGCAGGTCTCGGACGACCGCCGTCGCTTTGCTCGACAGGTCACTTAATGTACGAACGGCGCCTTTCTCCGCCGCGTATCGGGTGGCGTCCATCCATCACCTCCGCGACCTATCTGTCGACAAGAAAGAGTTTAAACTTTCCGTCGGAGGGCGAACAACCCACATCCGCCCCCGAGCTTTACGCGGGTTGGAGCTTTCCCCCGCGCACGGGGTCGAAAGGATCAAACGGCGTGGGTTTACCTTCAGTCGATTTAGGAGACGTATTTCCCCGACCCCTCGGCGTTTGAAGGATTGAAAACGCGACGATCATATTCCGGGCAGAGCGCAACTTTTGGAAAAAGCGATCGCTTGGCTGACCGACGTTTCTTTGGGATCCCGCATCGCGGATCATGACCTTTCCGCTTCAACCGCGCGTCGCCTTGAGGCACCGCCCCACCTGCGGTGGATGGGGAGGGCCAGGAGGTAAAAGACCACCGGAGATGCCATCCAGACGAGGATGGGGAGGAGGGTGAACGGCGAACCTTTGATCTCGAAAAGCTTCGGGTTGTACCATCGCGCCTGGTAGAGCCAGAGGCCACCTCCGATGGAAAGGAACTCCACCGCGATCTCCTGGGCCAGACCCCATGCCAACATGATCCCGAGCTCAGACCAGCGGAAAGCGGACAGGTGAGGCGGTTTGAGCAACAGGCGCACGAGGAAGAACCCCGCCATAAAAAGGCCGGCATCCCAAAGGCAATGGGCAAGGTTCAGGACTATGTGCGGGAACGGCGGTTGGGTTCTGAAGACGTAAAGCGGCGAGGAGGAGTGGAGGGGGCCGAGGAAGTAGAACCCGATTTCCCAGGTTGCACCGATGACGGCGCCCGCACAGAACATATACCAGTAGGCGGGCGGGAAGCTCCGACTGAAGTGCATGAACCCGAAAAAAGCCAGCACAAAGGCGGCGATAAAAAGATCGACGACGAAGAGCGCTCTGGCGATCCCTTCCTCCTTTTCCGCCCCCATATTAGGGGGGGCAAGACGGTATACGGCAACCCTCTTTGCCCCTTCGTCCCCCTTTGCGGGCTTGGGCGGAGTGCCGATTCTTGCCGAATAGTTGTGGCTTCCGGCCCCATATGAGCACCGCGCCATTTCGCCAGGAAAACCGTTCTCTCCCGCATACCCGCGATTTCTATCTCCATGCGGACGGCACCCTTACTTAGGCCGGAGAGCAGCCGCTTGCTCGATAAGGATCTACTTGAGAGCCTGTTCGTCTGCGCGTAGAAACGGTTCGAGAACGGCGCTTTCTTGATCCGCTTCTTCGTCGGGGACGACGGAACCGGGAACCACCGTCCGAGGCCCGGCACCCCTGTTTATTTATTATGAGTCAATTCAGGAGGTTTCCGACTATCCCGTTTGAAGTAGATTTTTATTTTGAGGCAACGAATACGTTTGGAGTAGATTTATTATGAGTCGATTCGGCGGGCGTGATGCATCATAAATAAATGTACTCCTAACATGTTCGATGACTCATAAATAAATGTACTCCAAGCTTCCTTTATCTTGATCTGCTTCTGAACACATTTCCTTGCCTTTGAAGACTGCTTGCCGGT
>JACVJF010000055.1 GCA_015711855.1 Candidatus Solincola quzhuomuensis | reverse complement strand
GGTTCGGTCGTCGTGGCCCACAACGGGAACCTGGTCAATACCGACGAGCTGCGCAGTGAGCTCAAGGATCAGGGGGTACGATTCCGAACCACCTCCGATACCGAGGTCATAGCCCTTCTCTTGGCCCGCTCCCCGGCGGAGAATATCCTGGGGGCCGTCCGTGAAGTGATGCCCCGCCTGCGGGGCGCCTACAGCCTGGCCGTCATGACCGAGGACACCTTGGTGGGCATCCGCGACCCTCACGGCATCCGTCCCCTATGCGTGGGAAAGTACATGGACGGATACGCCGTGTCCAGCGAGAGCTGCGGACTGGACATAATCGGGGCCGAGTACTTGCGGGAGATCGAGCCCGGCGAGATGGCCGTGATCCGGGAAGGGGAGCTCCGGTTCGAAAGGGTCATGGAGGCCAAGAGGCCCTCCTTGTGCATCTTCGAGTTCATCTATTTCGCCAGACCGGACTCCGTGATGTACGGGACCTACCTCTATCATGCCCGCAAACATATGGGAATGAGCCTGGCGGACGAGGCGCCGGTGGAAGCGGACGTGGTCATACCCATACCGGATACGGGAGTACCCGCGGCCATAGGTTATTCCCAGGCCTCCGGCATACCCTTCGGAGAAGGCCTCATCAAGAACCGCTACGTGGGCCGTACTTTCATCCAGCCCACCCAGGCCATCCGCCAGTTGGGGGTACGCTTGAAGCTGAACCCCCTGGTCAAGGACATCCGGGGGAAACGGTTGGTCGTCGTGGACGACTCCATCGTGCGGGGTAACACCACCAAGGAGATCGTGAAGATGCTCCGGGATGCAGGGGCTAAAGAGATACACATGCGCATCAGCTCACCACCCGACAAGAACCCCTGTTTCTACGGCATCGATACCGCCACCCGGCAGGAGCTCATAGCCTCCTCCCGCAGCGTGGAGGAGATCCGCAGGTTCATAGGCGCGGATACCCTGCACTATCTCAGCATGGAGAACCTGGTCAGGGCCACGGGAAGGCCAAAGGAGGAATTCTGTACCGCATGTTTCGACGGCGAGTACCCCATTCCCGTGCCCGACGAGGTGATGATGGCCAAGTGTCGGCTGGAGATGGGTTAGAAGGCCGGGAAAAAGCATCGGTCGGAACGGTTGGAGGAAGGAATGCGCGGCCGGGGCGGCGGGAGGCTTGCGCCGGGCGACTTCGAGAAAGGGTCTCGAGGTGGTTAAAGATGACCGAGGAAAAAGAACGGCAAAAGGGAGAGGAAGAAGAAACGGCTTCGGGAAGCGGAGCTCCTCTCACCTACCGGGAGGCCGGGGTGGACATAGAGGCCGGCAAGAAGGCGGTGGAGCTGATCTCCGAGGAGGTGTGTTCTACTTTTAGGCCCGAGGTCATATCCCGGTTGGGGGGCTTCGGGGCCCTCTTCCAAGCCAGGTTCTCCGATATGAAGGACCCTGTCTTGGTGTCCTCGGTGGATGGGGTGGGCACCAAGGTGAAAGTGGCCCAGATGTTGGATCGCCACGACACCATCGGCATCGACCTGGTGGCTATGTGTGTGGACGACGTCGTGACCTGCGGCGCGGAACCCCTTTTTCTCCTCGACTACCTGGCCATGGGCCGCGTGGACCCGGAAAAGGTCCGGCAGATAGTATCCGGGATCGCCCGCGGATGCCGCCGGGCGGGTTGCTCCCTGGTGGGCGGGGAGACGGCGGAACACCCGGGTATCCTCGATGCGGACGAGTACGACCTGGCCGGGTTCGCGGTGGGAGTTGTAGACCGGGATAGGATTATCGACGGGTCCAGGATACTTCCGGGGGACGTGATCGTCGGGCTTCGCAGCTCCGGGCTCCACGCCAACGGATATTCCCTGGTCCGTAAGGTCTTCTTCGAGCTCAACGACTTCGATCCCCATGACCGCTTGCGGGGCCTTTCCGCCACCCTGGGCGAGGAATTGCTCACCCCCACGGAGATTTACGCTCCCGGAATACTCCGACTCGTCCGCGAGGTGGAGGTGAAGGGGATAGCCCACATCACCGGGGGAGGCATAATCGAGAACCTGCCCCGCATCCTCCCTCCCGACGTGGACGCGTTCGTGGACGTAACCACCTGGCATCCCCCCAGCATATTCGGCATCATCCAGAGGATGGGGGACTTGGACGAGGTGGAGATGTACCGCACCTTCAACATGGGGATAGGGATGGCGGTGGTGGTGGGCCTGGAATCCTACCGCCAGGCCCTCCACATACTCGGGCTCTGCAACTACCACGCCGTGCGCATAGGCGAGATACGCGAGGGCACGGGGGGGATCTGCCTCACCTGCTGACGCCGAGTGGCGGTATGGGACTTCACGAGGGAGACGCTCGGAAAGACCACTTTGTGGGATCACGAGGAAGGACTTAGGGGATGGGACCCGGTTCCGGGGAGAAGATGGGAAAGTCGGAGGAACGTCCCTACGGCGGACCTTGCCGCCTCGGAGTGCTCATCTCCGGAAGCGGCACCAATCTGGAAAACATTGCCCGCCGCATAGAGGAGGGCTCGCTTCCGGC
This sequence comes from Candidatus Solincola quzhuomuensis, assembly GCA_015711855.1. Lineage (GTDB taxonomy): Bacteria > Actinomycetota > Geothermincolia > Geothermincolales > RBG-13-55-18 > Solincola_A > Solincola_A quzhuomuensis. The sequence goes on along the minus strand of JACVJF010000055.1, from coordinate 12,941 downwards.
GCGCATCGCGGTAGTGATCAGCGACCGGGAGGACGCCTACGGCCTGGTTCGGGCCAGGAAACACGGCCTACAGGCCGTGTTCGTGGACCCGGCCTCTTTCCCCGACCGCCTGTCCTACGATCGCGAGATTATGAGGATCCTGCGGGAGAACGAGGTGGAACTGGTGGTACTCGCCGGGTACATGCGACTGGTGAGCCCCGAGTTCGTAGAGGCTTTCCGCAACCGGATCATGAACGTCCATCCCGCTCTTTTGCCTTCCTTTCCCGGTACTTCCGGGGTGGAGGACGCCCTGGCTTACGGGGTCAAGGTCACCGGGGTGACCGTGCACTTCGTGGACGAGGGCCTGGACACCGGCCCCATCATCCTCCAGGAAGCGGTGCCCGTGCTGCCCGGCGACGACAAGGATTCCTTGCACCAGAGGATACACGAGGTGGAATATCGCCTTTACCCGGAGGCCATACGGCTGTACTGCCAGGGACGACTGCGGGTGGAGGGAAGGCGCGTGGTCGTGCTGGAGGAGGAAATCTCCGGCGGTGTGGGGTTGGCCTGAGGCGATCCCCGTAGGATGGGTGGAAATGGGGCAGCGAACCATCGTGGATCGGACAGGCATCCCTTAATACCGGCCGGAGCTGGTGGAGGAGGCGGAGCCGGGGTGTATGCGGAAGGAATCCTCGGTCGATCTCCGTACCGTCGGCGGAGAACCTGTTCGCGGTGGGATGAAGAGGGCATGAGCAGGAGGGGGTTAGAGGCATGGGCGAGATAAAGAGGGCGCTCTTGAGCGTTTCCAACAAGGCGGGGATCGTGGGCCTGGCCAAAGAACTCCAGGATATGGGGGTGGAAATAATTTCCACAGGAGGGACGGAGGCCAAGCTGCGCGAGGAGGGCATCCGGGTGACACCCATCTCCAGCGTCACCGGGTTTCCCGAGATGCTCGGCGGGAGGGTCAAGACCCTTCACCCCCGGATCCACGCCGCCCTGCTCGCCCGACGGGACGATCCCCAGCACATGAAGGAGATGGAGGAGATGGGCATAGAGCCCATCGACCTGGTCGTGGTCAACCTCTATCCCTTCGCCGAGACCATCGCCCGCTCGGAGACCACCTTGGAGGAGGCGGTGGAACAGATAGATATCGGTGGCGTGGCTCTCATCCGTGCCGCGGCCAAGAACTTCGCCAACGTGGCCGTGGTGACCAACCCCAAGCGTTATTCCTCCCTCCTCATGGAGATGAGGCGCAGCGGCGGAAGCATCTCCCTGGAGACTCGGCGCAACTTGGCCGCCGAGGCTTTCCGGCACACCGCCTATTATGATTCGGCCATCTATGCCTACCTTTCACGCACCTTCGAGGAATTCCCGGATACCCTGAACATGGTCTTCAAGAAGAAGATGGATCTGCGCTACGGGGAGAATCCCCACCAGAAGGCGGCCCTATACCTGGAGATCGGGGCCCCTTCCACCGCCCTGGTCTTCGCCGAACAGTTGCACGGAAAGGAGCTTTCCTTCAACAACGTCCTGGACCTCGATGCCGCTTGGGCGCTGGTCAAGGAGTTTGACCAGCCCGCAGCGGTAATCATCAAACACAACAACCCCTGCGGGGTGGCCGTGGCCGAGAGGCTTTCCATTGCCTACCGGAGGGCCCTCCACTGCGATCCGGTGAGCGCTTTCGGAGGCGTCATCGCCTTCAACCGACCGGTGGACGAGGAGACGGCGGCTCTGGTCAACGAGAACTTCGTGGAAGCGGTGATCGCCCCCGCCATCCCGGAAGCCCCCCGTCGCGTGTTGGAGGGGAAAGAGGACATACGGTTGCTGCAGCTTCCCCTGCAGAGGGAGAGCCACGCCCTGCTGAAGGACGTGAAAAGGGTGGAAGGAGGGTTGCTGGTCCAGGATTACGATCGGAGCGAGGACCCCCGCGACGAGATGCTCTTGGTGGGGGACCGGACTCCCACCGAGGAACAGTGGGAGGAGCTCCTCTTCGCCTGGAAGGTGGCCAAACACGTCCGCTCCAACGCCATCGTCCTCACCAAGGACCGCGCCACGGTGGGTATAGGCACCGGGCAGATGAGCCGGGTGGACGCCACCAGGGTGGCGCTCATGAAAGCCGGGAACAAGGCCCGCGGGTGCGTCCTGGCCTCGGACGCCTTCTTCCCCTTCCCGGACGCGGTGATATTGGCGGCCGAGGCGGGCGTGGAGGCTTTCATCCAGCCGGGAGGATCGATTCGCGATGAGGAGGTCTTCGAGGAGGTGAAGAAGCGCGGCTTGGTGATGGTGCTCACCGGGAGGCGCCATTTCCGCCACTGAGCAAGAGGAAGGCGGATCGCCGCGCGCTTCCCCTAGCTTCTCGTTTTCGGAAGGGAGTGATCTGGCGATATGAGCAAGTTCTACCTGGCCATGAGGATAGTGATCCTTGTCGGCCTCCTTTTTCTTTTGGCGTCGGTCTTCTGGGGCATGGCCAATCGCGAGAAGACCGTGGCCCACGGAAACGAGGAGATCGCCGAGGAATACCGCCGAAGCAAGCCGGCCGGTTACACCTCCTACTTGCTCGTCACCCTCGTGGTGGTGGGGATCTTCGTCATCGTCGGCTCCATACTGTACGAATATCACCGTTCAAGAGAGGAGAGAGCTTGCTTGGGTGGTGGGGAGAACGGGGTCGGAAAACGCCGACCGACCGCGGACTGAATCGGTGGTGGAGGAGCCATGCAAAGAATAAGCCTTCCCAACCTGCTCTGGTACGACAACCGTCCCCGGGAGATTACCTTTCCCGACGGGTGGGAGGTGGAGGTGCTCCAGCCGCCCGGCTTCCGGAAACCCGCTCTGGATCGGGAGGGGCTGGAGAGGGCCTTCCGCGAACCCATAGGGTGTCCTCCCTTGGAGGAACTGGCCGGAGAGGCGAGGGAAGTGGTCATCGTCTTCGACGACATCACCCGCCCCACGCCGGTGAAGGAGGTGCTTCCCTTCATCCTGGGTCCGCTGCGCGCGGCGGGCATTCCCGAGGCCAACATACGCTTCATCCCCGCTCTGGGCATGCACGGGGCCATGAACAACATAGACTTCCGCAAGAAGCTGGGTGGAGACGCAGTGGAAAAATATCCCATATACAACCACAATCCCTACGAGAACTGCGAATACCTGGGCGAGAGCCCGACCGGGATACCCGTCTACATAAACCGCGAGTTCATGTACTGCGACCTGAGGATCGGCATAGGTTGCATAACTCCGCATGTACACGTGGGCTTCGGGGGAGGGGGAAAGATAGTATTGCCCGGCATAAGCGGCGTACAGACCATAAAGGCCTGGCACGGAGAGGTCTCCAAGCGGGGGCCGGAGACCATGGGCTTGGGCCGGACGGAAGGCAACGTGATGTACGAGGAGATAAAGCACGTGGTACGCATGTCCGGCCTGCAGGTCAAGGTGGACGCGCTCATCAACGACCGCGGGCAAATCACCGACCTCTTCGTGGGAGACCCGCTCGAGGAATATGCCGTAGGGATTGAGGTCGCCAGGGAGCACTACGGCACTCCCTCCTCTCCGGGGAAGGATGTGGTGGTGGCCAACGCCTACGCCAAATACAACGAGATGGCCATCTGCATGCTCATGTCCCTCATGACCGTGAACCTCCAGCGCGGGGTCGTGGTTCTAATGGTGGACGCCCCGGAAGGGCAGGTATGCCATTACTTGATTCGGAGCTTCGGCAAGGAGTACGGAGGCGAATTCTACATGCGGATGGGTCCCCCGCCCCCGGGAGTGAAAATCATCGTGTGCACCGCTTATCCCGACCGCACCATGTGCGACCTTTTCGCCCCCATCGAGGCGGTGACCGTGACCCGGGACTGGGAGCAGACGCTGGCCCTCCTGGTGGAGGAGTTTCCGGACGGGGCCTCGGCAGCGGTCATCCCCGACGGCACCATGCAGTTCTTCGCTTGAGGCGGTTTTCCGAACGCGGAATGAGCCGCCATAGCCTCGGGGCAGACTTTCGCTCGACCGGGTAACCGGGGTAGAGTGTTCCGTACACGCATCCCGGGCGATGGTTTCAACCGGCCGGGTGTCGGCCTCCAGGTCTCTGTGTACCTCAGGGAATGGCCGGTAGGCCTTTCCTCTTCTTCTCTCCGGCCCTGGTTACGTCATGAGACGACCATGTTTCACGGCTCACATCCGCCTGGTGGGGACGAAGGGCGCAACGGATCCTGCAGACCTTTCCCCGCACTTCGCCTGCTACCTGTTCATGCAGACAACGCTTTTTCCTCGACGCATGTCCTCGGCCCAGGCCTTGGCTGAGGGATATGGCCCGCCCCTCTCCTCCCCGACGTGGGAAGTAGCGAAAAAGAGGGCGGCAACCGCCCTCCTTCCGAGGGTCGGCGGGCGGGAGGTTCTTAAGGGTTCGCGTCGCCGTGGAGAAAATTAGGGAGTACTTCGGTGGGAAGAATATTGTCGGATAAGGACTAGCCTGCGTTCATACGGGAAAGGAATCATTACGAGAGGAGCGTGTCGTACATGGAAAGAGAACTGATAGCCGGACTGGTGGAACGAGCATGCCCTTTCGCGCGGGAGACGCGCATCCGTTTGCGGGAGATCGAGGAAGACGAGGGGCGCATCACCTTGGTCCTGGAGGAGAACCCCTCTAACCTCAACGCCTTCGGGCTGGTGCACGCAGGGGCCATATGCGGTCTGGCGGAGACGGCGGGAGGAATGGCCGTCATGCGCTACCTGGATCCCCGAGAAGTCCTGGTCCTGAACACCGTATTCAATATCCGCTACGTGCATCCACCACGCGGGGAGCTGCGTTGCACGGCCCGCGTAGTGGAGGAGGAGGCCCGAGCCCTCCTCGAGGAGTTCCGGCGGGAAGGGAAGGCGGACAAAGCCATGGACCTCAAGGTCTTCGACTCCACCGGGACCCTGGTGGCCCAAGCTCAAGCCACCTTTCGTCTCATCAAGACTCCGGCGGAGTATAGGAAATATTTTCCGGATTGACCCCGTTCACAGCATGACCGCCATGTAGGCGCCTCCGATCATCACCGCCACACCCAGCATCTTGAGCGGGGTGATGGAGGTCTGCGGCGAGCTCCACAGCGCGAAGTGGCTGATGAAGAGGCCGGCGATCACCTGTCCTGCCAGCTGGAGGACGTTGGTGGCCCCCGCCCCGATTCGCGGTATGATCACGGCGATGGCCAACACCAGAGCCGCTCCCATGGCTCCCGCCAGAAGGAGCAGGGGATTGACCTCCTTGAGGCGAGTGATCGCGGAGCGATCCGGGCTGGCCAGCCAGATGAAGACCGCCACCACCGCGCCTATCGACCAGAAGGCGGCATTGGCGGCGCGGGCGTTCTCTATCTTTTGGCCCACACCGGCGTTCATGGCTAGGTGTACGGCAATGACCAGCCCCACCCCAAAAGCCAGCAGGTAAAGCAGTCCTTTGGGCATCCCTCCTCCTTTCACGCCAACGTACCCCGCCCGAGTATATCCGGGGCCAGACCTTTTTCCGTTTGGGGACACGATGATCCTCATCCCAGCTCGTTCAGGTAGACCTCCCGCCTCTCCCTCGCCGAGGTGATGGCGGCTAAAGCGAACTGCAGGACTCTTCTCCCCTCAGCCGGGGTGAGATGCGGCGTTCGCCCAGTACGCAGGCAATCCAGAAGATGACGTGTGCACTCCCGAAAGCTCGCCCCCCAATCCGCCTCCAGGCCGGTGTAAGCCGTCAACTCCCCGTCCCGGTACAGGAGCAGGGGCGGGACGTCCAGCATATTGCCGTGCCCCCGCGTGATCCAGATTACCCCCTTCGTCCCGGTGATCTCCACCCTGTCGTCCGCGGGGTAATAGTCGGATTTAATGTACATGTCGTAGGCCCAGGTGAAGTCGATGCTGCCGAAGGCATTCCGATCCCGATATTTCCAAATGCAGATGCTGGGCGCATCCACGCATCGTCCCTCACCGAGGGGGAGTTCCTCCATCCAGGCGTATACCTTTTCCACGTCTCCCAGCAGGAAGAGGGCCATGGAGAACTTGTGATATCCGTCGTCGAAGACGAAGGGTCCTCCGCCGCAGGTACGTTCGTCCACCCGCCAGGCCCAGGACTCCAAGGGGACCTCCCAACCTCCGGCGGCCGACCCGGACAGGGTGCGCATGCGGATGTTGAGGGGCTTCCCTATGGCCCCCTGCATGATGAGCTCCCTGGCCTTCACCACCGGGGGATAGAAGACGAAGTTCTCGTAGACGCAGATGACCACGCCCGCATCGTTAGCCGCCGCGGTTATCTCGTCCATTTCCACGAGGTTCAGGGCCGGCGGTTTCTGCAAGGACACGTGCTTTCCGGCCCGGGCCGCGGCCACGGCCATCTCCCGGTGTAGATGGTGCGGGGTTAGGATCTCCACCAGGTCGATGTCCGGATCCTCCAAGAGCTCACGGTAATCTGCGTATCCGCGCGGTATGGAATATCTTTCCATACGCTCATGCAGCTTCTCCTCGGCCACGTCGCAGGCCGCCAGCACGACCGCGTCCCCCCGACCTTTGTAACCCAGCATGTGCAGATCGAATATCCGCCCGCACCCTATGATGCCCACCCTCAGCGGCTTTCCCTCCACCTCGATCACCACCTTTGCTCTCGGAACCTCCACATCAGTTGTGACGTTTTTCCGGGACCTGATTGCCCCTCAGCTCCGAGCACGTTATCCGGGGCTTTGAAGATCTCCATCGACAGGCAGAAGACGATCGCGTTGCTCATGCGTCTTCGAACATAGCGGAGATGACCTCAATGTCCCGAGGTTCGGTCATCTCATCCACGATATCCTGGATGCGCGCGGCCGTCCACTCCCTTTCCCGCGGGAGCCGGTTGAGCCGCCTCGCCCACGGTTTCGCTCGGGGTGGTCTGGTCGGTCCGGGAGGTGGCGCAGAGGTGATCGCCGCCTCGGTGACCGCTCTGGCCCCGAGGCAGTCCCCGAAGTGGAAGGCAGCGTGACGTAGATCGCTTTTCCTGTATGACGGTAAATCGGTAGGTGACGGCCGTCACCGCGTCCCCCAAATCCACTTTGACTATGTTAGGAAAAATGGGTGGGAACGGCCGCCGGCTCGTCCGGGGGGATACACGAAATTTCCCGGAAGGTTGCCTGACCACCCTTCACACTCGTTATGAATCGAATCCCGCAAAGGACGGAAAGGCCCAAAAATACGACGGCGGACACGATCGCGTAAACGGCGGCCATGGGCTCCACCGCCCGTGACTCCGCGCTTGGAGATCCCCAGGGAAAACGCTCGAATCTAGTAAAAGTTTCCCGTGAAGTAGAAGGCGAGGAATCGTCGAGTCGTGTCGCTCGACGACAAAAGATCCGGTGGATTTGTGGTGTCCTATGGAGGAAAGGAAAAGAACTGCCGCGCTCGCTGATTATGCCTGGAGGATGCGTGGGCCTCCGAAGTGCGGCTTCCCCCGGGGATGCTCAGGAATGCACGATGGAGGCATACGGGAGCTTGACGTACATCCTGGAGGGGGACCGGGCCTGCTGTCCCTCGTACACAAGTCTCCCGGCCCCGCGCTCTTACGGCCCTTTGCGTGACATCCTTATAGAAAGGCGTCTTTGGAGAAAGACCGTTTCGGAAAATCGGGAGGGGCGGGAATGAGGGCGGTTCGACTGCCTTCGGTCGTCAACCGGAACACAGCGCTTCATGCATCTGGGCGGCCAGGGCGGAGACCGCGATTGCCGGGTCCTCTCCCGCGATCACTGCATCCAGGGCCGCCTTGACCAGGGCGCTTCCTACGATCACCCCGTCGACCAGCCTGCCCACCTCCTGGCACTGTTCCGGCTTGGAGATTCCCAGTCCGGCGACGATGGGTTGGGAGCAGAGGCGGCGCGCCTTCTCCAGGAAGGGCGCCAACTCCCGCGACAAGCTCTCCCGGAGGCCCGTGGTCCCCTTAACCGCCAAGCAGTACAGAAACCCCTGGGTCAAACCACCGAGCTCGCGTAGTCGTTCATCCGGAGTGGTCATGGAGGCGAAAAGGATGACCGCCATACCATGACGATTTGCGGTCTCCCTCCAGTCGCCCATCTCCTCCGGAGGGAGGTCCGGGATGAGGATCCCGTCAGCGCCGGCTTCCGCGGCCGCCTCGCAAAAGGGGCCATGTCCCATGCGGTGCACGGGGTTGTAATAAGTCATGATGAGAACGGGTTTGTCCGAGGCCTTTCTCAGCTCCCCGACCAGGCTGAAGATATGGCGGGGTCGGAAGCCAGCCCGCAAGGCACGGAAGGAGGATTGCTGGATCACCGGCCCGTCCAGAACCGGGTCGGAAAAGGGGATACCCACCTCCAGGGCATCGCACTTCTCCAGCAGGAATCGGCAGATGCGCAGGGAGGCGTTGCGGTCCGGGAAGCCCGCGGTATGAAAACCGATGAGGGCGGGACGGCCTCCGAGCCCCTCAAACATTTTCTCCAGCCGCGTTTTACCGTCCAACGGAACCTCCTCGAAAGAACGGAATCACCGGTCGCCTTTTTTTCACGTGCGGGCCGTAACCGTGGGCTCGGATAATGCCCTTTTGCGCCGCAAGTTTTCGCGCCTTCTCAAGGACCACCGCACGTTCTCGCCTTCCTAACCCGGTAGACGAAACGGCGCGGGAGGATCGGGATTGTAAGGGAATGGCGAATCGTGATCCGCCCACGCCGTGATCTCACCTCCCCTCTCGCCTCCGCGGGAACGGGCGGCCATGAGGGTGTTCACGTCCTTGTCCCCCCGGCCGGAAAGGCAGATCACGATAGAGGCGCCCTTGCCCATCTCCCGCGCCAGCCTGGCGGCGTAGGCCACGGCATGGGCGCTTTCCAATGCCGGTAGGATGCCCTCCGTACGACAAAGGAGGTCCACCGCCTCCAGGGCCTCGGCGTCGCTCACCCCTACGTATTCCACTCGCCCGCTCTCCTTGAGGAACGCGTGCTCCGGCCCCACCCCCGGATAATCCAGCCCCGCGGAGATGGAATGAGTTTCCAGCACTTGGCCTTCGTCGTCTTGGAGGAGGTAGGAGCGCGCCCCGTGCAAGACGCCTATCGACCCCAGCCTCAGGGTGCTACCGTGCTGGCCGGGATCATCTCCCGTGCCTCCGGCCTCCACTCCCACCATGCGCACTCCGGTGTCCAGGAAAGGATGGAAGAGACCGATGGAGTTGCTCCCTCCACCCACGCAGGCCACCAGGCAGTCGGGCAGGCGGCCGGTCCTTTCCAGGTGTTGGCGTCGGGTTTCCTTACCGATCACGGACTGCAGGTCCCGCACCAGGGTGGGGAAGGGATGGGGCCCCACCACCGATCCCAAACAGTAGTGGGTATGATCCACGTTGGTCACCCAGTCCCGCAGGGCCTCGTTAACTGCGTCCTTGAGGGTGCGCGAGCCGCAGCGCACCGGTATCACTCGTGCCCCCAAAAGTTCCATGCGGAACACGTTGAGGGCCTGCCGCTCCATGTCCACCTCCCCCATGTACACCTCGCATTCCAGGCCCAGGAGGGCAGCCGCGGTGGCCGTGGCCACTCCGTGCTGTCCGGCTCCCGTCTCGGCGATCACCCGGCGCTTCCCCATGCGCCTGGCCAGTAGGCACTGCCCCAGAGTGTTGTTTATCTTGTGGGACCCGGTATGGCAGAGGTCCTCCCGTTTGAGAAAAAGGGTCGCTCCCCTAAGCTCTCGGCTCAGCCGTTCCGCCCGGTAGAGAGGCGTGGGCCTACCGGCGTAATCGCGAAGATAGAAGTCCAGTTCCTCGCGAAAAGACCGGTCTGTCCAAGCCTCCCTATAGGCCTTCTCCAGCTCCTCCAGGGGAGAGATGAGGGTTTCCGGAACGAAACGCCCCCCGAAGGCGCCGAAACGACCGCGCGCGTCAGGCAGATCCCTCGGCGATGCCTTCTCCTTACTCATATTGCACCTCCAGTCGCAGGCCTATGGGTTCATGCGCCTTGACTAAGCTTGGCCTTCGCTTCCCTTTGCCGCGTTTTGCCCGTCCCTTCCTCGGTTATGGTCGCATGGGAAGGGCGAGTACGATCGGCGTCATGAGATGGCCCTCCGCCGTGCGAGATGTCCAACGGCCGACGAAGACCCATAAGGCTTGGGCAAAGGTATCCGGACATAGAGACGATCGACTTCATGCAGCTCACGCTCATCTCAAGGTTTACTCGGATCGTCATCACCTCTCTCCAGGGAGGGGTGACCGTCGACCGCATCATCCTTGCGCCTTCCTTGCAAGCTTCCGAGGGCTCTACGATCACGTGCGCGGGCGAAGGCCGCTCTTGCTTCGCTGGCGAAACAGCGGAGCAGTTCGTGATCCTTGACCCCGGGCGATCTCTCCACGCCGCTGGACACGTCGATCCCGAAGGGACGCACGCGGGAGACGGCCTCAGCCACGTTGGCGGGATTCAGGCCCCCGGCCAGGATGACCCTGCCCCTGCGAGCCGCTTCCGCTGCCAGGTCCCAGTCCCCCACCCGGCCCGTCCCTCCGGGGAGCTTCGGGTCCCAGGTATCCAGGAGCACGGCGAAGGCGCCGCGGTATTCCTCGAGCATATCCAGGTCCTCGTGTGTGCGGGGGCGGAAAGAGGGAATGGCCCTCCCCGCGAACCGGGAGACCAGCGCGCGGGATAGGCCGTGGAGCTGCACCAGGTCCAAGGAGCAGAAGGCGGCGATCTCCCGGACTTCGTCCTCGCCTTGGTCCAGGAAGACACCTACTCGCAGCACCGAGACGGGAAGCCGTAGGCCGATCTCGCGGGCTTGGTCGGGATCCAATCTTCTTGGACCGGCGGCGAAGACGAGACCCACGGCGTTGAACCCGGCGGCACAGGCGGCCAGCCCATCCTCTGGCCTGGTGATTCCGCAGGCCTTGATGAAGGCACTGCTCCATGCGGGCATCACGCCGCTTCCGGTCTTGAGCATGGCTTCACCTCCACGATGTAGCCCGCCTTTCCGTCTCCCATAGTCGTCGCCCGGGTTTACTCTTTCTTGCCGAGTTTTCCTCACGCCCCAAGCGGCTGCCGTTTACCCTCGTCGGGCGTTTCAGACTGGTCGACAATCGGTTTTTCCCGCTCGTCCGACTTTTCTTCCACGCCCCTCAGGGCCAAGAGGGCGCGTTCGGGGTCCTCGCTTCCCGACAAGGCCTCTCCCACGAGCACCGCGTCCACCCCCCTTTCCCGCAATCCCTGCAGGTCCTCGTGTGTACGGTAACCGCTCTCGGCCACCAGGATAATGGGGTCGGGGATCAAGGGGGCCAGGCGCAGCACGGTGTTGGTGTCCACTTCAAGGGTATGGAGGTCCCGGTTGTTGACCCCGATGATCTCCGCCCCGGCTCTCAATGCCTTCTCCAGCTCCTTCTCGTCCCGTATCTCCACCAGGCACTCCAGGCCCAGCTCTTTCGACTTCGCCAGAAGTGAGGATATTTCGCCCTTGTCCAGCGCGGCGGCGATGAGCAGAACCGCTGCCGCTCCCGCCGCCCTCGCTTCCAGAAGCTGGTAGCGGTCCAGGATGAAATCCTTGCGCATCACCGGTATATCCACGGCGGTCGAGGCCTCGGCGAGGTCCAGGAGGCTCCCTCCGAAATAGCGGGGTTCGGTGAGCACGGAGACCGCACAAGCGCCGCCCCGGCGGTAGGCCCGCACGGTCTCCGCCACCCGGAGGTTGCGCTTGATGTCCCCCCTGGAGGGAGAGCGGCGCTTAACCTCCGCGATTATGGCCACCCCCTTATCCGCGTTCCGCAATATGGCCTCCGAGAATGAGGGCGGCGGCGGGAGCTCGGCGCACAGACCTTCAAGAAAGTGGGGAGAAAACAACTCCGCCATCTCACGGACACGCTTTCTGGCGTCTTTCACGGCTCGCTCAAGAAACATGGCTCACCTTTCTGGAATAATCTACCATCATTTCCAATTTCCGCAAGGCCCGACCGGAATCGATAGCCTCCTGCGCCAGGGTTATACCCTCATGGAGGTCCGCCGCTTTCCCGGCGGCATAGAGGGCCGCGGCGGCGTTGAGTACGGTCACGTCGCGGCGGGGACCCGGCTTTCCGGAGAGCACTTCGTCTCGGATGATACGCGCGTTTTCCTCCGCGCCGCCGCCTTTAAGCGTCCGTGGGTCGGCGGCTTCCAGGCCGAGTTCTCGGGGCTCTATGCTCCCCTTTCTGATTTCCCCTCCTGCCACTTCCCAGACCAGAGTAGGCGAGGTGGTGGAAATCTCATCCAGTCCGTCCTCTGCGTGCACCACGAGGGCTCTCCGCACTCCCATGCCGGCCAGGGCATCGGCGATAAGGGGAGCTTTGTCCCTTTTCCCCACTCCCAACAGCTGGTACTGCGCTCCAGCAGGGTTGGTGAGGGGACCGAGCAGGTTGAAGACGGTTGGTATGCCCATCTCCCGGCGGGCCCGCATCACATGGCGCATGGCGGGATGGAAGAGGGGGGCGAAAAGGAACCCGATGCCCACTTCCTCGATGCATGCGAGCACCCTTTCCGGTCCCATCTCGATGTCCACTCCCAGGGCTTCGAGGACATCGGCGCTTCCGCAGGAAGAACTCACGCCGCGATTACCGTGTTTGGCCACGAACACCCCTGCCCCGGCAGCTACGAAGGCGGCGGCGGTCGATATGTTGAAGGTCCCTCGACCGTCTCCCCCCGTTCCGCAGGTATCCACGAGAGGCGAGACGGAAGGGCGGATGTTCACGGCCGCCTCGCGCATGGCTTGGGCGAAGCCGGTTATTTCCTCGGAGGTCTCGCCCCGCATCCTCAAAGCGGTGAGCAGACAGGCGATTTGAGCGTCGCTGGCCTCTCCGCGCATGATGAGGGACATAACTTCCCGGGCCGTCTCCCGATCCAGGGTCTTTCCTTCCGCTACGCGCGACAGGACTTCGGTTATCATATTCCCGCCTCCATTTCCAGAAAATTCCATAAAAGATCCTCTCCCACAGAGGTGAGGAACGACTCGGGATGGAACTGCACCCCCTCTATGGGGAGTTCGCGGTGTCT
>JACVJF010000054.1 GCA_015711855.1 Candidatus Solincola quzhuomuensis | reverse complement strand
CAATCCCATGGGGATATTCCCCAACGCCGCATCGGCCAACCGCATCTTCTACGGGACCATCAATTACATGAACGGGAACTGGAGGGGAAGCCACCTCAGCGAAATTTCAGCAGAATTGTTGACATGATCTACCGAGAAGAGCTCTTCAAAGTGGAAAACGCCTTTTTGGCGCGCGGAACAGGCATAGAATTGTTGAAATGATCTACCGAGAAGAGCTCTTCAAAGCGCTGGCAAACCTGAAACGACTGCAAATCCTCGACCTGCTGTGCAAACGAGGTGAACTTTGCGTTTGCGAGATAACTCCTGCCGTGCAATCCGAGCAGTCTAATGTGTCGCAACACCTTGCCATACTCAAGGAAGCCGGCATCCTCTCTTCCCGCAGGGAAGGCAATAAGGTCATCTACTGGATCGACGACCCCAAAGTTTGCTCCGTGATAAAGGGGTCGTGTCTTCGATCTTCGGTGCGCTTTTAACAACTTTGGCTCTCGGGTGGTCAACCAGCTTAGTAACAATGTCGAAGGCTTAAATTCCCTCTTCTATGGTAAATTAGGCAGATGTCCATATAAGTTTTACCGATTAACCGAAGATCGAAGACACGACCCCAGTTTTGCACGGTCAGTCTTAAATGTCCGTAGGTATGGCGGGAGTACCTGGACCGATTTGCGCCGGCGCCCAGTTCCCGTCCTGACGGAGAAAAAGCGTCTCCAAAGTCAGGTTTTGATCTTGTCTGAAGAAGGTCACCTTGCCCCACTTGGGGTCCATGACGCTGATCTTGATCTGTGTGATCTGGTAGGCCTGGGCGTCCCCCAAGGTGTTCCCCGCATATTCCTGGGCTGCCTGTCTCAAAAGGGCTTCGTCCACCGAGGAGGTCGGGATTTGCATAGGTGCAAGGCCCGGATAGTTGGTGGTGGCACCCTCAGGCTGCTTGGTTTGCATCTTCTCGTCGTCACCCGAGACGGGAAGCTCCTGTCCGTCTTTCTTTTGCCTCTCTTCGCGGACGTCCTGCGATCCTTCTTCGGCCCGGTAGGTATCAATGCGCTCGCCTCTGTCGGAGAGAGCCAAGATGCTTACCGTCACCGTCGCAGCGGTGACCGCCAGCGCACAGACCAAGATGGTAAATATCACGATCTTCGTTCTGCGGTTCATGGCCTTCATCACCTCCATCGCAACCGGTCGAGATCGACCTGCAGCCCCCTTCGATATTTCAAAAAAACAAAAAAATGATGGAGGTACGGCTCTTACCTTACCCCATATTTCCTTGTTTTGCCGCTTGAAAGGATATTTGATTGGCGAACTTATATGAATGACGCCTCTTTAAGTATGTCCAAACGGCCATGCTCCTAAACATGAGGAATGATTTGCTGCCAAGCATAGGCGCTCTCTCCCTCCAAGCTTGGGGGTTATACCTTCGGCAGAATGGGAGTCGTGTCTTCGATCTTCGGTAAGCTTGGGACGACTTTGGAATCATACGTATTCAACACTTCATTGTTTCGTCACAAGGTCGAAAGGTTGATGCGACGATAAGAGTTTAAATCCATTCCGATCAAAAGCCTGAGTTCGCTTTACCGTCATAGATCGGATTGGTGCCCATATAGGACTTATCGGCCAACCGAAGATCGAAGATACGGCCCGGCTTGTCGCGACCCCGCTTGTCGGTCCTTGCCGGCCGACCGAAGATCGAAGATACGACCCCTTTTGCCTTTTGCCGAAGATCGAAGATACGACCCCGATTGTCATTCTTTGGTGGTATAAAAATCTTGTAGGGTGCTTAAGAAGATTCTATCGGGTGAAATTACGCCCCGGAGGTCTCCTCCGGGGTCGACGTCCGGGGGGGTGATCCACATGATCAGGCCTTTCGATTCCTGGGACGACGCCTTCTGGACCGGGGAGGTCATCGGCTTCTTCGCCGACAACACCCGGCGCTGCCGCAGCTGCGGGGACGAGGTGGCCTTCGACGAGGAAGGATTCGAGGATTACCTATGCTCTCGCTGCTTTGCGGAGGAATACACCGACGCCTTCGACGAGGACGACGATGAAGACGAGGACGACAACTACGACTACGGGCTATGGTGAAAGCGGGCGGGACTACGGGCTATGGTGAGAGCGGGCGGGGAGGTCGGCGTTGGCCAGGATGATTCCCGAGGTCAAGGTGGAGGGGGTTCCTCGGGGTGAGCGGCGTTTCTACCAATACCTGCGCGACGGGCTCCCCGGCGACTTCACCGTCTTCCATTCCCTTCCATATCTCTCCGCAGGGGAGAAAGGCATCTTCGAGCACGAGATAGACTTCCTCGTCGTCCACCGGCAGAAGGGCGTCCTCACCTTCGAGGTCAAGGGCGGCGAGGAGATAATCTACCGCCCCAAGGAGAGGAAATGGTACTCCGTCCCCGCCTCGGGCGACAAGCGCCACGAGATTAAGGACCCTTTCGACCAGGCGCGCAGCAACATGCACTGGCTCAAGGAGGAGATCCTCAAGCGCGGCGTCTTCCCCGGGTCCGACGACCTCCCCTTCGCCTACGGTTACGCCGTGGCCTTCCCCGACGCCTCGGTACAGACCAGATACTTTCCTCCCCACGCCCTCCCGGAGCTGTTGATCGACCGCGACGGCCTGGACCGGGTGGGGGAAAGGATCGCGGAGATGATGTTCCGCATGCGACGCCATGGCAATCGGGCCATGACCGAGCAGGAGTACAACGACCTCTACAACAAATTCCTCCTCCCCGAGTTCCGTTTGACCGCCTCCATCGCTCGAAAGCTGGAGGACGAGGAGGCGGAGATCGTGAGGCTCACCGCGGAGCAGTGCCGCATCCTGGACTTCCTTAAAAACCAGAAGCGGGCCCTCATCCAGGGCTACGCCGGGACGGGCAAGACCCAGCTGGCGGTGGAAAAAGCCCGGCGCTTGGCCGCCGAGGGGCTCTCCGTCCTCATCCTGTGCTTCAACCGGCCCCTGGCCGCCTACCTCCGCGGACAGCTCCGCCCGGAGGAGGGTAAGATAGACGTCTACAACTACCACGACCTGTGCATCCGCCTGGCCGACCGGGCCGGCATTTCGTACGAGATTCCGGGGGAGGAGGACCGCGCGCGGCGCCAACGCTTCTGGAACGAGGAGGTCCCCCGGCTCCTGGAAAGGGCCTTGGACGTCCTGGACCTCCGCTACGATGCGGTCGTCATGGACGAGGGCCAGGATTTCAGGCGGGAGTGGTCGGAGAGCGTCCTCAAGCTCCTGCGGGACAAGGCAACGGGCCACCTCTACATCTTCTTCGACGAGAGGCAGAACCTCTACCACGGTGAGGACCTGCAGTTCCCGGTGAAGGGAGAGCCCTATGTTTTGAGCGAGAACTGCCGCAACACCAAGAGGATATGCGAGGCCGCCTGCCGCATCAGTCAGATCGACCCCCAGGACTACAACTATGATCGCAACCCGGAAGGGGAGGAGGTGCGCTTCCTACCCTACCGCGACCCGGGGGAGCAGCCGCGCATCATAGAGAAGACGGTGGCCGGCCTCCTGAAGAAGGGCGTCCGCCCGGGGCAGATAACCATCCTCTCGCCCCACGTGCGGGAAAGGAGCTGCCTGGCCGGCGTGGAGGAGATCGCCGGGTGCCGCATAGTGGATTTCGAGAACGAGAAAAAGCCTCCCGACGCCCTGGTCTTCTGCACCCTGAAGCGCTTCAAGGGCCTGGAGTCCGACGTGGTCTTCTTCTGTGACATGGACGGGAGGTTCCCCGTCCACGACCGCAAGGACCAGTACGTGGCCGTCACCAGGGCCAAGCACCTCCTTTACGTGGTCCACGATCGGGGATGGAGCCCCCCGGAAAAGTGAATTCTTACGGATAGCAGGCAAAAGGGCTATGCTGTACCATGGAAAAGGAGAAAGGGAAAGGGAAGAAAACCGCGATCCACGGCCGGAAATTCGACAGCTGGGAGGTCGATCGGCTTTTCAGGCTCGGGAGGATTGGGGAAATCCGCGACAAGGGCGCCAGAGGAAACGAGACGAACAGGAGTTGGTCGCAAATTGACTAAAAAAGTTAGTCATATGACTAAAAATATTAGTCAGCAGGATCAGGTCCAGGTTCACCCGGCTGGGGCTATATTCGCCTCACCGACCATGGTTGCCGTCCTCGAGCTTTTTTTCCTGCACCCCGACGATGAATTCTATCAGCGCCAAATAGAGAGCCTCACCGGGAAACCCCTTCTCTCCGTCCAGAGAGAGCTTAAGAAGTTGGAAAAAGCCGGTTTGATATCGTCCGAGGAAAGGGGAAGCCGCCGGTATTATCGGGCGAGGAAAAAAGACCCGGCCTTTCGCGACCTTCGCTCGTTCTTCCTGAGGACCATCGCCATGGGCCACAAGATCTCGCAAGCCCTTCGACCATTTGGGGAGAAGATAAGATTCGCCTTCATCTACGGTTCCTACGCCAGTGGCGAGGATCGGAGTTCCAGCGATTTGGACGTATTCATCGTGGGTGAAGTGGGCCTTAAGGAGATGAGCGGCGCGCTTTCCTAGTTGGGACGGGAGCTGGGTAAAGAGATAAACCCGTTTTTAGTTACGGAGCAGGAGCTTCGTGGGAAGATCAAGAGAGGGGATGCCTTCCTGACCAGGGTTTTGAAAGGCCCCCGCATCTGGATACTCGGCGAAGAGGATGAGCTTAAAAGACTTCTTGGACAGAGGACAACTTAAGCCCCACCGCACCGACCGAGGGGAGATAGCGGATCTGATGGCGGTGGTGGAGAGGGACTTGAACGATGCTCTCTCGAGGAACTGTCCCCGGACCGTAGCTTCGCTACGGCTTATAACGCCGTGTTGCAGCTGGCCACCGTCGTGCTCTACGCCTCGGGTTACAGGGCCGCAAAGGGAGGTCATCACTGGACCACCATCAGCGTCATCCCGGATCTTTTGGGCGAGGAGTTCCAAGAGGCCGCGAGATATTTCGACAGTTGTCGCATAAAGAGGCACGGTGTGGATTACGACCGCGCGGGAACGGTGGGCGAGAGGGAGGTCGCCGAGCTTCTTCGCGAGGCGGCTTGGTTCAAGGAGAAGGTATTGAGCTGGCTCAAGGCTCAGCATAAAGAGCTTTACCCGCAGTGATCGTGGACACTTCCCGCGCCCTCCTTCTATGGACATGCCTTGCGGTTGTGTCACCTAAAAGGATGGTCTGAGCGCGACGTCTGCTTTTCCACATGCGCTTTACTCGTTTCGTTCATTCGGGAAGGCGACGGCTTTTGTCGTCAATTCGCGGATGTCGTAACCCTTTTACGAGTGTTTAAGGGCAGAAAACCGAAGGGGTAGAGATTTCGATTCCGAGGTTAGACCGACGACCTGATCATTTGATTAAAATAATTAGCGGGAAAGTAACCGTCCGTAGAGGGGAGAATCATGAGCATCTTCGAACTCAGGGATGCGGTCGTCGAGGACTATAGGAAATACGTGCAGAGTTTCTTGACCATTTGGGACGAACGCATACGCAATTTCATCCAAAGGGAGTTGGTGGACAATAGAGCGTTATGGCCTCCCGCCTTGATCCAACTAAACCCCTCGTATAGAAAGACGGCGAGCGTAGAGGAGCTGGTTTCCGAGGGGAAGCTCCACCCGGAATGCGCGGACATCTTCCGGGACGCCGAAGGCAGATCCATAACCCTCTTCCACCACCAACAGGAAGCCGTAGAGACCGCACTTTCCGGCAAGGGTTTCGTGGTCACCAGCGGTACCGGATCCGGGAAGAGCCTCACTTACTTCATACCCATCATCGACGCCGTCCTCAGGGGAGATCCGGGGAAGAACCGGGTCTGGGCCGTCATCGTCTATCCCATGAACGCCCTGGTCAACTCGCAGCTGGTGGCCTTGGAGGAGCTGGCCAAGGGCTATGAGGAAAGGACGGGTCGCCGATTTCCCGTCCGCTTCAACCGCTATACGGGGCAGAACCTCGAGGAGAGGTTCTCCATCCAGAAGGAGCCCCCCCATATCCTCCTCACCAACTACGTGATGCTGGAGCTCATGCTGGTCCGTCCCGAGGAGCACGTCTTCGTGGACCGCACCACGGCAGGAATAAAATACCTGGTGATCGACGAGCTCCACACCTACCGGGGAAGGCAGGGGGCGGATGTGGCCCTCCTCATCCGCCGCCTCAAGGAAAGGTGTGGAAACCCGAACCTCATATGCATAGGGACCAGTGCCACCATGATCGCCGGGGGCGACTCCTCCCGGCTGGAGAGGCGCAGGGTGGTGGCGGAATTCGCGGAGAAGGTTTTCGGGACTCCCTTCCAGCCCGAGCAGGTCGTCGAGGAGAGCCTGGAATCGGTGACCTCCGGACCGGCAACCCCCGATCCTCAAGAGCTCCGGCAGGCCATCACCGCCCCCCTTCCCGACGAGCCGGAGGCTTTCCTGAGGAACCCCCTGGTGGTTTGGGTGGAGTTCAACTTCGGCCTGGAGGAAGAGGAGGGCAGGTTCAGAAGGCGTCCGCCCATCAGCCTGGAGGAAGGCGCCGCCAGGCTGGCGGAGAAGACCGGCCTTGGCGAGGAGGTCTGCCGCAAGGCCTTGAGCGAGGTCTTTCTGCGGGGCGCTTCTCTGCGAGGCTCGACCGGCGAACCGCTCCTCTCCTTCAAGCTCCACCAGTTCGTCGCCCAGGGCAACCGCATATACGCCACCCTGGAAGCACCTTCCAGGCGGCGGCTGGACCTGGAAGGCCGTCCCTTCGCCGAGGTGGACGGTGGGGTTCTCCCGCTCTTCCCCCTCAGGTTCTGCCGGCTCTGCGGCATCGAATATTACGAGGTGGAGCACGACGCTGGAGAATCCGCCTTCTACCCCATGAGCGAGGATCACGATCTTATGAAAGAGGACGGCGAGGTCAGGCAGAGGGGCTACCTTTTGCTTTCCCCCGAGGACCGGGAGTTCGAGTGGGGGCCGGAGAACCTCCCCCAGGAGTGGTTGCAGGAGAACGGTAGGGTCAAAAGGGATTATCGGGACTACGTGCCCCGAGCGGTATGGGTGAGCCCGGACGGGAGGTACGGCGACGTGCCCGCCGAGGATGCCGTGAAGGCCTGGTTCCAACCCCGGCCTTTTCGCCTCTGCCTCAACTGCGGGGTCTTCTATACCGGTAAGCAGAGCGAGTTCAGCAAGCTCACCGGTCTCTCCAGCGAGGGTCGCAGCTCGGCCACCACCGTCATGGCCCTCTCCGCCCTGGAGAACGCGCCCCTGGGAGACGTGCAGGAGGGAGCCCGCAAGATCCTCAGCTTCACCGACAATCGACAGGACGCCAGCCTCCAGGCCGGCCATTTCAACGACTTCGTCCAGGTGGGACTCCTCCGTTCCGCCGTCTACCGGGCGGTGAAGGAGGCCGGTCCGCTCCGCTACGACCAGGTGGCCCACAAGGTGGTGGAGGCCTTGAACCTGCCCTTCCGGGAGATCGCCGCCAACAAGGAGCTCCTACCCGACACCCCGCAGGGAAGGGACGTCATGAGGGTATTCACCGAGCTCGTGGAATACCGCATATACGAGGACCTGCGCCGCGGGTGGCGCTTCGTGCAGCCCAACCTGGAGCAATGCGGGCTGGTGCGCATCGGTTACCTGGGGCTTCAGGAGCTGTGTTCCGACGAGGAGGCCTGGAAGGAATTGCCGGCCTTCGCCGCTCTCGAGCGCGAGGAGAGGAAGAGGATACTCACCGTGCTCCTGGACCACTTCCGGCGCCAGCTGGCCATTCGCGCTTCCTGCCTGCAGGAGCTCGACCAGCAGCAGTTGAAGAGACGCGTGGGGGAGAACCTGGACGAGCGCTGGGGCTTCGAGGAAGAGGAGAGGTTGGAGCCGGCCAAACGGTTCGTACTTCCGGGGCAGGAGGAAAAGATTCCCAGAAGCTACAGCCTCGGCGAGAGGAGCCTCGTCCGGCGTTACTTAAGGCGAGCCCTCCCGGCCTTCGACCTGGACTATGCGGCCAACATGAACCGCTTGGTGGACCTCCTCTGCGCCCACGGCCTGCTGCGCCGGGATAAGGAAAGAGGGGTGTCCTACGTCCAACTGGAGTCGAGCTGCCTCGTATGGGAGGTGGGCGACGGCACCCCTGTCGGGGAGCCCCTCTACGAGAGGCGTTCCGAGGACCCTGTTTATCAAAAAGTGGAAAAGGAGGCCAACCGCTATTTCGTCGATTTCTACACCCGGTCGTCGGAATTTCTGCACGAGGTCGAGGGACGGGAGCACACCGCCCAGGTGGACTACGAAAGACGCGAGGAGCGCGAGGCTCGCTTCCGGGACGGCGAGCTAAAATGCCTCTTCTGCTCCCCCACCATGGAGCTGGGCATCGACATCGCCGACCTCCAGCTGGTGCACCTGCGCAACGTTCCTCCCACTCCGGCCAATTACGCCCAGCGCAGCGGTCGCGCCGGACGCAAGGGTGACCCCGCTTTGATCATCACCTACTGCGTGGCGGGGAGCGGACACGACCAGTATTTCTTCCACCATCAGTGGGAGATGGTCTCCGGAGCGGTGCAGCCGCCGCGCATCGACCTCTCCAGCGAGGAGCTGGCCAAGGCCCACCTCCATTCCCTGTGGCTGGCCAAGACCGGGCTTTCGTTAGGACGCTCCATAACCGACATAGTCGACGTGCGGCTGGAGGGATATCCCCTGACCGAGGAAGCGGCGCGCAAGATCCGTCTCGGGGAAAGGGATTTCCGGGAATGCCTGGAGGAGGCCGAACGCATCTTCTCCACCTGTTACCCCGACCCGGATAAAATTCCCTGGTACTCGGAGGAATGGCTGGAGAGAACCCTTAGGCAAGCCCCGGAGGATTTCGACCGCGCCTTCGACCGCTTCCGCGAACTCTACCGCGCCGCCGACCGGCAGTGGGTGGAGGCCAACGAGATACTCCGCTACCCCACGGGGAGAAACGAAGAGCGGCAGAAGGCCAAGAACGACCGGGACGAGGCGGAACGCCAGAAACAACTCCTGGAAAACATTACCACCTCGTACGAGGAATCGGATTTCTATCCCTACCGCTACTTGGCGAGCGAGGGATTCCTCCCCGGCTACAACTTCCCGCGCCTGCCCCTCACCGCCTTCCTCCCCCGCAGAGGAGGCGGCGACTATGTCTCCCGGCCCCGCTTCCTGGCCCTCTCCGAGTTCGGGCCGGAGAACCTCATCTATCACGAGGGAGCCAAGTACCAGGTGCGGAGCCTGAGGACCTTCCTCGCCGATCTGGAGAAACGGCGCCTGAAGGCCAAGTTGTGCAGGGTGTGCGGATACCTCCACGCAGACGAGAGCGTGGAGATATGCCATAATTGCGAGAGCCGCCTCTCGGGCGAGAACCACGTTCCCGTCACCCTGCTGGAGGCCTCCGGGGTCTACACCCGCCGGAGGGAGCGCATCACCAGCGAGGAGGAGGAGAGGCGGCGCTACGGTTATCACATCACCACCCATTTCGAGTTCGCCCCGGCCACCGGATCGAGCGAGGGGCGTATACCCGCCTCCGTTCTGGACGCCGCCGGAAAGCCCCTGCTCCAACTGATCTACGCCCCCTCCGCCACCCTCTACCGCGTCAACCACCGTTGGAGGAACAGCAGGGACGACGGCTTCCTCCTCAACCTGGACACCGGGGAGTTCCTCTCCCGCAGCGCCGTAGAAGAGAGGGGGGCGGGACAGGCCCGCGTGGACGTGGTGCGCCTCTTCGTGCGGGATACCATGAATATCCTGCTCGTCTATCCCGGAAGCGAGGACCTCAAGCTTGAGGAGGAACGCCTGGCCACCCTGGAGCACGCCCTGCGCCGCGGCCTGGAGAGGGTTTTCCAGCTGGAGCCCTCCGAGCTGGCCTCGGAGCGCATCGGGGAGGGGGAGAGGCGCGGCATCCTCCTCTATGAGGCCGCCGAGGGAGGATACGGTGTCCTGCGCGCCCTGGCCGAGGAGAGGGAGGCCCTTGCCCGCGTGGCCCGAGAGGCTCTCATCGCCTGCCACTATGACCCGGAGAGCCTCGAGGACCTCGAGGAGGAATGCCCGGGAGCCTGCTACGATTGCCTGCTCTCCTACACCAACCAGCGCGACTATCCTCTACTCAACCGGGCGTTGGTGAGGGATTTCCTCGCCGAGCTCTCCCGTGCCGAGACCCTGCCTATCGTCCGGGGCAGGGATTACGAAAGCCAGTACCGTTGGCTTCGCGCTCTCACCGACAGCCGATCCGAGCTGGAGAGGAAGTTCCTCGACCACCTCTACCGCACGCGGCGTCGCCTTCCCGACGACGCCCAACGGGCCCTTGCCGACCATCCCGGCACCGTGCCCGACTTCTTCTACGAGAAGTATACCTGCGTGTTCTGCGACGGCTCCGTGCACGACGAACCCGCCCAGAAGGAGAGGGACGAGAGGGTCCGCCGCGAGCTGGAGGAGCTCGGATACCGGGTGATCGTCATCCGTTACGACCGGGACCTTGAGGAACAGATAGCCAGATATCCTGACGTCTTCGGGGAGGCTTTGACATGAACGGCGCTTCTTTCGGCGTGGGGTCCATCGTCCGCTGCCGCGAGCGGGAATGGGTGGTAATCCCTTCCAGACAGGAAGGGGTCGTCATGCTGCGCCCGCTCTCCGGCGCGGAGGAGGAGACCTGCGGGGTCTCCTTGGAGCTCATGAAGTACGGGGTTGATACCATAAGTTCCGCCGATTTTCCCCTTCCCTCTCCGGAGCGGGCGGGGGACGCCGCCTCGGTGGGGCTTCTCTTCGACGCCGCCCGGCTCATCCTGCGCGACGGGGCGGGGCCCTTCCGCTCCTTGGGGAAGATCTCCGTCCGCCCCCGCCCCTACCAGTTCGTGCCCCTGCTCATGGCCCTGCGCCTGGATCCCGTGCGCCTGCTCATCGCCGACGACGTGGGGGTGGGAAAGACCATCGAGGCCGCGGTGATCGCTCGCGAGCTTCTCGACCGCGGCGAGGTGAGCAGGCTCTGCGTTCTCTGCCCCCCTTATCTCTGCGAGCAGTGGAGGAGGGAGCTCGCCGAGAAGTTCCATCTGGATGCGGTGGTGGTGAGCTCGGGCACCGTGAGCTCCCTGGAACGGCGCCTTCCACCCGGTGACTACAGCGTTTTCGGCTACTTTCCCTACACGGTGGTAAGCATCGATTACGCCAAGAGCGAGCGCCACCGCCACAATTTCCTGGCCAACTGCCCGGAGCTGGTCATCGTGGACGAGGCTCACGGCTCGGCCCGCCCCTCCGTGCGCTCCGTCGCACAACAGCAGCGCCACGCCCTCCTCCGTGAGGTCGCCGAAGATGACGACCGACACCTAATCCTCCTCACCGCCACTCCTCACAGCGGGGTGGAGGAGAGCTTCCTCTCCCTCCTCGGTCTTTTGGACCCCTCCTTCGAGGAGTTGGACGTCTGGCGTCTCTCCGACAGGGAACGCGACCGCCTGGCCCGGCACTTCGTGCAGCGCCGGCGCGCCGACGTGGTGGAATGGCTGGGGGAGAAGACCCCCTTTCCGGAGCGCGTGGCCGAGGAGGCCGACTACGAGCTGTCGCCGGAATACCGCAAGCTCTTCGAGGGGATATACGAGTTCAGCCGGGAGCTGGTGGCCTCCGGGGAGACCCTCACCGGTTGGAGAAGGCGCATCCGCTACTGGACCGCCCTCGCGCTTTTGCGCTGCGTCATGTCCAGCCCCGCCGCCGCCGTGGCCGCCATCGAGAAGCGCTTGAAGGGTCTGGAGGAAGAGGAAACCGGCGCTGTCCTGGGCGATGAGGGTGCCGAATCTTTGGTCGATGAGCATCTGCCCACCATATACGAGACGGAGGACCGGGAGCCCTCGGACAGCCAGCCCAGCGCCATCATCGAGGAGGGGTCGGAGCATTTGACCGATGCCGAGGCCCGCAGGCTGCGCGCCTTCGCCGGACAGGCCGCGAAGCTTAAGGGTGACTCCGACAATAAGATGGAAAAATGTGCCATTGTCGTCCGCGACCTCCTCAAGGAGGACTATTCCCCCATCGTCTGGTGCCGGTACATCGCCACCTCCGATTATGTGGCCGACGAGCTGCGGCGCCGTCTGGAAAAGGACTACCCGGACCTGCGCGTGGTCTCCGTCACCGGGGTCCTCCCCGAGGAGGAGCGCAAGCTCAAGGTGGAAGAGCTTTCCAAATATCCCCGTAGGGTGCTGGTGGCCACCGATTGCCTGAGCGAGGGGGTCAACCTCCAGGAACATTTCAACGCCGTGGTCCACTACGACTTGCCCTGGAACCCCAACCGGCTGGAGCAGCGGGAGGGGAGGGTGGACCGCTTCGGCCAGAACAGGGAGAAGGTCAAGGCCGTGCTCCTCTACGGGCGGGACAACCCCGTGGACGGTGCGGTGCTCGAGGTACTCTTGCGTAAGGCGCGTAGCATCCACACGGCCTTGGGGATATCCGTGCCCGTCCCCGCCGACAGCGAGACGGTCATGGAGGCCGTCCTCCAGTCCCTCTTCTTCCGGGGAAAAGACGCCGCCCAGATGCAGTTATTCGATGCCCCCCAGGCCCGGGACATCGGGAGGCTCTGGGACGAGGCGGTGGAGCGGGAGAGGGAGAGCCGCACCCGCTTCGCTCAGCGGGCCATAAAGCCGGAGGAGGTGGACCGCGAGCTGAGGGAGACCGACTCCGTCCTCGGCGACCCGGACGCGGTGCGTTCCTTCGTCCTCGAGGCCTGCCGGAGGATGGGGGTGAGCGTGCGGCCTCGGAAGGACGGGACCGTCCTCCTCTCCTCGACGGAGCGGCTCCCCGAGCCGGTACGCGAGGCCCTTCCCGCCGGCGAGTGCCGCCTGTGCTTCGTGACTCCCCCTCCCGAGGATGCCCACTACGTGGGGCGCAACCACCCCTTCGTCACCGCCCTGGCCCGCCACCTTCTTGAGGAGTCCTTGGCCGAGAGATCGGAGGCGACGGCTTCCCGGTGCGGGGTCATGCGCACCCGGAGGGTCCAAAAGCGCACCGTGCTCCTCCTCCTCCGCTGCCGCTACACCCTGAAGCTCCCGGAGGGCAAGGAGCTCCTCGCCGAGGAGGTGCTTCCCCTGGCTTTCACCGGCACTCCTCCCGAGGTGGTTTGGCTTCCCCGCGAGGAGACCCTGCGTCTGCTTCGGGAGGCGGAGCCGGAGGAGAACGTCACCCCGGGCGAGAGGACGGAGGTCCTGGAAAGGGCCCTTTCTTGGTACCAAGAAATGGAAAAGGAAATCGGCGACATTCTCCGGCGGAGGGCTAAGACCTTGCAGGAATCCCACCGCAGGGTGCGGGAGGCGGCGCGCGTCGCGCGGCGCGGCCTGGCCCTCACCCGCCACCTTCCCCCGGATCTTCTGGGCCTCTTCGTCCTCCTCCCCGTCCCCGGGGGGGTGATGAGATGAGCCGCTTTCCGAGCCTGCGGGTGGAAGGGGGGCTCATCTCCTCCGACCTCGTCGACCGCTTGGCCGACGGGGAGGTGGAGGGGCAGAAGCCGGGTGACTTCGGCCTCCCTGCAAAGGCCAATTTCATCGACGAGATATCCAGGGTCTGGGGAGCGGCGCGCCGCTACTACGAGGTCTTCCGTGCCCGCTTGGAAAGTCTGCCCGAGGAGGACCTGGGGACCAGGCTCACGCGGGATTTGTGGATGATACCCCTTTTGAGCCTTCTCGGGTACGAGCTCGCCTACCGGCCAAAGGCCCAGACGGTGGACGGGCTCACCTTCCACGTGAGCCACGGGGCCTCCCCTGAGGACGACGCTCCCCCGGTGCACGTGGTGGGGTGGCGGCAGGAATTGGGAAAACTCCCTCCCTCCGGCAGGCCCCGCCTGGCCCCCCACGTCCTCCTGCAGGAGTATCTCAATCGCACCGAGCACCTCTGGGGTGTGGTCACCAACGGGCGCGTCCTGCGCCTCTTGCGCGACAGCCAGCTCCTCTCCCGCCAGGCCTACATCGAGTTCGACCTGGAGGGCATGTTCGAGGGGGAGAGGCTCTCCGACTTCGCCCTCCTCTGGCGCCTCGTCCACCGCACCCGCCTGCCTCGGGGCATGGACGACGCCCCCCACTGCCTGCTCGAGCGCTACTACGCCGAGAGCTTGGAGCAGGGAGGGAGGGTGCGCGAGCGCCTGCGCGACGGCGTGGAGAAGGCCTTGGATATATTTGGCAACGGGTTTCTAACCCACCCCCTCAACCGGGAATTGCGGTCCAAGATCGATTCCGGGGAGATCACCCCGGAGAGGCTCTACCGGGACCTCCTGCGCCTGGTGTATCGGATCCTCTTCCTCATGGTGGCCGAGGAGAGGTCCCTCGTCTCTCCCTCGCCCGTCTACCGGGACCATTACAGCTTGGAACGCCTGCGCCGCCTCGCGGACCTCCGCTTGCCCGAGGAGGACCACCAGGACCTCTGGCTCTCCCTGCAGGCCACCTTCGACCTTTTCCGGAAGGAGGAACTGGGCAAGGCCCTGGAGGTCCCGCCGCTTGACAGTGACCTCTTCCGGCACACGGATCTGGACCGCTGCCGCCTTTACAACCGCGACCTCCTCCGCGCGGTGCGCGAGCTCTCCACCTACGCCGAGGACCCGCGCGCGCCCCGCCGGCGCGTGAACTACTCCGCCCTGGACGTGGAGGAGTTGGGGAGCGTCTACGAGAGCCTCCTCGACTATCACCCCGCCGTCGTCGAGCAGGAGGGAAAGCCGGTCTTCCTCTTGGTTTACGGGACGGAGCGCAAGACCACCGGCTCCTATTACACCCCGCCCGAGCTGGTCAACGAGCTGGTGAAGAGCGCCCTGGAGCCGGTGCTGGAGGAGAGGCTGGCCGGGGCGAGGGGCAAGGAGGAAAGGGAGCGGGCCCTCCTCTCCATCCGCGTGTGCGACCCGGCATGCGGGAGCGGGCACTTCCTCCTCGCCGCCGCCCGCCGCCTGGGCAAGGAGCTGGCCCGCGTGCGCACCGGTAACGAGGAGCCCGCCCCCGAGGAGATGCGCCGGGCCGTGCGCGAGGTGATATCCCACTGCATCTACGGGGTGGACAAGAACCCCCTGGCCGTGGACCTCTGCAAGGTGGCCCTGTGGATCGAGGGCCATGCCGCGGGCAAGCCCCTCTCCTTCCTCGACCACCGCATCCGCTGCGGCGACTCCCTGGTGGGGGTGTTCGACCTGAAGGTCTTGGAGGAAGGTATCCCCGACCAGGCCTTCGACCCGGTGGCGGGAGATGATAAGCACCTGGCTAAATCCATTAAAAAGGACAACAGGGCGGAGAGGACCGAGAGGGTGGGTTGGCTCTCCATGGAGTTCGAGCCGGAAGGCGACGTGGCGGAGCTCTCCGACGCCCACCGGATGCTCTCGGAGATCCCCGACGACACCCCGGAGCAGGTGCGAAAGAAACAGGAGGCCTACGAGAGGCTGCGGGGCACGGGGAGCCGCTGGTGGAGAGATCACATCGCCTGCCACCTCTGGACGGCCGCCTTCTTCGCGCGCCTGGAAAAGGAGAGCTTCCGGGAGAAGGCCGTCCCCACCACGGAGGTCCTGCGAAGATATCTGGAGGACGAAAGCGTCGACGGGCGTTACATAGGGCACGCCTGGGAGACGGCGCAGCGCCTGCGCTTCTTCCACTGGCCCCTGGAGTTCCCCGAGGTCTTCGAGGCGGGCGGCTTCGACGTGGTGCTGTGCAACCCGCCGTGGGAGCGCATCAAGCTGCAGGAGCAGGAGTTCTTCGCCGCCCGGGACCGAGAGATAGCCGAGGCCCCCAATGCTGAAGCACGCAAGAGGGTTATAAGAGAACTTAAAAAAACCAAACCGGAGTTATGGCAAGAATATAGAAAATTATTACATCTTTATGGCGCTACCAGGAAATTCCTGCAGAGTTCGGGCAGATCCAAACTTACTTCGGGTGGTAGGATAAACCTTTATTCCGTCTTCTCCGAGCTTTTCACCGCATTGATAAACGCCCGAGGAAGGGCGGGGGTCGTGGTCCCTACCGGCATCGCCACCGACCACACCAACAAGGATTTCTTCTCTCACCTGGTGGAGAGCGGGCGCCTG
>JACVJF010000053.1 GCA_015711855.1 Candidatus Solincola quzhuomuensis | reverse complement strand
GAATAGCAATCGTCGCGAGACGGTACTACCCTATCCCGTCGTGAGACATCCCCCGAACGATAAAGAATCCTCGGCGTCGGATCCGGACCCTCATCGCTCAGATCTCCCCGCAGGCGGCGATAAGGACATCCTCCGTGGTAGGAAGGCGCTGCGCACAGCCTTCCTCCTCCGTGAGGGCCTCTTTCGCCCGGGAGCGCGGTGGGTCCTCCCCCACCCCCCAGTCCAGGAGAGAGAGCTGGCCGCGACGGGAGTTCTCCCCCGCCTCGCACCTAAAGCTTCGGGCGATGTGACCGCGGATGGTCCGTTCCTCGAAACGGCCGCCGAAACAATATCTCCCGTTACAGGTTATGAAGTATCTGGCGCGCCTCATCGCCACCCCTATCCTGGCGAGGGACTGGAAGTCGAGGGAATGCTGCCGGCGAAAGGCCACGATGCGGCGCGCCGACCGTAGCCCGATCCCCGGAACCCGGACGAGCTCCTCGTAATCGGCGGTGTTCACCTCCACTGGAAAATACTGGAGGTTGCGCAGGGCCCAGGCGGATTTGGGATCGAGGTCCTCCTCAAGGAAGGGGTGGGAATCATCCAACAACTCCCCGACCCGAAAACCGTAGCGGCGGACGAGCCAGTCGGCTTGGTAAAGGCGGTGCTCACGGAGCAGGGGCGGTTCCGCGAGCGGGGGCAGGCGGGGATCCTCGTTCACCGGGATGAAGGCGGAATAATATATCCTCCGCAGGTCGAAATCGCGGTAAAGCCGCTCCGCAAGCTCCATGATGCGCAGGTCGTCCTCGGGGGTGGCGCCCACGATGAGCTGGGTAGTCTGCCCGGCGGGCAGGTAGGGCGGGGCTTTCGCCGAGACCTTTCCCTCCTCGCAGTAGGCCTCCATGTTCCTGGTTATCTCCGCCATGGGGCCCAGGATGTCCTCAAGGCTCTTGTCCGGCGCGACGAGGCGGAGGCTCTCCGGGGTAGGCAGTTCGATGTTCACACTGAGACGGTCGGCATAGAGTCCCGCTTCCCTCACCAGCTCGGCGGAGGCGCCGGGGATGACCTTTAGGTGGATGTATCCTTTAAACCCCCTCTCCTCGCGCAACTTCCTGGCCGTCAAAAGGAGCTTCTCCATGGTGTGGTTCGCGTTCCCCCAAACGCCGGAGCTGAGGAAGAGCCCACGCACCAAACGGCGCCGGTAATAGGCCATGGTTATGTCCGCCACCTCGTCGGGGGTGAAGGAGGCCCGGGGGCGCCGAGCCGAGGCGCGGTTCACGCAATAAGCACAATCGAACACGCACCGGTTGCTGAGGAGGATCTTCAGCAGCGGAAGACACCTCCCGTCCTCGGACCAGGTGTAATACACTCCGGGCAAGGCGGCGGACTCCGGGCGGTCCGCATATCGCAGTCGCCGACCGCCGCTGGTGGAGCAGGTCACGTCGAAGCGAGCCGCCGCTCCCAGGATCCGCAACTTCTCTTCCAGATCCAAAACCACCTCACCAGCCGGTAGGTAGACCGGGTTCCGTCCTCTTCCCGCTTCCGCCCGCTCTTGCCTTACGGCTGGATTATCTCACCCTGCAGTGACAGGTCGAGACGCGGCTTCGCCCAGGGCACCGAAGACCCCGCAGGGCCGCGCTTCGGGCCGGCACCGAAGCGGTAAGAACGCGGTCCGGAGCATCTCCTCAGCGGATGACCGGGGAGGCCTGCGGATCGAGGGGGTTCATGCGCACGGCCAGAGAGAAGAGGTAGGGGTAGTTCTTCTTTAGGTGTTCCAGGTAGATTAGCCATTCGCGGAGGAGCAGGGTGTAGGCCCGGGCGATGTCCCCGCACAGGTGCTCGGTGTCCGCTTCCGGCATGTCCTCGAGCATCTCCCGGTACTTCAGCTCCTCGGTCAGGTGGAACACGGCCCACAGCAGGTCGGTGAAGGTCTCGTGTTCCAGAAGGGCGGGATTCTCCAGGAGGGTGAGCAGGAATTCCCGGCGGGAGAGAAGGTAGAGGCGCATCTCCTCCAGGAGGTCCTCTCTTCTACGGATGTCGCAGGCGTGGTCCTCCGCCCTCTTTCTCGCCATGGTAAAATCTTCCTCCTCCCATTCCGGCCGCGCCAAGAGGCATTCCCTTATCTCCCGGCACCTGGCGTCGAAAGCGGCGAAGTAGCCCAAAAGTTGCATGCCCATCTCGCTGAAGAAGGCCCCGATGACCATGTTCAGCTTCTCCATGCGCGTCCGTTTCTCCCTGACCTCCAGTAGGCGGTGGATGATGATGGTGACCAGGAGCACCTCAACGGGCATCAAGGCCAGATCCCCCAGGAGGTAGATGAAGATGTGGCGCACGTCCCGGAAGATGAGATAGTGGAGGTAGTACAGAGCCGCGGAGGAGACCAGAAGCGCGCCTCCCAGATACACGTACCACGACCGGTACCACTTCTTGCCGTCCCGCTTTTCCACCAAGGCCGCCACCCCTTTTTTCCGCCCGGCGGTCGCGCGGATGAAGCCGTCACGCATGTATTCTACCCTCTGGATGGGCGAATTTCTCGGACCATCGGGGCGAGGACGCGAAAATCGCGGCGGAAGAGCGAAGAAGGTCGCCGGGCCCCGGACAGAGGGGCGTAGACGGGAAGGAGAACCATCAGGGAAACAAAGAGTGATATCATTTTATCTGCAAGTCGGTGCAGGCGTTGGCGCCTTCCTGGGGCGCCCCGGGTGCAAGGGGGAGACGGTGAACGAGAGTAACGTCGATTCGCTTTCTGCTCGTCACGATCTTTATGACGTCGTAGTGGTCGGCGCCGGCTTCGCCGGACCGGTGGCCGCTTACAGATGCGCCAGAGCCGGGC
This sequence comes from Candidatus Solincola quzhuomuensis, assembly GCA_015711855.1. Lineage (GTDB taxonomy): Bacteria > Actinomycetota > Geothermincolia > Geothermincolales > RBG-13-55-18 > Solincola_A > Solincola_A quzhuomuensis. Next base: position 13,882 of record JACVJF010000053.1, on the reverse strand, counting down.
TGCGCGTGCTCATGCTGGAGAGATCGGAGCGGGTCGGCGAAAAGGTGATATCCGGACTCACCATCCCCTTTTACGGTTTCCTCTTCGGACCCGACTTCATCCGGGACGGCAACCCGCCCATCGAGAGGCCGGTGGACGGCATCATCAACTATATAATCAAGGACATCGACTCCGGAGACATAGAGGTGGACGATTCCCTGCGCATCCCCAAGCCCCTCTCCCCGGTTATAGCTTTCGGTTACAACGCCTACTGCCGTCCCTTCTGCCAATGGGAGGCGGAGAAGGCCGTGGAGGCGGGAGCGGAACTGCGCACTTCCACCACGGTGGTCGACCTCCTCTGGGAGGAAGGTCGGGTGGCCGGGGTGGTGACCGACCGGGGGGAGAGGATAAGGGCCCGCTTGGTCATCGACGCCGAGGGTTCCCAGGGGATCCTGGCGGTGAAGGCCGGCGTGCGGGAGAAATACCCGCCGGAGGTCATCTCCCTGGCCGACGTGTACGACTACCGCATGGCAAAGGAGGACGTGGACAGGATCCTCGGCCACACCTTGCGCTTCTGTTGGGGCTGGGACGAGCAGCGCATCGCTCCCCCGCTGGGCCACGGCAACGGGCTGATGGTCTGGCCCTACCGGGAGAGCGTCCACTTCTGCCAGGACCAGTGCCTTCGGCTGGACGAGGGCGAGGTCCCCAACTTGCGTCGGCTGTTCAAGGAATATCACGACAACATCACCGCCAAACTCCCCTGGTGGAAGGAGGAGGTCGCCCCCCGAGCCGAACTGCGGGCCCACATGTGGGAGGGGTTCGAGATCTTCGTGGGCCTGGACCGCCACCTGCGGGAGATGCCCAGCGTGACCGACGGGATGATCCTCGTGGGGGACACGGCCGGGTTGGAGAGCACCGAGCTCTGCGACGGCGTTCCCGCCGCCTGGTTCTCCGCGGACATCGCTGCCGAGGTCGCTGTGGAAGCCCTGCGCGTCGGCGACGTTTCCAGGGATTTCCTGCGGCGTTACGAGGAACGCATAAGGGACCATCCCATAATACAGTGGTCCATCACCGCCACCAACCGTTACAACCTGCGCTTCGCCCAGCAACACCACGACCTTGAGGAACTGAAGAGGTACGTGCACAACGGATGGGGGCTGGGAGGTTTCACCCACATAAGCACCCCCCTGGCGAAGATGATCCTGCGCAGCCTCCAGGAAGATCCCGAGATCCTCGCCTCCTGGATCCGGATGTTCTTCCGCTACTTCTACAATTGGCTCTACGAACGCTACGACTACAGCGAGGGAAAACCGGCTCCCGACCGCGGCAAGATGACGGAACCAAAGGCGGCCCAGGCGGCTTTCCGGGCACTCTTGAGGGGTTTGGACCTCGTCCTCCGGGCGGCGGGACCGCTGGTGCGCACCGCGGCGAGGATCATGGAGCCCCTGGCCAGCCTGGCCAACCCGGCCATGCGGCTCCTTTTACCGGCGGTTGAGGCTCTGGTGCGCGGACTGGTACGTCTGGAGCCGGTGACCGCGCCCCTTAGCGAGAAGGTGGTCGACTTCATACGCCGGGCCGACCCTTCCATATTCGACCCGCCCCGCGGAAGGGATGGGAAAGCGGGTTAAAGTGTGTGCCACCGGGCTGCAGGCGAAAAAAGCACTTTACGCGAGGAGAACCGGGTTCGGGCTAAACCCGCGCAGGTCGTCCCCGCCTGCCTCCTTCAGGAGAGGACCTTCTTCACCACTTCCATGACCTTTCCCGCCTGAAAGGGCTTGGTGATGAAGTCTTTAACTCCCGCCTCTAGGGCCTCCAACATGAGCTGTTTCTCCCCCAGGGCACTGCATATGATGATCCGCGCCTGTGGGTCGAGGGCCAGGATGTTGCGCACCGCGGTCATGCCGTCCATCTCGGGCATGTTGATGTCCATGATGACTAGGTCCGGCTTCCACCGGTTGTACGCCCAAATGGCCTCCGTCCCCGTCTCGGCCTCCACCACGGCGGTGTAACCGTTCTCGTTCAGGATGTTGCGCAGCATCATGCGCGTGAAGAGGGCGTCGTCCGCGATGAGTATGGTCTTGGCCATATACCCTCCAACCTCCATCGTTGACCGTCGACGCTCCACCCGGTTTTCACCATTCATGTATCGGTATATGGAGGGGTTCTTTTGAGTGACCGCTCGAGTAACCGCCCTTCAACCCGTCATCTAATAGGTTTAAAATGTCGGTAGACCGCAAAAGACGAGGTAAGGGGCGTGTCCGCACGGCCTGAAGTGGGAAGGCGGTCGGGGAAGATGGAAACCAAGCTCCCCGGGATGGAGGAGAAAAGGGAAAGCGGCGAGGGATCGGACGTTCCCGCCGGAACGGCTGAGAGGGTGGCTCGCTCCGAAGAATACTTCCGCCGCCTCATCGATTACGCCTTGGACGTCATCACCGTCCTTGACGGAGAAGGACGGGTTCTCTATAACAGCCCTTCCCTCAAACACAACCTGGGATACGAGCCGGACGAGCTGGACGGTAGGTACTGTTTCGATTTCGTGCACCCCGAAGACGTCTCCGATGTGCTGGCCTTCTTCGCCGAGGCGGTCAAAAAACCCGGAGCCACCGGAAACATCGAATACCGTTTCCGGCACAAGGAAGGGAGTTGGCGCTACTTGGAATCGGTGGGCAACAACCTCCTGCACGACCCCCGAGTGAGGGGGATGGTGGTCAGTTCCCGGGACATCACCGATCGCAAACTTTTGGAGGCGAAGCTGCGCGAATCCGAGGAGCTGCACCGGGGTCTTCTGAGGGTCTCGCCCGACGCCGTCACCGTGTCCGACCTGAAGGGGAACATCACCTACGTCTCTCCTCAGTCGCTCAAGCTGCACGGCTTCGAGCGGGAGGAGGAGATGATCGGCATGAACGCCATCAAGCTGGTGGCCCATGAGGAGCGCGAAAAGGCCCTGGCCTTCTACCAGACGGCCCTCCGGGAAGGCGCGGTGAGGAACGCCGAGTTCACGGCCCTGAAGAAGGACGGCCGGAGATTCCCCGTTGAACTCAACGTGGCCCTCATCCGGGACTCCCGGGGCGAGCCCAAGGGTCTAGTGGCCTTCACCCGGGACGTAAGCGATAGGAAAAAGATGGAAATAGAGCTGCGCAATCGCAACGAGGAGCTGGAGGCCTTCGCCCACACCATATCCCACGACCTGCTGACCCCGGTGGCCATCGTGGAGGGTTACGCCAAGGCCGCCCTGGAGGCCGACGCCGAGGGGCGCGCGGAAGCGGAGAGGGAGTGCCTGGAGGCCATCGTCCGTGGAGCACGGCGCATGAGCGAACTCATCAACTCCCTTCTCCAATACGCCCAGGCGGGCCGCACGGAGACGGAAGAGCTCTCCGTGGACGTCGAGGAGGTCCTTCTCGAGGTGCTCATGGACCTGGAGGGGGAGATTCAGCGCAAGGGTGCCACGGTGATGATATGCGACCGGTTGCCGGCGGTGAGGGCGGAGCCGGTGAAGATGAGGCAGGTCCTCTTCAACTTGATCGGAAACGCCCTCAAACACATGGGCGAGGTCAAGGACCCGCGCGTGGAGATCGGGGCGCAGGTCGATGCCGACCTGGCCGTTTTCCGGGTGAGCGACAACGGGGTGGGTATCCCTGAAGACCTGCAGGAACAGATATTCGAGCCCTTCAAGCATTTCTCCATAGACGGCACCCCGGGACTGGGCATCGGGCTGTCCACGGTGAAGAGAGCGGTGAGGTCCTGGGGCGGCAAGATCTGGGTGGAGTCCAGTCCCGGTGAGGGTGCCACCTTCCTCTTTACCGTGCCTCTGGTCGGAAACTGAGACGGAGAAAGGGAAGAAGCCGTGAACGAAAAACATCGTCGGGTACTGGACGCCCTGGAGAGGCGGGAGCCTGACCGCGTGCCGGTCATGGACCTCATGCTCGAGTATGCCACCTGCAACTCCATCCTGGGGAAAAGACCAAGCTCCCTGGGGAGGTGGCTGGCCAGCCAACGTGTCTCCGGTATCCTGGACCGAGTATTTTCCCACATCGATACCGGTCCCGCCGTGGACCTGGAATTGGAGCGCTTCCTTTTTCTGGGAGCGGAAGCGGCGAAGAGGATGGGTTACGACGCGGCCTGGCTCACTTACTTCCCCGTCCTGCGCTACCGTGATTCGAAGACCATGGTGGACCTCTTCGGTCGTCTCAGCGACGTGGTGGTAGATGGTAGCGGCAACCTAACCAACCCCGTATATCGAAAGGGCCTCATCGAGGGACCCGAGGACTGGAAGGCCTGGGACAAGCGACCTCTGTTACGTCTCCCGGAGAAGGTCAACCAAGCCTTCTCCAAAGTGGCCAAGAAATACGGGGGTTCTTACTTCATCTTCGGGTTCTGCACCTATGGCCTCTTCGAGAACACCTGGCAGCCCATGGGTTTCGAGCGGTTCGCGGTGGCTTTGCGCAAAGATCGCGGTTTCCTGAAGCGCATGATCGGCTTTTTGGCCGACCTCTACTGTCTGCTGGTGGAGGCCATGGCCGACGCCGGCCTCCCGGGACTCGTCTACACCGACGACCTGGCTTACCGCACCGGCCCCATGCTCAACCCCCGCCACATCGAGGAGCTTTTCGGGGACCATTACCGCCGCATCGTGGAGACCGCACATCGAGCGGGCATGAAGGTCATCATGCACTCCTGCGGCAACATCACCTCGCTCTTGCCTTGGATCGCCGACTGCGGGTTCGACGGCGTGCATCCCCTGGAGCCCACCGCGGGGGTGAGCCTCTCCGAGGCCAAAGCGGCGGTGGGCGACCGTATTTGCCTGGTGGGCAACCTGGACGTCACCCACATCCTGACGGACGCTTCGCGCGAGGAGGTCTTCGAGGCCGTGCGCCAAGCCATCCGGGAAGCGGGCCCCGGAGGCGGCTTTATCCTGGCCCCCGACCATTCCCACCCCAGAGTATCTGTGGAGCGCCTGCGCTGGATGATGGAAGCGGCCGAGGAATACGGACGCTACCCGTTGTGACGTAAGACTCACTCCCCAGCGATGGCTCCTCGAACGGGCGGCGGGAAGAAAACAGGAGCCGCCTTTTGGGGAGCAAGGGTAAAAAGGCGGATCGCAACCGAGCCCGACGACACCGCGACGCCCCAACCTCCCGGCCGGAGAGCATACGTTGAGTCTTTCATGCGTTCCGCGATCCCGTGCATAACCGTGAACCTTCCCGGCTCGCCTTAGGCCGTGAATCAATTACCTTGAAATATGGAAATAAATGGTATGAGTATAACCGCGATAACCTCCTGGTCCGCCCTCGACGTCAACCGCTATCCTGCAGATCAGAACTTGTAGCTCTCGGCGAACATGAACGTGGCCGGGCTGACCACCGTGGGGTCGGTGAGCACGTTAACGCAGGCCGGCTTGCCGGAATCGAGAGCCCTTCTCAAGGCGGGGATTATCTCCTCCTCCTTTTCCACGAACTCCCCGTGCCCGCCCAGCGCCTCCACCATCTTCTCGTAGTGGATGACCCCCAGCTCCGTGCCGCAGACCCTATCCTCCCGGTAACATATCTCCTGATGGTGTTTGGCCATTCCCCAGGCTTGGTCGTTGCAGATGACCGCCGTTATGGGGATGCCGTGGCGGCAGGCGGTGTCCATCTCCATGGCGTTGAGGCCGAAGGACCCGTCCCCGCTCACGAGGACTACCCTTCGGTCCGGGCGAGCCAGCCTGGTGCCGATGGCGAAGGGCACGCCGATCCCCAGACATCCGAAATGGTTCCCGTTACCGATCACCCCCGCCGTCTCCCCGGCCCGCAGGCCCACCAAGCCGAAGTAGGAGGAATCCCCCCCGTCCACCACATACAGGGCCTCGTCGCCGGTGACCTCGCGGATGCACCTCATCAGGCGGAGGGGATGTATGGGATCGGCGGGGGTCTCCGCGGCCCGCCTCTCGCCCTCCGCCAAGGGAGCCACGGCCCCCCTCAGCGACTCCGTCCAGGAGGAGCGGTCCTTTTCCTCCACCAGCTCCGCAAGGCGCCCCAGGACGGTGCGGGCATCCCCGAGCAAGGCCACCTCCGTCCTGCAGTTGCGGTCCAGCTCGGACGGCTCGACGTCCACCCGGATGACCTTGGCGCTTTCCAGCATCTTCCCGTAGTTGGTGACCCAGTTCAGGCGCAGCCCCACCACCAGCGCCACGTCGGCCATGGTGGCGGCGGCCAAAAGCCCCATGACCCCTCCGCTCCACAGGGAAAGCGGGTGGGTGTCGGGAATCGCTCCCCGGCCGTAGTTTAGGAGTAGGTGCGGGATTCCTGCTTTTTCCACCAGGTTCCTGAGTTCCCCCGAGCAGCCGCTGTGGGCGATGCCGCTACCGCCCACGAGCAGGGGTCTCTCCGCCCGATTGATGATGTCCGCGGCCCTCCGGATCTCCTCCTCCGGCGGAAGCGCGCGCAACTTCCGGCATCCGCGGTCGGGGTAGGTTATCTCCGATTCCTCCACGGACTTGAAGAGGGATTCCGGAGCGAACTCCAAAAACACCGGTCCGGGCCGTCCGGACACGGCGCGGCGGAAGGCCTCTTCAAGGTATTCCGGGATCCTTCCGGTCTCGTGACAGCGCGCCGCCCACTTCACCACCGGCTTGACCATGGACTGCTGGTCCAAGTCCTGCAAAGCCCCCCGGTCCAGGTCGCGCAGGGACACCATGCCCGCCAGGATCACCACGGGGGCGCCCTCCAAGTAGGCGTTGACCACGCCGGTCAGGGAGTTGGTGAAACCGGGACCCGCGGTCACCAGGCTCACGCCCGCTTTCCCGCTGTGGATGGACCAGGCGTGGGCCATCATCACCGCCGCCTGCTCGTGGCGCACGTCGACTATCCTCACCCCGTGGTCCAGGCAGCCGTCGAAGATGGGGGCGATATGCCCTCCCGAGAGGGCGAAGACGGTGTCGACGCCCTCCACTTCCTTCAGGTACTCGGCGACCACGTGACCTCCGTGGACCTCACCCATGGCTTCCACCCCTCTCCGATAATCCTCTGTTCACCCAGCATCCTGCCAAATGATACGAGAACATATCTCAGTGCGAGCTCTCCGATCCTCACCCCCATCGCGGCTGCAGCCGTCCGCGATCGTAGAGCATGCACACCGGAGATGCGGCGCCTCCAACCCCCCTTTCTCCGAGAGGGCCGGAAAACGTGCCTCGCTCCAGCGGGAAGTAAAGATATACCAGAATATACCAGATAATTCCGCGTCCTCAGGACCGCCTCTCACGGGGAGGCCGGTATTCTTCCCGGACCCACCTCTCGATGGATCCCCAGGCTTCCTCCCAGGGAATCCTGGTCCTCCAGCCGAGCTCCTCCTCGGCCCTCCGGGTGCTCACATCGAGGTCTCGCCCCACGATCCCCACCGCCTGGGCGGTTATGGGAGGCCGGACGTTGAACGGTGCGAACACCGCGTCGCAGATCCTGCCCAGTTTCCAGGCCAAGCCGAAGGGCAGGGATCCCCGGGGCCTTTTGCCGATCAAGCCCCCCAGTTTCTCCAGGTATTCCTTCCAGGTGACCCGGTAATCGTCGCGAAAGTTGTAAGTTCGCCCGGCGGCCACCTCGCTGTCCAAGGCCAGTAGGAGTCCGTCCACCAGGTTCTCCACGTAGATCAGGCTGGCGCTATAGGCACCCCCGTCGATGAGCGGGAGGGGTCCCCGGCACATGACGTCCAGGACCTCCCGAACCCAAACGCTTCCCGGCCCGGTCACGTTGGAAGGCCGGACGACGGTGGCCTCCAGTTCGCCCCGGGAACGGTAGGCATGGACCAACTGCTCCGCCTCCGCCTTGGCATCGCCGTAATGGAGGCCTGTCTTCACCAGAGGGGTGTCCTCGTCGAAATCCTTCATGTGCAAGCCCAGCCCGTAGGCGGCCACGGAGCTGATGAAGAGAAAGCGCTCCACCTTACCAGAGCACTCCTCGAGGAGGTGTCGGGTGCCTTCCACCCCTATGGAGTAGAACTGCTTCTTCGTACCCCAGTCGATGGTTCGGTTAGCGGCGTGGACCACCTTCCGACATCCATCCGCCACGCCCCTTATGGTGGAGGGGATGGTGAGGTCCCCGCGAAAGACCTCCATGCCCAAGGGCTCCAGCCCCCGGTCGGGTTCACCGGGTAAAAGCAGACCCCTCACCTGATCCCCCCGCTCCAGGAGCCTTCTAACGAGATGGGATCCGATGAACCCTCCCGCCCCGGTTACCAGTATCTTCATGCCGACCCCTTTCTTTAGGATCCATGAGGAAAAACCCGAATAAAAGCCCCTTCTTGACGGCCCCAGTTAATTATACCTTTAATCCGTGCATCCACCTCAAACCGAACACGGGACATACTCCGCGTTGTTCAATCTCGGGTTCGACGATTGTAACTAGGGTTCGACGCCTTCCCGAAGGGCTTGTCCTGGAGTTGCCGAAGGTGACATCTGACTGTATACAGTATTATCTTTAAGAGCGACTTCAAAGAGGTTGAGAACCTGAAGAATAAGGTATGGGTTGAAACATGGAAACCGATATCAGGAAGATACGCCGAATGGCCAGGGCCAACGAGGCGGAAGTGGATGAGTTTATCGAGAGACTGAAGGGCCGGCGGATATCCAAACGTAGACTGGACTCAGCCCTGAGAGCGCTCTTCGACACGATCATGCCCCTTTTCGACTGCACGAAGTGCGCCGCATGCTGTAAGGAAGCCTACGTGGTCCTGGAAACAGAGGACGTCGCCCGCCTGGCCGGGGCCCTGGGCATGAAAAGGTCGGAGTTCCGTTCCGTCTACGTGGGGAAGAACGAGGATCGGGATACCTGCCTGAACCGGCGCCCCTGCCCTTTCCTCAAGCGCAACCTATGCACCCTTTACGAATGGCGGCCGGACAGCTGCCGGGAATACCCCTACTCCCTGGCCGTGGACAGCACGGAGAAACTGGACAATTTGGGAGCCAATTACCTGGTCTGTCCGGTGGTCTTCCACGCCCTGGAGAGACTACGCACCGAGCTCAGGATCTCCTGAGCCCTTCCCGCGGGGCGCCGGAAAGTACGCCGTCACCACTCGCGTAGGGCCTTTTCCTTCTTCTCCACCCGCCACTGAACGGCGCCATCCACGAAAAAATCGCATGAACCATCCGCTCGGCGACTTGCCCTGAAAGGCTGCTGCCTATACAATTCTTCTAGTGTTCCGGGTGTAAGGCGTGATCAGGAGGTAAATATTGCCAAGACCCCCAAAGCCCAAATTGGTTCAGGAGACCCCCAGGGCCTACTTCTACAAGCCGCGAGGAATACCCATGTCTAAGTTGGAGGAGACCTTGCTGCGGGTGGAGGAACTGGAGGCCCTCCGGCTGGTGGACCTGGAGGGTATGTACCAGGAGGACGCCGCCCGCGAGATGGGAGTCTCCCGCCAGACGCTGCAGCGCATGGTAACCGAAGCCCGCCACAAGCTCATCGAGGCCATCTATGCCGGCAAGGCCCTCCGCATAGAGGGGGGGACCTACATCCTGCAGGAGGGTGTGGGCAGGTACAGGTGCGGTCGGTGCGGTGAGTTAGTAACGCCCGGCCACGGGAGACGCCGGAGGGGTTGGACCTGTCCTATCTGCGACGGCTGATTGAAGACTTCCCTGCCCTTGAAGCACTCTCTGCGGCAAGAGCTAGCGCCTTCTCGACTTGACGAGTGCTTCACGGGTCTAAAAGACCGACGGCGATGCCTACCATCCCGGAAAAGGGGGCAACCAAATTGAAAAAGGGGATGGTCTTCTCTATCGGAGGCGATTGCTACACTTCCATCATCCGAAGCGAATGGCCTATAGCCTATAGATAAAGCATGAACGGGAGCGTGTCGCTAAGTTATAATCTATAGGTGCCGTCGGAGTCCAAGTTTATGAGCGCTGCCGCGGTCTCGGTTTTTCGGCAGAAGCAGATGACCCGGTCGTCAAGGGAGGGGGGACCATGACCGATTTCAAGGGTTTCTACGAAAATATCCTCGACTCGTTTGCTTCTCATCCCGCCGTCATCTACGGAGACGAGGTCATCACCTACCGGGAACTGGACGAGCGGACCAACCGCTTGGCCCACGCTTTTCTGGACCTGGGGGTGAAGCGAGGGGAGAACATCGGCATCGCCGAATACAACACTCCGGCATTCCTGGAGACGGTGGCCGCGGCCTGGAAGATAATCGCCCGGGCCGTGACCCTCAACTTCAAGTTCAAGGAATGGGAGCTCAAGCACGTCATCGAGGACGCCAAGATGACCACGGTCGTCTTCAACGAGGACATCGCCGACCGTATGATAAACCTGAGGCCGGAGCTTTCGGGAGTGAGGAACTACATAATCATCGGGGATCGCCGCGTGGAAGGCATGTACAATTACCATGAACTGGTAAAAGACAAGCCGGCCACCCGCCCCCAACCGCCCTGGGAGGGCTTCCGGCCCGACGACATCGTGGTCCTCATGTACACCGGCGGGACCACGGGATACCCCAAGGGGGTCATCTATACCCACGACCAAGCGCTCAGCGCTCCCCTGGAGGCTATGATCCGCAACTTCGCCGGAGGGCTGGCGGATCTGGCCAAAGCGCCTAAAAAGGTCTTCGAGGGCATTGAGAAGACCCTGCGCATACCGGGGATGGCCCGCGCCCTGCCCTGGGTGCTCTCCCTGCCGGCTACTCGCAGGGTCCTGACCGCCATGGGCAAGAAGGCCGGCCCCTTCATCCTGAAGTCCCCCGACCCTGTCATCAGAACCCTCCTGCGCGGGATGGCCAAACTGACCGGCGGGAAGGTGCGCATGCTCCTGGCCAGCCCCATGATGCACGCCTGGGCCTACAACCACGCCCTCATCGGCATGATCGGCGGCTTCACCAGCATCATGCTCCTCTCCAAGAGCTTCGACGTGGAGGAAATGATAAGGGCCATCGAGAAACATCGTGCCAACGTCCTGGTGGCCGTGGGCGACGGACAGTGCCGCCCCTTCGCCGACGCCCTGGATAAGGCGGCCGCCGAGGGTCGCCGCTACGACCTGAGTTCCCTCTTGGTAATTCTTTCCAGTGGCATGGCCCTCTCCGTGGACGTCAAGCGGCGCCTCTTGGACCATCTCCCCCAGCTCATCATCCTGGACGTGCTGGCCTCCACGGAGGGACACTACATATCGGTCACTCCCTACACCGCCGCCGACCGGGAACTGGAAAAGACCGTGTTTAGGGTGACCGATATGGTGAAGGTTATCACCGAGGACGGAAGGGAGGCCCGCCCGGGAGAGATCGGCGAGGTGGCCGTGGCCCGGGAGCACCAGGGTTCTTCCGGGTATTTCGGCGATCCGGAGAAAACGGCGCGCACCTACCGGAAGGTGGGCGGCAAGACCTACATATTCACCGGGGACATGGCCACGGTGGACGAGAAGGGGCGCATCCACCTCATCGGTCGGGGCTCGGGGTGCATCAACACCGGAGGCGAGAAGGTCTTCCCCGAGGAGGTGGAGGAGGTCATCAACCGCCACCCGGCGGTAGAGCTCTCCGGGGTGACCTCGGTGCCCCACCCCCGCTGGGGGGAGGCGGTCACCGCCGTCGTACAGCTTAAACCGGGCGCTACGGCCACCGACGAGGAGATCGTGTCCTGGTGCAAGCAGCACTTGGCTGATTACAAAGCCCCCAAGTACGTGCTCTTCGTGGAGGAGCTCCCCCGCCTGATAACCGGGAAAGTCCACTACCGGGAGATACGGAAGCTGGTCCACGAGAAATACGAAAAGGGCGACTTCCCAAAGGGGTCAGGTCTTGAAATTTGATACCCCAGAGGGTATCGGAAAGAGGCAGATCGGGTCCAGGGCACGAAAGCTGCCCTCCGCTCTAATGAGTTCTGCTGCGATTGATCCGCCACGGGTGCGCTCGACTCCGATTCATCCCAAAGCCCCGATCTATTTCTTGGGGACTCTAACTCTTCCTGACACACCGGCAGGAAGTCACGAGAATAAACCGGTATGAACTCGAATCTTTTCACGGATACGAAGAGGGCCTGACCTTGGATCCTTCCTCAGAAAAAAGGTCCTGGCCACAATCCCGTTTGTGGACAAGAACGAGGCCTGACCCTGATGTGTACGGCCGTGGGTTTCTTCCTTAACCCAGGTAAGGTTTTGTGCCTTCCAGCCTGGGAATAATTGACCGTGGCGGTTGGTTCCTTTCCGCCGGTGAGGCACACGTTCGCGAGCGAGGGAGGGATGGGCGATGGCGGATTACGACGTAGTGGTCATCGGTGCCGGCCTGGGAGGTCTCTCCGCGGCGGCCAACCTGGCGGCAGCGGGGAAGAAGGTCCTGGTGCTGGAGAGGCACTGCGTCCCGGGAGGGTACGCCTCCACCTTTCGCCGGGGGCGCTTCGAGTTCGAGATCTCCCTGCACGAGCTCTCCGGACTTGGACACAAGGACCGACGTGGTCCCCTATGGCATTCCCTGGAAAAGATAGGGGTGGCGCATAAGGTGGAATTCTTGGACATCCCCGACTTCTACCGCAGCACCTTCCCCGACCTGGACCTGGTGCTCCCCGCCGAGCGCGAGGCCTACGACGAGGTGCTCTGCGAGCACTTTCCGACCGAGGCGGAGGGGATACGCCGCTTCACCTCCCTCATGTTTGCTTTGTTGGAAGAAGTTTCCAAATTTACCCCTGAGGCCATGGCCGCCGATCCCCAGGCCTTCACCAACCTCATGACCTACGCCGGAGCCAACCTCGGAGACGTGCTCAACTCCGAGGTCAAGGACGAGCGGGCCCGCGCGGTCATTGCCCAGCTCTGGGGATACTACGGATTGCCGCCTTCGCGCCTGTCCTTCCTCCTCTTCGCCATCGCCAACGCCACCTACCTCAAGTACGGGCCCACCCACGTCAAGGGAAAGAGCCAGGCCCTTTCCCAGGCATTCGTGGAGTCCATCCTGGAGAACGGGGGGGACGTTCGGCTGAACAACGGCGCCGCGCGCGTCGTCGTCGAAGGCGGGAGGGTCACCGGGGTAGTGGCCGAGGACGGAACGGCTGTAACCACCTCCTACGTGGTGAGCAACGCCAACCCCATCACCACCTGCCTGGACCTGGTGGGGCGGGAGAACGTGCCCTCTTGGTACCTCAAGAGGCTGGGTTGGGGAAAGATCGGCATCTCCCTGTTCACCGTGTTCCTGGGCTTGGACTGCCCGGTGGAAAGCCTGGGGTTGGCCAATCACGAGATAATGTTTAACCTGGACTACGACTTCGAGTCCCACTACGACGAGGCCCGAAAGACCGCCGTCTTCCAGCCCAAGAGCTGCGCCATCGCCCCCTACAACGTCCTGGATCCTGAGTTCTCGCCCCCGGGGACCTGCGTGGTCACCCTGACCACCATCGGGTTCGGGGACCTGTGGCGCGCCCTCCCGCCGGACCGCTACGTGGAGGCCAAGAACCAGTTGGCCTCCCGTCTCATCGACCTCGCCGAGCGGGTCGCACCGGGGCTCAGGGAACACATCGAGGTGGTGGAGGTGGCCACGCCTCTCACCCACATGCGCTACACGGGCAACTGGGAGGGCGCCGTCTACGGTTACGAGAACTCCCCCACAGAGGGCACGGTGCTGCGGCTGCCCAACCGCGGTCCCCTGGAGGGGCTGTACTTCGCCGGGGCCTGGGTACGGGTGGGCGGCGGTTTCCAGCCCTGCATCGACTCCGGCCGCACCGCGGCGGAGAACGTCCTCGAGGACATGGAGAAGGGCGGCATGGGGGTCGCGGGCATCGAGTCCGTCAAGGCCTTTTGTGAGAGCCAGGCGGCGGAGGCCCCGGAGATCGACCTCCCCGTGGGAGCCGTCGACCGCGCCCTCTCCTCCCTCCACCCCGACCGGGTGAGGCTCCGGGTGGCGGAGATCATCGAGGAGACGCCGAGCGCCAAGACCCTGCGCATGGAGGCCGCGGAGGGGAGGCTCCCCTCCT
>JACVJF010000052.1 GCA_015711855.1 Candidatus Solincola quzhuomuensis | reverse complement strand
CCGAGGAGGCGGGAAAACCACCAAGGTAATGAGCAAAGCGAAGGCAATTACCGCATAGACGATGACCGGCCTGAGTTTGCGATTGTCAATGAACGTAGAGGCTTTCATCTCCCCTCACCGTCTTCCGCGCTGAAAGCGCTCCTCTGTGTCCTTCTTTTACATGTTAATTTTATAAGGAGTGTAGTTTAAAAAACAGTGTAAGGCTGTGGAGAGCTTTGCGCATGATATAAATCAGCATTAACTTCGCTAAAATCGCCTGCCGCATGCTATTATCGCAGAGGTTCGGCGGTTGTCGCGCGGAGGGACAGCCCCCGGGAAACAGCCGGTAAAGTCCTTGCTTTATAGCGAAAATTTTGCATAATAGCGGAAGCGTATTGGTCATAACAGCACATGCGGCTTACGTCACGGGAGAGTTCGCGGAAATGATACGCTATCTACTGGTCGCGATCGGAGGGATGCTCGGAGCGGTGTCCCGTTACGGGCTTACGGGTTGGATATCCAAGGCCACCGAGAGCCGCTTCCCCTACGGGACGCTGGCGGTGAACACCATCGGCTCCTTTGCCATCGGGTTCTTTCTGGCCTTGGCACTGGAGAGGTTTTCCTGGAGCCCGGAAATAAGGTTGTTCTTCGCCGTGGGGTTCCTGGGAGCTTTTACCACTTTTTCCACCTTCAGTTACGAGACGGTGGAATTGCTGCGGGAAGGGGCGTACGCCATGGCCGCCGCCAACATGGGCGTGAGCCTCTTTGGGTGCCTAGCCGCCACCATCGCAGGGACCATACTCGCGAAGCTGATCTGAGGGGATGAATGACGCATAGGGCCGCGCCAGCGAAACAGATCCGAGGAGATGTACGGGATGAAGATCGAGGGAAAAGCGAAGCTACTCACCATCTACGTGGGGGAGCAGGACCATTACCATCATAGACCCCTCTATCAGGCCATCGTAGAGGCGCTTAAGGAGAAAGGGGTGGCCGGCGCCACCGTCTTTCGCGGCATCGAGGGTTACGGCAAGAGAAGCCGCATCCACACCGCCTCCATCCTTAGGCTCTCCGAGGATCTGCCCGTGGTGATCCAGGTGGTGGACAGGGAGGAGCGCATCAGATCGGTCCTTCCGGTCATCGACGAGATGGTGGCCGACGGGATGGTGACCCTGCAAGACGTGGACGTCATAATCTACAGGGCGGAGGAGACATAGCCCTCCTCGAAGGGACGGTCATACGCGGAACGTAACGGTCGTGCCGACGGCGTTGGTCGGGCTCCGCGCCGGCGCGCACCACCTCATAACTCGAAAAGCTGCATGCGCGATCCATGACCGGAGGACGCCGGGAGTAAGCCCGGGACCATTGCTGGGCTTGAGCAAGTATCACAACATGTCACGCCCTCACGTGCGTTCTCCCCGATGCGCCATCGTCGAAAGCCGAAAAATATCGAAAAGAAGCGACTTTCTCTATCCGGCACATACTGAAACATAGCCCGGAAGGATGCCTCGCTTAACCAACAAGTGTTGGCGGAGGGGGCGGGATTCGAACCCGCGAGCCTGCGAAGGCTAATGGTTTTCAAGACCACCGCATTAGTCCGCTCTGCCACCCCTCCAGGACCAATTTTACCCGTGGGAACCGGGGACGTAAAACGAAACGTGCCCGTTTGCCGCGAATGCCGCCGAAAAGACCCGCAGCCCTTCCGAGCCGACGCTTCCCAAGCGTGGGATCGCGGGCCGACGCCTCCACGCCAAAGGGTGACCCCCCCGAAAAGGTGACCTCTGACCCATGTTTATAGAGACACGCTTCGGCAAGAGATAAGTTAATCGGAAGCCGTTTTGAAGGTTATGTCGTAGGGCAGGACAAAACACCTACTTTTTGGGCGGTGTCTTCCGGAGCGCCCTACTCCATCCCCCCACTAAGGCCGCGTGAACATGCTCGTGGGAATTCGTCGACCCTGCTTTCTCGGCGCGACCATGAGCGCCCCTACCTCTTCGCGCACGGCGCTTGACTTCGGCATGATGCCCGTAAACTAAAAAAGAAAATAGTAGTCCGCCGGATCGCTTAAATTCCTAAGGCCTCCTCATGACGTGCCGGCGCTCGGCCGCTGAGAAGAACGCCTCGACCATCCCGCTCGTTTCCAAGTCCCGTAAAGGAGGGCACGTCAGTTGTCCCGGCCCAGCGCGCCTCCATGCTGGGGCCTCTCGAAGCCGGTCACCGTCAGGCCCACGCTTCGTAGTGCGGCGTACTGGAACGGCCAGTGGCGACGGAGGATGTGCTCCGCCCGCACTCGGGGATCCGGCAACGGCTGACGGGAGGTCATCAGATAGAGGACCTCGCGAAGGATGAGCCCCTCCACCAGGGGCCGGTGCAGCCTTCGATCCTCGCGGTTGACCCTCTCCTCCAGACTCTCCATCTCCACCACTATGGTTCGGCTGGAGGGAAGGGCGCAGAGGGGAGACCCCTCCGCTGAGTTCCGCCGCTTCTTTTCCCCCCACATCCTTTCGCCACTCGTGGCGCTGCCCGGCGCTTGCTCTCTCAGCGGCCTTCCTTTCCTCGGGCCCCCAACGGCCTCCTCGTTCAGGACGGACCGCAACATGGCCTCGTCGGCGATTATGGGCTTTCCGCTTACCCGAGCCCGGAATCCCTCAGGTGGGACCACCTCCAGGCGTAGGTCCGGGAGGAGGGGGGCGAAGTCGCGGGTGATGCGCCTGATGATCCTCAGTATCTCCTCCCCCTGCACGCGCTCTCACCTGCCGTCATAAGGTTCTCTCTATTTCTATTCGGCAACGGGAAAGGAAACATGTCAACCCGGCGAGCATGCCTCCACGCGCAAGGCTTTCAGGGCTCGATGGCCTCCAGGCCGTGCATGTATGGGCGCAGGGCCTCGGGAACCTCCACGCTGCCGTCGGCCCTCTGGTAGTTCTCGAGAATGGCGGCCACCGTGCGACCCACCGCCACCCCCGACCCGTTGAGGGTATGCACGAACTGCGCCTTGCCGCCGCCCGACGGACGGAAGCGTATGTTGGCGCGGCGGGCTTGAAAGTCGGTGAAGTTGGAACAGGAGGAGATCTCCTTGTACTCGCCGCCGGAAGGCAGCCATACCTCCAGGTCGTAGCACTTGGCGGCGGCAAAGGAGAGATCCCCGGTGGAGAGGGCTACTACCCGGTAAGGGAGGCCCAGTCGGCGCAGAACCTCCTCAGCATCATTGGTAAGTTTTTCCAGCTCTTCATATGAGGTATCCGGGTGGGCGAACTTCACCAGCTCCACCTTGTTGAACTGATGCTGCCGTATCAGTCCCCGGATGTCCCTTCCGTAGGACCCCGCTTCCCGGCGGAAGCATGGGGTATAGGCGCAGTAGTAGAGGGGGAGGTCCGCCTCCTCCAGGATCTCGCCCCGGTGGATGTTGGTAACCGGGACCTCGGCGGTGGGGATGAGGTAGAGGACGTCGTCGCGGCAGCGGTACATCTCGGCCTCCAGCTTGGGGAGTTGGCCGGTGGCGAACATGCTCTCCTCGTTGACCAGGATGGGCGGGAACACCTCGGTATAACCGTGTTCCCTCGTGTGCAGGTCGAGCATGAAGTTGATGAGCGCCCTCTCCAGAAGGGCACCCTTGTCCCTCAGAAGCGTGAACCGGGACTCGGCTATCTTCACCCCCCGCTGGAAGTCCAGTATTCCCAGCCGCTCTCCCAGCTCCCAGTGAGGCAGAGGCTGGAAATCGAAAGTCCGCGGCTCGCCCCAGCGGCGCACCTCCCGGTTGAAGGTCTCGTCCGGCCCCACGGGCACCGATTCGTGGGGTAGGTTGGGGATGCGTATCAATATCTCCCGCACGGCCTCTTCCAGCGCATCCGCCTCCTCCTCCAGGGCCCTTATCTCCTCGCTCAGCGCTCCCAT
The DNA here is from genome assembly GCA_015711855.1 of Candidatus Solincola quzhuomuensis. Taxonomy (GTDB): domain Bacteria; phylum Actinomycetota; class Geothermincolia; order Geothermincolales; family RBG-13-55-18; genus Solincola_A; species Solincola_A quzhuomuensis. The sequence goes on along the minus strand of JACVJF010000052.1, from coordinate 12,945 downwards.
CTCCTCGCGCAGGTCGACGGGGTCCTCGCCCTTCCTCATCCGCTCCCCTATCTCCTTGTTCCCCCGCTTGTGGCGGGCGCGCTTCTCCTCCAGATCGGCCAGGACGGCCCGCCTCCTCCGGTCCTTCTCCAGGAGGTCGTCCAGGGGCACCTCCAGGCCGCGATCGGCCACGGCCTTGCGAACCAGGTCCGAGTTCTCCCGCACGAACCTCAAGTCAAGCATCCTCGCCCTCCCGACGACGGAATCGCGCGCCACCGCTTCGGAGCCCGTGGAAAGACAAGGGCGCTTCACGCTCGCCGCACCTGAGCTTGCCCTCTTCCCATCGACCCTTCTTCTCCATCAACCTAAGGCTTCCTCCTCCCGGTAGACGGGGTAAGAGCCCAGGAGTTTCACCTCGGGAAGCTTACAGCGCAGGCACTTGATGGCGGAGGCCACAACCTCGTCCTCCTCGTGCCCCTCGCAGTCGATAAAGAAGCAGTACTCGCCCAGCGTCTTCTTCATGGGCCGGGATTCTATCTTGGTCAGGTTGATGTACCGGTAGGCGAATTCCTGGAGGATTTGCAGAAGCATCCCCGGCCGGTCCTGGTGTATGAAGCAGACCAGGGAGGTCTTGTCCCTGCCGGTGGGGGGCACCTTCTCCTTTCCCAGGAGGATGAAGCGCGTGCGGTTCTCCGGATGGTCTTCCATTCCTCTGTAAATAATTTCCAAATCATAAAGCTCCGCGGCCAGGGCGCTCCCCAGAGCGGCCAAAGGCTCCTCCGAATCCGCCACCCGGCGAGCCGCCTCCGAGGTGCTGTAGGCCGCCTCCTGTCCCACCCCGGGCAGCAGTTGCATGAGGTGCCGACGGCACTGGGCCGCCGCCTGGGGATGGGAGACGACGCGGGTGATCTCCTCCAGCTTCCGGCCCCGCCGCGCCAGAAGACAGTGCCTTACCTGACACACCTTTTCGGCCTGGATGAACACGTCGGCCTCGAAAGCCAGGCAATCCAGCGTGGCGTTCACCGAACCCTCCAAGGAGTTCTCGATGGGAACCACCGCCTTATCCGCCAGGTTGTCCTGCACGGCGAGAATGGCCTCCTCCACGGTGGGGAAGGGGATGGAGGCCTCGAAATCCAGGCCCGGCCAGGAGAGAAGAGCCTCCTCGGTGAAGGTACCCGCCGGACCGAGATAGGCTACGCGCCGGCAGCTCAACGGTGAGTTCAGATCACCCAAGAACCGTCTTCCTCCCTCCTGGACAACCCTTCGGGGCTTTCCACCATCTCCATGTCGAAGACCTTCTGGCTGGATGCCTTGCGCGCCCTGATCAGGGGCGGCTTGACGCTCAAGGCCCGGCGTAAGGCCTCTTCCTCCTCCTGGGACAGGACATGTGAGGCCCTGCCGCCTTTGACCGCCTTGGCGTAGGTGCGGTTCTCGTTCCGCCCGTATATGGAGGTGAAGATGACCCCGTCGCCGTTCTCATCCAGCATAGCCACCGAATAGCTCAACTTGCCGCCCATGTCCTCGAAGGCATCGAACCGGACCACGGCCACCCTCTGCAGGGCTCCGGCCAAAACCTCGGTCAGATAATCCTTCTGGGCTGCCTGTTCCCTCGAGAGCCGATACAGATCCTCGATCTGCAGGGCTTGCGAGGCCACCTTTTCCACCAAGCTCGCGCCGTCGGCGCCCCTTTTGAGGATGTTCACGTTGCGGCGGATCAGGGAGAGTTGGCGGAAAAGGACGTAGACGGCGGCCAGCAGCAAAAGGTCCGCGAGGAGAAGGGCTATGATCACGCCCGCATTGTCCTTCAAGGCATCGAACATGAGCGACCTCCTTTCTGCCAAGAGGATACCATACTCAAGAGCCTTCTTTCCCCGTGCGCACGAGGCCCGATGCCCTTTTCGGGCCGCTGCGACCGTAGCCGTGTTATACTCGAATCAAAGGCACATTGCGCGATGGAGGAAGGTCTGGAAAGCAAGGAGCGGCGCCTGAGGGAGATGGTCTCGGCCCATCCCTCGGCCGTGGTCGCCTATTCCGGGGGTGTGGACTCCACCCTTCTGGCCAGGATCGCCCGCGAGGAACTGGGTGACCGCATGCTGGCCTTGGTCGTCTCCTCCCCCCTGATGCCTGTCCATGATCTGGAACGCGCCGTGCACATCGCCGAGGAACTCGGATTTCCATTCCATATACTGGAAGCAAACGAACTCCGCATCCCCAGATTCGCCGACAACGACCCCGATCGTTGCTACCAATGCAAGAAATATCGACTGGGCCTTCTGAAAGCGGAAGCGGCAAAGCGGGGGTTCTCCGAGGTGTTGGACGGGAGCAACATGGACGACGCCTCCGCCCACAGACCCGGAACAAGGGCCCTGGAAGAGGAAGGCGTTTCCAGCCCCCTGAGGAGAGCGGGCCTCACCAAGGCGGAGGTGCGCGCCCTGGCGCGGAAGCTGGGCCTGCCCAACTGGGATGCCCCCTCCAGCCCGTGCCTGGCGACTCGCTTCCCCTACGGCATGAGGCTCACTATCCCCCTCCTCCGCCGGGTGGAGGCCGCCGAGGATCACCTGCGCAACCTGGGCATGCGCGTATTCCGGGTCCGGCTGGAGGGACCGGAGTGGGCGCGCATCGAGGCCGGGGGCGAGGAAAGGTCCCTCCTGGAAAACAAGGAGACCGGCGAGCAAGCGGTGAAGAACTTCCGGGAAGCGGGATTCCGGAGGGTGGACCTGGACCTGGACGGTTACCGCAGCGGGAGCATGGACGAACCGAAGCCCCGAAGGAGGGTGCTGACCCTATTCGAGGACGGGTCACCGGCGGCCGGGGACCATACGACGCTGGATAAAGAACGTTCCTCCCCTGCCCGGCTCGAGAGGGATGAGCGATGAAAACCCTCTATCTGGACGCCTTTGCCGGCGTCAGCGGGGACATGATGCTGGGGATGCTCGTGGACCTCGGCGTGCCCTTGGGGGTGCTCCAGGATACCGCATCACGGCTTGGGCTGAGCGAGGTGGAGATAAGCGCGGGGCGTACGGAGCGCAAGGGCATCGGGGCGGTCAAGGTGAACGTGAGGGCCCCGGAGAGGGGGGTGGTGAGGACCTACGCGCACATCAGAGGTCTCATCGAGAAAAGCGACCTTACACCCTCCGCCAAGGAGAGGAGCCAGGCCGTTTTCAGTCGCCTTGCGGAGGCGGAGAGCCGCATCCATTCGCGGAACATCGAGCAGGTCCACTTCCACGAGCTGGGAAGCGCGGACACCATCGTGGACGTGGTAGGGACGGTCGTCTCCCTTGACTACCTGGGCGTGGAAGAGATGCTCTCCTCACCTTTGCCCATGGGCACGGGCATGGTCAAGACCAGCCACGGCATCTATCCGGTCCCGGCTCCGGCGGTCACCGAGATACTGCGGGACATACCGGTATACTCCAGCGGGATACCCACGGAGATCGTCACTCCAACCGGGGCGGCTCTGGTAGCCGCACTGGCCTCCGACTTCTGCCTCCTACCGCCCATGCGTATCCAGGCCGTAGGCTACGGCGCCGGGGACCGCGACCTGGAGATACCCAACGTGCTGCGCGGGTTCCTGGGCGAAAGGGAGGTCCCGGGATCCGGCCGGACCCGGGAAAGACGCCTGGTTTTCTCCGCGAACATAGACGACATGAACCCGGAGATATACCCCTACGTCATGGAGAAGCTCTTCGAGGCGGGGGCGGAGGACGTGTGGCTTTGTCCCATCTATATGAAGAAGGCTCGCCCCGCCGTGACCATATCCGTCCTGGTTCCCCCCTCCCGCGAGGAGGACATCAAGGAAGTCCTTTTCGCGGAGACCAAGACCCTGGGCATACGCATCGCGGAAGTGGACAAGGAATATCTGGACCGAATGGTCGTGGAGGTGAACACGGCCTTCGGCAATATCCGGGTGAAGCTGGCACGTCGGGAAGGTAAGCCGGTCAACTTGGCCCCGGAATATGAGGATTGCCGGAAGGCGGCTTTGAGGTTCGGCGTGCCCCTGAAGGACGTCTATGCCGCCGCCGAGGAAGCGGCGCGTGACCTTTTCTTGAGAGAACCGACCGGCTCGGAGGAGAAGATAGAGTGAGTCCCGCGAAAACCGACCCTTCATATCCGGAGGTGCATAAAAAGTGTACATAGGGGTCATCGGAGGACAGTTCTGCAGCGACGAGGAGGAGAGGATCGCCTATGAGGTCGGAAGTCTGCTGGCCCGGAGGGGAGCGGTCCTGATCTGCGGAGGTCTGGGAGGGGTCATGGAGGCCTCCTGCAAGGGAGCCAAGGAAGCGGGCGGCACCACCATCGGCATACTGCCCGGTCCCTTCCGGGGAGACGCCAATCCCTTCGTGGATCATGCCATCGCCACGGATATGGGGCAAGCTCGAAACGCGGTCATCGTGCGCACCGCGGATGCGGTCATCGCCGTGGGTGGGGAATACGGAACCCTTTCCGAGATAGCTATGGCCTTGAAGATGGGGAAAAAGGTGGTGGCCATATCCAGCTGGGAGATATCCCGCCACGGAATACGCGATGAGAAGATAATCCGGGCCGAGAGCGCCGAGGAAGCGGTGAACGCCGTGCTGGGCCCGGAGCGCCGGGGATAACCCGATAGTCAGCAGGCCGGCTCGGGAATGGTCTGCGAGGCGTGGGGCATGAGCAATACCTTCCCGCCGGGGACGGTATCCATGGCTTCCCGTAGCGCCTCGCTGACGCTCCGATGGGGTATGATCCCTATCCCCCGCACCAGCTCGGGTTCCAGGCCCGAGACCAGTATCACTTTCCGCGCCTGTTTCGAAAGGAGGGCCGCCCGGTAGACCACGAACCCCGCGACGGTGAAATGGCGGCGCAGCTCCTTCTCTATCTCCCCGGCTCCTCCGATGCTGAACCAGCGGCTGAACTCGTAGGGCCCAAGCCCCTCCGAGCATTCCCCCACCATGATCAGAACCCCCTGTCCGTCCTCCCGGAGGGCAGCGCGGGCATTGGCGCTGGACTGAAAGGCCTGGTAAAAGGTGAGGTCCATGGGATATCCTCCCCGCGAGGCGACCACGATATCCGCTCTGGAAGGAATTGCCACACGAAAAGCCTTAGAGACGAACGAACATCCCTCTTGATGGGCCTTTTCCAGGTCACCGGCAAAAACTCCCAGAAAATCCCCTTCCTCGCTGAGGACGAAGTTCACGATGAAACGCGGCCCCACCATACGGGCTGCGGCCAGCATGTCCTCGTGAACCGGATTGCCCGCCAGGACCCCGGGCGCCGCCAGGGGATGGATGCCCCCTCCGGGGACTTCGCTGAGGGCCCGGCTGTGATTGGCCAAGATGGTCCGCAGCCCCGCTATTCCGGGCAGGACCGCCTTGCGACCCCCTCCAAACCCGGCGAAGGTGTGCGGTGCTACCGCCCCGGTGAGGATCAAGTGATCGGACTCAAGGGCGTAGCGGTTGACCCATAGGGGCGTGCCCATGGGGGTTTTCCCCAGAAAGCGGAGGGATCCCTCATCGCGGGCGTCATGGTTCACCACCCGCACCCGGTAAGGGAAATCCCGGCCGAGGATAAGAGCTAGTTCGCGAAAGCGCGGTGGGCTGTGGGTCCCGTTGGCCACGATGACCGTGATGTCCCGCTCGCGGACTCCGCATCGGTTTAGGTGGGCGACGAGCATGGGCATCCAAAGACGAGCTCGTGCCCAGAGGCGGTGAAAATCGGGGCAGACGATGGCCACCCGGTCTCCAGCTCGCACCAGTTCCGAGAGGGGAGGGGAGCCCAGGGGGTTCTCCAGGGCCTCCTCCAGCGCTCCCCGAAGGTCGGGGAGGGGATCGGCGGCCGTTCCTTCCACCACGCCGAGGAGCAGGTGGTCGGGTACCTCGAAATCCTGTACACCGCGCCCGTATTCCCATTGGAAATTCATGCTCACCAATTTACCAGATCGTTTTCCCCCCCGAAAACCGACCGAGCCCCTAACGGTTAACCCGGCGCTTGCCCTTCCCGCCGCCGCTCCGGCTTCGCTTAAACCTTTTGCAACGTCCACGCCACCCCGTATAGTCCTCCCGAGCACTAACCGGGCGGAGATAAAAGCCTACCGACTACAGGAAGCGACTGCGGGAGCCGAATATTTAACTCGAAAAAGCCTCGCGCGGGAGGCGAGTGGTTCCCAGAGGTGCCTTCTGGGATAAAATGGCAACCATAAAAGCATGGGGGTGAAGCCCTTGCCGGAGATCGTGGTCTTGGGATGGGATCCCATGGTCACCGAACCGAGTGGGTTGATGTTGCGGGACGGAATTTGGTTCGAGGACGGGCCATGCCTTCCCGTTGAGCTCTGCCGGGTCGCGCCCCGGAGACATCTGGCCCTCGCCCTCCATCGCCAGGCAAAGCCCATACAGGTGTTCTGGGCCTATATGGGCACGGAGAACGTGGGTGAGGCGGTGTGGAGCCTCTCCCAGAGGGAGGAATGCAAGCCGGAAAACGTGGGCTTCCTGGACCTCCTGAGCGGCGAATATTGGTGCCGCACCGTGGACGAATACATCCCGGTCATCCGGGAGTGGGCCCTGGAGAAGAACCGACGGGGGCAGAAAATGGAGGTGGTCGTCTGGAACGACCTCAAGCCCGACTTCGAGAAGCGCACTCGAAGGGAGCTCAACCCGGAGAACGTCCTCGCCTATCTTCGCGGCCTGCGTCCGGAGATGAGGGAAACGGCCCTGGAATACCTGGAGAAAGTCCCCCCGGGTATCGATACCCCCATCCTTGCCGCGGCGAGGAAAGCCCTGGACGAGCTCAGGCGGGGATGAACACCCCCTCCCCGGCGCGATAACGGCCGACGCTCAAGCCCACCGCGTCCAGCGTCCACATCCTTCACGGTTCAGGCCCTGCCCGCCGGCGGTATCTTGCCTCGGGCACAGGCCTCGCGGCATACGGCAGGCTGCGGCCAGAAGGAGCGTGCAGAGCTCGGCATGCTCCTCGCGACGTCTCGCAGGAAGTCCTGCGCCGGCAGGCCGGCATGCGGTTCCCGATCAACTACCGGACCTCCCGGAAGAGCCGCGCCCACTCACGCTTCTTGCCCGGCCTGCCTCCCGATTCTCGACCAAAAAGCCGAAGGTCTGCCTCAAAAGCTCGGACATGGAGCGCTTACCTCCGCTTTCCATCCACATCCGGCGCGCCGTGGTCCATGCCGCCACGGCCACCGCGGCGAGCATCCTTGGGCGTGGATCCGTATCCGCACACACCCCCATGCGCTCGGCCAGCGCTTCAGCAACGGCCTTCTCAAAACCGGGATAGACGACGTTCCGCTCGAAATCCCCAATCCGGCGTGATCTCTCGGCCAGCCTTCTCACCAACATCAGGCGCGGCTCGTTTTTCCTGTCCATATCGGCCAGCTCCAGCGCGGCCCGATAAAGGGTGGCGAGAGGAGGTTCCCCGGGAGGCCGAGAAAGGATCAGGTCGCGGATGAGGTCCAGGCCTTCCGCCCAGTCACCGAAGAGGACCGCTTCCTTGGTGGGAAAATAGCGGAAAAAGGTGCGCGGGGACACGTCCACTTCCTCGGTGATCTCCCGGATGGTGGTCTGGTCGTAGCCCTTCTCGCGGAAAAGCTTGAGGGCCGCTTTCTCCAGGGCTTCTCTGGTCTTCCTCTTCTTGCGTTCCCGTCGACCCGAAGCCTCTTCCGGCCTTTCCCCTCTCATGCGCAAATTATAACAGGAACGGAGAACGGGCCTGGCGTGATAATGTCCTAGTCTCGAAGCGCCGATTCAGCCCGGAATCCCCGTGCGCCCCAAGAAGGTATTTTCGGGTGATTCCGGGAAACATAAAGGGAGAGGGAGAGTCGTGGTCAAGACGCTCGCGCACAACCTCTTTGGTAGGTTGACCATCGCCGCGGTCTCCCTCTCCTTTTTTTATATCGGCTGCACGGTCACGAACGATTAGCCTTCGCACGCAGGATTTTTGGCATGACAAAAGAAGTTTTGAATTTTGTTCGGCGGGCTCCCTCGCCGAAAGACCGTGAGCCACAAGCCGCGACTCCCCGGGGGTCAAGGTCATCCTACGGCTATATCCCCCAGAAGCAGGCCGAGCAGGGAAACGGCGGCTTGTTTGTGCAGAGGCTCGTTTCCGCTGCCGCATTTCGGGGACTGGATGCAGGAAGGACACCCCTCCGAGCACGGGCACCTCTCCACCATCTCCAAGGTGGCCCTGAGGTGCTTTTCGGCTAGGCGGAATCCTCGGGCGGCTATGCCCACTCCTCCTGGGTAAGCGTCGTAGATGAAAACGGTGGCCCTTCCGGTATCCGGGTGGAAGGAGGAGGACATACCCCCTATATCCCAGCGGTCGCACATGGCGAAAAGCGGGAGCATGGCTATGGAGGCATGTTCCAAGGCGTGCAGGCCGCCGGCCAGGGAATACTCGTCCAGGTCCAGGGCGGAGAGGCGTTCCGGCGGCAGCGTGTACCAAAGGGCTTTGGTCACCAGGGTCTGGGTGGGGAGGTCCAGGCCCACGGTTTCTAGGATCTCGTGGGTGAGCAACCGCCTTTTCTGATAAGCGTAAACCTTTGTGGAGACCTCCACCTCGCCGAAGTGGAGGGAGCAGGCCTTCAGTCCGCTGCCCCTTCGTTCTTCCTCCTCCAGGACCACCACGTCCGTATTGTCCATGGGGTTGGTATAAAAATCCAGATCCTCGACCTTAACCAGGGCTACCATGCGTTCCAGGTCGAGTTCTTCGACCAAGTAGGAGTCCCCCTGGTGTAAGTAGACGGCACCCGGATGCACGTGAAAAAAACAGTTGGCCTCCTCCACTGTCCCCAGCAGGCTCCCGGTATCCCGTTCCACTATGCTGACCAGCTTGCCCGAGGAAGAGCGGAGGTTTATCTCCTGAGCGGGGGAGCCCTTGCCGCTGAAATACCATACCTCGGCCTTACGGCCCAGCTTCCCTTCCCGGCGCAGATCCTCCGCGACCCTCCACATGGAAGGCCCAAAATATTCCTCGTCCTTGGCGCGTAACGGGAACTCAAATGCCGCGCAAAGAAGGTGGGCTCCCAGTATACGCGGGTTTTCCAGGTCGATGACCGCTTCCTCGCAAGAAGCCCCGAAAAAGAACTCCGGATGGCGGATGAGATACTGGTCAAGGGGATCGTCGGCGGCGATGAGCACGGCCAGGGATTCCCCCTGGCGGCGACCCGCCCTGCCCGCTTGCTGCCAGGTGCTGGCGATGGTCCCCGGGTACCCGTTCATCAGGCAGGCCTCCAGCTCACCGATATCCACTCCCAGCTCCAAGGCATTGGTGGTGGTGACCGCCATCAGCTCTCCGGAGAACAGCCTCCGCTCTATATCCCGCCTTTCCTTCGCCAGGTACCCACCCCGATAGGAGGCGATCCTCTCCGCAAGCCCTTTCTCCTCGGGGCCCAGAATGCGTTGGACGTACCCGTAAACAAGCTCGGCCGCTTTGCGCGAACGGGAAAAGGCTATGGTCCGCACGCCCAGGCGCATGAGGCGCGCCAGTATCTCCGCCGTCTCCAGATTGGAGGAGCGGTGGACCTCACCTCCCTCCCGACTGACGATGTTCGGAGGGTTCCATAGGGCAAAGAGCTTCCTTCCCCGCGGCGAGAAATCATCCTCCACCGCCTCCACCTCCAGACCGCACAGCCTTCGGGCATGCTCCGCCGGATTGCCTATGGTCGCGCTGGCCAGGATGAACTGCGGGTGGGAGCCGTAACGGGCGGCCACCCTGCGCAGCCTCCTCAGCACCTGGGCCACGTGAGACCCGAATACCCCCCGGGCCACGTGGGCCTCGTCCAGAACTACATATCTCAGCCGGCGGAAGAATCCGCCCCACAAGCGGTGATTGGGCAATATTCCGTAATGAAGCATGTCCGGATTGGTCAGCACCACTTGCGCTTCGCGCCTTATCCAACCCCGCAATTCTGCGGGGGTATCGCCGTCGTAGGTGGCCGAAACGACCTCCCCCCCGTGAAGTTCGCCCAGGCTGCGCAGCTGGTCCTGGGCCAGCGCTTTGGTGGGGAACACGTACAGGGCTCTTGTGGAAGGATCTTCCATAATATCCTGGTAGACGGGAATGTGGTAGCAGAGGCTTTTCCCGCTGGCCGTGCCGGTGGCTATGACCACGTGGCGGCCTCGTGAAACAAGCTGTAGAGCCTGCGCCTGGTGTCGGTAGAGACCGGTGACCCCTATGCGGCGGAGGGTCTCCGACAGGCGCGGGTTCAGGTGGGGCGGCAGATCCGTTAGGACGACGGGCCTTGCGGGTAATACCTCCAGGTGGGTGATCCGGCGCTCTTCCCCCCAGCCCTCGCTTATCTCCCCGAGAATCTCCTCGAAATTCATCCGCCGGATCCTTTAAGGCGGGCTCATTCCACCCTCTGGCCGTCCTTGATCTTGCCCACCCCTTCCACCACCACGCGCTCCCCTTCTTCCAGACCGGACAAGATCTCCACCCACTCCTCGCTTTTCTCCCCCACCTGCACTTCCCGCCGGCTGGCCTTCCCCTCCTTCACCACGTAAACGTAATCCTTGCCCTCCTGAGAGAAGATGGCCGTCACCGGGAGGGAAATGATTCCCTTCTTGCCGAGGATCTCTATGTCCACGGTTGCGTTGTACCCAAGCCGCAAGGGGATCTGGGTGCGGTCCAGGCGAACGATAACCGGAAAGACGGTGACGCCGCCCGACCCGGTCTCCGCCTTGATGCCCACCTGGACGACCTCACCGGTGAAAGCAAGGTCCGGGTAGGCGTCCAGGTAGACCTTCGCTTTCTGGCCCTTTTGCACCTGCGGTATGTCCGTCTCCTCCACCTGGACCCTGACCCTCATGTCCTGAAGATCCAATATCTGGAAAACAGGGGCGTCCTCGCTCACCTTGCTTCCCACCTTCAGTTTTTCGCCGGTTCCTTTTCCCAAGAAGGCGCCCAGGCCGCCCTCCAGCATTCCGCTCAAATCGCCCAGGCTGGAAAGGAGGGAGCCCATCCCTCCGAGCATCTCGGAGATGACGTCCGTGGCTAAAAGACCTGAAGGAGCAGCGAAAACCACGTATCCGGAAACGGGAGCCACCAAGTGGGGGTTTTTGGCCGCCCGTTCCGCCTTCCGGTATTCGTAGCCCGAAGCCTCAGCCAGTGCCGCTCCCGCTGCGGAAGCGCTTCCGGTATATCCCGGCGCGGACAGGGTGGGGGCGTCGGGACGAGAAGCCACGAACTCCAGATAACTGGCTCTCTGCTCCGCCACCAGGGACTTGAAAAATTCCTGTTGATCCGGAGGCAGAAGACTTACCACGACGGGGAACAGGTCAAACAGGCTGAGGATTACGGCGTCCATCTGTTCCTGCGTTTGCTCCACCATCCGGATGGCGTAGGAGGCACCCTGGTAAAGGGCCTGCATTCCCGCATATTGGCCAGCCAGGATGTCGCCGATGGCCTCGCCGGTAAGGTAGCTGGCTCGGGCTCTGGCCGCCTGTGCCTTGAGCTCTTCCTGGTCCAGGGAAGCCAGAATTTGGCCGGCCTCCACGTAGTCGCCCTCCTGGACGTAAAGGGCGGCTATCGTCCCGCTGGCCGGCGGCTTCACGTCGACCGGGTTTCCGGCCTCGAGGGTCCCTATAGCGGTGATCACCCTGCTGACGTCGCCCCTGCTCACCTCGGCCACCCGGACGCCCTCCACCGCTTCCCCGCAGCTCGACAGTACGGCCGCATAGAAAAGCGCGGACGCACAAAGGGAGATGACGATCGCTTTTCTCCGGTTCCCGTGCCTCATCGCATCCCGCCGTCGCGCTCAGGATCCAACCCTGCCGGGCATACCCGCTACTCAAGTCCACGAAGGGAGCCCGATCGGCTCACGGCGATTTCGCACTCCCTCTCCAAGGATGCCGTGCACCTTAATATATCCCCGGCCGTTAGGTCCGTCAACGCGAAATAGGCCTTAGCAACGTCGAGAAGGCGCCTCGATCCCCATCTGGCCTACAGGTTTGCCGGCTCGAGCTTGATCGGCAGGAGGGGCCGCCTCAAAAGAAAAATCGCCCGAAGCCGCCCGGGTCGCGGAGGAGGAAAAGGGTGGGCGTCGGGATGACGAGCGCCGAAAGTCCTGCGCGGAAGGAGGGGTGAGCCGTGGCTTCCCCGGAGATAAAAAGATTCCAGTTGTAACAGGCGGAGAAAAAGAACGCCGCCGCCACGGACAGGCTCAGGAAAACGAAGAAGGTGAAAAGCCTTCCCCATCCCCGCGGTGGAGCCAGAAATCCCGCCAGCAGCAACAATATCGCCGCCCCCCCCATCATCCAAGGCAAAGGGCCCAAACCGGGGATTCCCTCGCCCCCTCGGAAAAGCCTCGCCAAACCCACCGCCGGCTCGATCTCTACACCCATCCGGCGCAGGGGTAGAACGGCTTGGAAAACGAAGTAGAAAACGGGCAAAAGGAGCAGGCTCCCCGCAAGGATGAACATGGGGCCTCTTCCTACCCTAAGAACGAGGAAAAGGAGAGCCACAGCCAGGCCCAGGGCGATAACGAAGCCCACGGTCAGGAACTCCGATCCCTGGTAGGGGAGGATACCCGGTCCTCCCAGGAGCTGGTACTGCCCGGGGGCATATGCGCCTTGGTGGGAAAACATTCCCGCACCCCCCTTATAAGAAAAGCTTTTCAGGAAGAGAGGCAGCACCATGGCCGCCGACCCGACGGCCACGGCCAGGAGCGCCAACGCGTCAGCGGGGCTGAAGCTTCTTGCGCCCCGGGCCTTAGTGCCCCGCTGTTCCTCGCCGTGTACCCTCGCTCTTTCCGGGAACACCTCGGCCGCCGTGGCCTGCAACACCCCCGTTTTTTGATAAGCAGGGCGTGGGGCGTGGGTCGCCTCCGTGCCCCGGCGCAATGACGCCAGGGGAAGGGGACTCCCGCACTCATGGCAAAAACGGTTGGACTCCGGATTGGACGCGTAGCACTCGGGGCACATCACCCGGGAAACGCGGGATATCATTTCCTTTTCCACTACTGGTTCGAGCGACTGGGTGACGTCC
>JACVJF010000051.1 GCA_015711855.1 Candidatus Solincola quzhuomuensis | reverse complement strand
GCGCGTTTGCCGGAAAGTCCTTGGTCCCCACTGAAGACCGGCTATATAAAGGAAACTAAAGGAGGCGAGTATGAAAGCAATTCCGGTTAAGAGCGTGACCGAGACCATCAACGGGACGAGCGAAAGCCTGGTGCGAATCGAGATTCTCACCATCTTCCACCGCAACCCCGGGCTCTTGGCAACCTCGGCATACCTGGCGGAGGCCACGGGAAGGGACTTGGCGACGGTCGATAGACAGGCCAAGAAACTCGCCGACCTCAGGATTTTGGAGATGGTCGAGGTAAACGGCAAGACCTGCTATCGCTATCTTGCCCCTTCCGGATTGAGCCGTTTTCGCCGGAAGCGATGAGGATCTAGCCCTCTTCCGGTCCGTGCCCCAGCTTCCTCAGCTCTTCCTCCAGTTCCTGCAGCATGCGGTCGATGTTCTCCCGCCTCCGCAGAAGAGCCCGACGCCTTGCTTCCAGTCCCGATCGCGGGTCGTCGGAGACGTAGCGGGTGGGACACAGGTCGATGTAGGCGCACCAGGGACAAAGGGGGTTGGGATTAGGCGGGAAACTCCCGGATGCGATACCCTCCGCCACGCGCAGGAGCCTCTCCTTGACCCCCTGGAGTTCCTCCTCGCCGCAGGGACGAGTGGTGAACTTCTGGTTCATGAGCAGGTAGTAGAAGGATAGCTTGGAAGGCGTTATTCCCCACAACTCACGGCTGGCCATCTGGTAGATGGGGAGTTGGAGGTCTTCCCTCAGGCGGTTCAACTCCGGAAGCCGCCGGTTGGTCTTGTAGTCTATCACCTCGTAACTCCCATCCGGGTGACGGTCCACACGGTCGATCACCCCGCTCAGCAGGTAGCCTCCCATGGGTATCTCGAAACGTTGCTCCACGGCGACGGGAAGCCGAAAAGCGGGGATGTTCCTGCGGTAGAAATTCTCCAGGACCTCCCGGGCGTGGCGCAGGAAGGAGAGTTCTTCCTCCCTGTTCCGGTAACCGATACTCTCCCAGCAAACGTCCAAGTAAGAAAGGAGTTCTTCCAGGCTCGGTGGTTCGGGAACGTCCCTGGCGTAGAGCCATTCCAGTGCGGCGTGGAGGCTCCTTCCGAAGGAGAGGTGGGGAGAAGGGGGGACCTCAATCCCGTCCACGTATTGATAACGATAGGCTAAAGGGCATCTCTCGTAGGCGCTGGCGGAAGTGTAACTCAGCCTTATTTCCATCATTCCTTTCCTTCCTCTCCGGAAGGTCAAGCCATGTCCTCAACGAAAGTTATAATAGCTTACGCCGACAGGATCGTTCTCGGTCAGGAAGGAAACCCGACCGATATTCGATCCGGAGGAAAACGGGAAGAGATGCCGATTCGAGTACAGGAGGCCTCAGTTGGGAATCCCTTTCGCTCATTTGCATAATCACACCGAGTATTCCATGCTGGACGGAGCCGCCCGCATTCCCGCCCTCATCGGAGCGGCCAAGGACATGGGTTACGAGGCCCTGGCCATCACCGATCACGGCGCCATGTACGGGGTGATTCCCTTTTATCGGGCGGCGACGGAAGCGGGGATAAAGCCCATAATCGGCGTAGAGGCCTATGTAACCCCCGGATCGCGTTTCGATCGCCGTCCGGTGAAGGAGGACCCTAACTTTCATCTGCTGCTCCTGGCGGAAAACGAGACCGGTTACCGGAACTTGATGCGGCTGGTGACCCTTTCCTACATGGATGGTTATTATTACAAACCCCGCATGGACAAGGAGATCTTGAGGGAATACCAGGAGGGCATAATCGCGCTTTCCGCCTGCATAAAGGGCGAGGTAGCCTCGTTCCTTTTGACGGACGATTACCGGAGAGCAAAGCAGGCAGCTGAGGAGTACCTCTCCATCTTCGGGGAAGGCAATTTCTTCCTGGAGGTTATGGACCACGGCTTGCCGGAGGAAAAGAAGATAAACCCGGGGCTGGCGCAATTGGGAAAGGAGCTGGGCATAGGCCTGGTCGCCTCAAACGACCTGCATTACGTGCGGCGCGAAGACTACCTCCATCATGACGTGCTCCTGTGCATCCAGACGAACTCCACCCTAGAGCAGGAGGACCGACTGCGCTTCTCCAACGATCAGTTCTACCTCAAGGACTACGAGGAGATGCGGCAGCTCTTCCGGGACCACCCCGAAGCCCTGTCCAACGCCGCGGACATCGCCGAACGCTGCTCCGTGCATCTGGAGTTCGGGAGATACCTGCTTCCCAAATACCAGGCGCCCGAGGGGTACGACCTGGACGGTTACCTGGAGAAACTGGCCTGGGAGGGCCTGCGGAGGCTGTACCCGGAGGTTACGCCGCAGTTGGAGGAGCGCCTTCGCTACGAGCTCTCGGTCATCAAGGAGATGGGCTTTTCCGGATATTTCCTCATCGTATGGGACTTCATAAGATTCGCCAGGGAACAGGGCATCATCGTGGGTCCGGGAAGGGGTTCAGCGGCGGGATCGCTGGTTTCCTACTGCTTGGGGATAACCAACGTGGACCCCATACGCTACGACCTGCTCTTCGAACGCTTCCTCAACCCGTCTCGGCGGACCATGCCGGACATAGACATCGATTTCTGTTACAAGAGACGTCCCGAGGTCATCGAGTACGTGAGCAGAAAGTACGGAAAAGACCGCGTGGCTCAGATCGTGACCTTTTCCACCATGGCCGCCCGCGCAGCCATACGGGATGCCGGCAGGGTCTACAACCTGGAATACGGGAAGGTGGACCGACTGGCCAAAATGGTGCCGGAAAAACTTAACATCACCATAGACGAGGCTCTGGAGACCTCCCCGGAGCTCCGCGAAGTCTACGAGACCGATGAGCTGGCCCGGAAGATAATCGACACGGCCCGCAACCTGGAGGGGATCACCAGGCAGGATTCCATTCACGCCGCCGGCGTGGTCATCGCCGACGACGAACTCTCCAACTACACCCCGCTTCAAAGACGCGGCCCCGAGGAAGAGGTGGTCACCCAATACGACATGCAGGCCATCCAGGCCATTGGCCTCCTCAAGATGGATTTCCTGGGCTTACGGACCTTGACCGTAATCGGTGACACCCTGGAGAACATAAGGGTCCGCCGCGGCGTGAGCATCGACCCGGAAGGCATTCCGCTCGACGACCCCCGGACCCTCGAGTTACTGCAGAGGGGCGATACCGTGGGGGTCTTCCAACTGGAAAGCCCGGGCATGCGCTCCCTTCTGCAGGACCTCAAGCCGGAGCGCTTCGAGGACCTCATAGCCGTCCTGGCCCTTTACCGCCCGGGACCCTTGGGTAGCGGGATGATCAAGGATTACGTGGACCATCGCCACGGCCGCAAGCCCGTCAAATATCTCCATCCCGACTTGGCGCCCATCTTGGAACAGACCAGGGGAATCTTCATCTATCAGGAGCAGATCATGCGCTTAGCCGTGGAGATGGCCGGCTACTCCATGGCCGAGGCCGATGCCCTACGCGCCGTGGTGGCCAAAAGCAAGGCCGCCGAGATGAAGTTCCACCGCGACAAGTTCATAGAGGGCATGGTGTCCAGGGGCTATCAGCGCGGCTTGGCGGAAAAGCTCTTCGAGCTCGTCGAGCATTTCGGCAAGTACGGTTTCAACAAGAGCCATTCTACCGCCTACGCGGTCATCTCCTACCAGACCGCCTACCTGAAAGCTCACTATCCGCAGGAGTTCATGGCCGCCCTTCTTTCCAGCGTGACCGACAATAAGGACAAGGTGCAGGTATACGTAAACGAATGCCGCAAGATGGGAATAAAGGTGCTGCCCCCCGACATAAACGAGAGCCACAAGGAGTTTACCCCCGTGGAGGACAGGATACGCTTTGGACTCTCCGCCGTCCGCAACCTGGGGGAAAACGCCGCGGAGAGGATCATAGCCGCGCGGAAAGAAGGAGGCCCTTTCCGATCCCTCCTCGATTTCTGCCAGAGGGTTGGACCGGGGGTGTTGAACAAGCGCGCTCTGGAGAGCCTTATAAAAAGCGGTGCTTTCGACTTTCTAGGTTTCTCTCGCAACCACCTCCTCAAGGTCTACGAGCAAGTGGCGGATTTGGCGGCGGAGAAACAACGACTTAAGGAGGAAGGACAGCACTCCCTATTCGAGGAAGAGGAGGCGGGACTGGATCCGCTGGAAACGCTGCCGCCTTTGGAGGAGATGCCGCGGGAGCAACTCCTGGCCTACGAGAAGGAGATGCTTGGCGTATACGTCACCGACCACCCCCTCATGCAGGTCAAGGAGGAGCTGGAGAGACAGGTGGAAGCCGACATCTCCGACCTGGTGGAGCTGGGCGACGGAGCAGTTAAGTGGATAGGGGGTATCATTACCAAGAAGACCCAGCGTATAACCCGCAAGGGAGAGCTCATGGCCGTCCTGACGCTGGAGGACCTTACCGGGCGCGTGGAGGTCACCGTCTTCCCGGCTCTTTACATGCAGAACCGGGAGATAATCCGGGAGGACAAGGTCATATGCGTGAAGGCGAGGGTGGAGGTCACGGGAGACAGGGAAGAGGAGGGCGCACAGGTCAAGGTGATAGCCCTGGAGTTGACGGAACCCCGTCTGAAGAAACCGGAGGAGTGCGATCTCTGCATACGCCTCGACGAAGAGCAGGCGGAAAGGGAGACCATGGATCGGCTTAGGGATATACTCACCAGACACCCCGGAGAAACGCCAGTCAGGATCGAGCTCTTTTCGGGCGACGCGGTAAGGGTTTTCAAGCTTCCCCAGGGGCTGTGCGTCAAACCGGACGGATCTCTATATGCGGAGGTGCTCAGCCTTTTGGGGGAGGGGTGTATAACGCTGCGTTGATTCCGGGCAGGACGCGGTGGTTGAGGCAAGCCTCCGCGAAGCTGCGTTTCTTAAAACCCAGGTTGGGGTTAAAATAGGAAAAACGCCTGCGCGGGAAGAGGTGTCTTTTATCTGGGTTCATGTGGCGGTGAATAGAGATGAGATTGCTCCGCAGTGAGGATTTCCAGGACCTCGAGGGGTTGAGGGAAGCCCTGGGCTGGGACCTGTGGGCGGATGAAGGACCCTTGGCCGAGGTAAGAACCATTATCGAACGGGTAAGGTCGGAAGGCGACGCGGCGCTTATCGATCTCACCCGGCGGCTCGATGGCGTGGACCTGGCTCGCGTGGGTTTAAAGGTGAACGAGGATGAACTGGAGAGATCCCAGGGGAAGGTGGGGTCGGAGTTCGTTGACGCCCTGCGGGTAGCGGCCCGGACTATCGCCTCTTTTCACCGTCATCAGACCTGGGAGTCACAATTCTGGGACACGGAGGAGGGAGCGCGCATCGGCCAACTTATCCGGGCTATACGCAGGGTGGGCATATACGTCCCCGGGGGGAACGCCTCCTATCCCAGCACGGTGCTCATGACGGTCATTCCCGCTCAGGTGGCTGGGGTTCAGGAGATGGCGGTGTGTGTCCCGCCGCGCAGGGACGGGGAGGTTGACCCGCACACGCTTTATGCCCTCCGTCACCTGGGGGTTAAAGAGGTTTACCGGGTAGGGGGCGCCCAGGCCATCGCGGCCATGGCCTTCGGAACGGAGACCGTCAAGCCGGTGGAAAAGGTGGTTGGCCCGGGAAACCTTTACGTGGCCCTGGCCAAGAAGGAGGTCTTCGGCAGGGTGGGCATCGACATGCTGGCCGGTCCCAGCGAGCTGGTCATCCTGGCCGACTCCCAGGCCAGCACGGAGTCGCTGGCCTGGGAGCTGTCTGCCCAGCTGGAACACGGGGGCGGAGCCCGCGCTTGCCTGATAACGGACACAGAGAGAATACTAAGGGACACGATGAAAAGGCTGGAAGAAATCCTCTCCGGCCATGTGGATCTATTGGAACATACCGGCGGGGTCATCGTTAGGGATATCAAGGAGGGGGCCCGGCTGGTGGACGTCCTGGCTCCGGAGCACCTCATCCTGGACACCATGGACGTGACCGGGATCCTGAGCAACATCCACAACGCGGGGACCATTTTCCTGGGGCCGGAATCCTCCGTGACCCTCGGCGATTACGCTGTGGGGGTGAACCATGTCCTGCCCACTAAGGGAGCCGCACGTTACGCCTCCCCTTTGGGGGTGTACGACTTCATCAAGAGGAGCAACATCGTTTTCTCCAATTCCCGCGCCAACAAGAATCTGGGCAAGGTGGTGGAGACCTTGGCCCGGGTGGAGGGACTGATGAAACACGCCGAATCCATGATGCGGCGCCTAAGATGAGGGGTAGAGGCCTTGGATCGCCGGACAAGCCTGGAGAGGAAGACCAGCGAAACGGATGTCCGGGTGACCTTGGACCTGGACGGCAAGGGAGAGGTAAGGGTACTCACGGGGATAGGCTTCTTCGACCACATGCTCTCCCTCATGGCCTACCACGCCGGCTTCGATCTCATCCTGGAGGCCAAGGGGGATCTGGAAGTGGACCAACACCACACCGTGGAGGACGTGGGGCTCTGCATGGGCATGGTGATCAAGGAAGCTCTGGGAGATAAGGCGGGTCTCAGGCGCTACGGATGGTCTCTGCTTCCCATGGACGAGGCCTTGTGCCTCGTGGCCCTGGATCTCAGCGGTAGACCGCACCTGAGTTACCAGGTGGATCTCCCTTACGAGCCCGTTTCCGACTTCGATCCCTCCTGCGTCAAGGAGTTCCTCCAAGCTATGGTCAACCAGGGAGGTATCACCCTCCACGTGCGCAGCCTAAGCGGGGAAAACCCGCACCATATCCTAGAAGCCGTCTTCAAGGGAGTGGGAAGAGCTCTGAGGGAAGCGGTGCGACGCGACGAGGGAGAGGGGTCCGTGCCGTCCACTAAGGGAATCCTCTGAGAAGGGCGTGTTTGGGGCACGAAGCGCCCATCGGGACGGATAACCCCGCTTCTTGCCGGGCCGCCTTTTAACGGACGGTGATCTCCGACGCCTGCCGAAGGCAAAGCGAAGCCTGGCCGTATTATGCACGGACCTCCTTTACAAACTCCAGGCGGATGCTAATATCCCATTATCAAGAAAGTGAAAGGATGAGTCGAGGAGGCGGCTTGATCGTCATCGTGGATTACGGCATGGGGAACCTGCGCAGCGTGGAGAAGGCCTTCGCCTTCTTGGGCCATCCTGCTCGGGTCACTGGCGACCCCCAAGAAGTCGCAGAGGCGGAGGGCATCGTGCTTCCGGGAGTAGGGGCTTTCGGGGACGCCGTCAGGGAACTGGATTCGAGGGGACTCACGGACCCGTTGCGGGAAGCCGTCTTCGGGGGACGACCATTTCTGGGCATATGTCTAGGATACCAGCTTCTCTGCGCGGAAAGCGAGGAAAGCCCGGGCGTGCCCGGCCTGGGGTTGCTGCCGGGCCGTGTCGTCCGTTTCCCCGGAACGGTCAAGGTGCCCCACATGGGATGGAACGACGTGCGCTTCACCAAGTCTCATCCCGTGCTGGAGGGAGTCCCGGAAGGATCCTACTTCTACTTCGTCCACTCCTATTACGTATCCTTGCTTCGGGAGGAGGACGTCCTGCTCTTGACCGATTACGGTTTGACCTTCGCCTCGGGAGCCGCCCGAGATAAGTTGGTCGCCTTCCAATTCCACCCGGAGAAAAGCTCTTCGGTGGGACTGAGGATTCTCGACAATTTCGCCCGCATGTGCCGTGGAGGTAAGTGACGTGTTCCGCATCTACCCGGCTGTGGACATCCTGGGGGGGCGTTGCGTTCGGCTGAGGAAAGGGAACCTTTCCGAGAAAACCGTTTATTCCGATAAGCCCTGGGAGATGGCCCGGCACTGGCAGGAACTCGGCGCTTCTTTCCTCCATGTGGTGGATCTGGACGGAACGGTGGCCGGACATCCGGTCAATCTCGGTTCACTGGAGCGTATCTTGAAGGAGGTGGACATCCCCGTCCAAGTCGGGGGTGGTATACGGACCCTTGAGGACGCCCGACGCGTCCTGGAGATGGGCGCGCAACGGGTGATACTGGGTACCCGGGCCCTGGAGAACCGCGATTTTCTCCGAAAAGCGGTGGAATCCTTCGGAGAGCGAATAGTGGTGAGCCTCGATACCAGAGGCGAGGCCTTGGCCGTGCAGGGGTGGACTCGCGACCTCGATATAGGCCTGGAAGAGGCGGTGATGAACCTCCTAGAATGCGGGGTCAGGAGGGTTGTCCATACCGACATCGAGAGAGACGGCACCCTTTCCGGCCATTCGGGGAGCCTTCCTCAGGTCCTTCTCGATCGGGGGCTGAAGGTCATCGCCTCAGGCGGCATCGCCGGCCGCGAGGACCTGTTGGCACTTCGCGCCCTGTCCCCGCGGGGCGTGGAGGGAGCGGTGGTGGGGAAAGCTCTCTACGACGGAGCCCTTTCCTTATCG
The DNA here is from genome assembly GCA_015711855.1 of Candidatus Solincola quzhuomuensis. GTDB lineage: Bacteria > Actinomycetota > Geothermincolia > Geothermincolales > RBG-13-55-18 > Solincola_A > Solincola_A quzhuomuensis. The sequence goes on along the minus strand of JACVJF010000051.1, from coordinate 8,577 downwards.
GACATACTGGACCTCGAGGAGGCATAGTCCGGAAGACAGCCCGTAAAGGAGGTTCGGATTCATGCATACCGTACGCATCATTCCCTGCCTGGACGTGGACAAGGGGAGGGTGGTAAAAGGGGTGAACTTCGTGCGCCTGCGCGACGCGGGCGATCCCGTGGAGCTGGCGGGCGTTTATGACCGCGAGGGGGCCGATGAGCTCGTCTTTTTGGACATCACCGCGTCGCACGAAGGAAGGGAGCTGGTCTTCGACATGGCCGCCAAGGTCGCGGAGAAGGTCTTCATCCCCTTTACCGTGGGCGGAGGGCTGCGAAGCGAGGAAGATATCCGACGCATGCTGGCCACGGGGGCGGACAAGGTCTCCCTGAACACGTCGGCCGTCGAGAACCCCTCCTTGGTGGAGAACGCTGCCCGTAGGTTCGGTTCACAGTGCGTGGTGGTGGCCATCGATGCCAAGAGAAAGGACGAAAATTCATGGGAAGTATATACACATGGGGGAAGGATCCCTACCGGGATGGACGTTCTGGAATGGGCGCGCCGGGTCGAAACCCTGGGGGCGGGAGAAATACTGCTCACCAGCATGGACCGAGATGGAACCAAGATCGGATACGACCTCGAGCTAACCCGCTCCGTGACCAGGGCGGTCAACATACCCGTCATCGCCTCGGGAGGTGCGGGCAACCTGGAGCATCTGGCGCAGGTGATACTCGAGGCCGGCGCGGATGCGGTACTGGCCGCTTCCATCTTCCATTACGGAGAATACAGCATCCGGGAAGCCAAAAAATACCTGAAAGAGCGAGGGATACCGGTTAGGTTGTGATCCGCTACGCGATCCCCGGCTTGAAAGGCCTCGCTTCCAGGGGTCATGGTGTGGTTTTCCATTAATGGCGGAAATGCCGGGACGCGAGGACTGGCGTTCAGGTTTACACCCGAGGTCCGCGTATGATAGAAATAACAACTACGATGGTGAAAACCCGAGGGCGACAGTAGGCCGCGTGAGGGTTTGGCACAGCATGGTTTGGGTAGGACGGGCCCTGCGGGGTCCAGGATCTGGTAAGGGGGTCGAGCGCATTTGTGCGGGATGAGAAAAGCAGCCGTCTTCCTTCTCCTAATCCTTCTGGTCGCCTCGCTATGCATCCTGTCCGGTTGCGGAGGCGGGGAAGAGGTTGGCGAAGGAGGGAAGGCCACCAAGGAGCCCATCAAGATCGGGGTGATACTCTCGGAGAGCGGTCCGAACGAACCTTTGGGTAAGCCCGAGCGGAACGCCATCGAGCTTTTCGTGGAGCGCCTAAACGAGAGCGGAGGTATCGACGGTCACTCCGTCAAGGTCATCATAAAGGATGACCAGAGCGATTCCAACAAGGCCCAGCAGGCGGCCATCGAGCTCCTGGAACAGGAGGACGTGGTGGCCATCATAGGGTCCAGCGGGACGGGTCCCACCCTGGCCATAAAGCAGGAAGCCTCCAAGAGGAGGGTTCCGCAGGTATGCATGGCCGCCGGCGCCAACATCATGGAAGGGGACATAACCTGGATATTCCGCACACCACCCACGGCTACGGAAGCGGGGAAGAAGGCTCTGGAATACATCTCGGAGGGCCTTAAGGTCAAAAGGGTCGGTCTGCTCTATGACACCAACCCGTTCGGGACCGACGGAAAAACGGTCTTGGAGAAGCTTGCGCCGGATTACGGGCTGGAGATGGTGGCTTCAGAGGGCTATCAGTCCACCGACACGGAGGAGACCATAGATACCCACCTGACCAACGTCATGACCTACAACCCGGAGGTCATCCTGGTATGGGGCACCAACCCTGCGCCGGCCATCATCGCCAAGAAGATGAAGGACAAGGGGATTGATCTGCCTTACGTGGGAAGTCATGGGATAGCCAACCAGGAGTTCATCAAGCTGGCGGGAGATGCCGCGGAAGGTGTCGTTTTCCCGGCCGGCAAGATCCTGGTCTACGAAAAGGTTCTGGAGCCCGGCTCGGAGGAATACGAGTTCATCAGGGAATTCGCCCAAGCCTACCGGTCGAAATACGGGATAGAGATAAACACCTTCGCCGGGCACGGTTGGGATGCCATACTCATCATCACCGAGGCCCTGAAGAGGGTGGGACCCGACGCCACACCCGAGGAACTGAGGGACGAGATAGAGAGGACACAGGGCCTAATCGGTGCCGACGGCGTCTTCAACTACTCCCCGCAGGACCACAACGGCCTCTCGCCGGAAGATCTGGTCATGGTGAAGATCGTCGGGGCCAAGTGGGAACCGGCCGAATAGGATCGGCGCCCGTCAGGGTTTTCTAAGAGGCGCGAGGAGGCCGGGTCTTTTCCGGCCTCCTCCTTTTAGAGGAAGCTACCTTATAAACCATGTAACCGAGGGAACGCCGAGATGCTGGACTTCTGGAGGAACTGCCCGCAGTACCTGGCCAACGGGCTGGCCAACGGTTGCCTTTACATCCTGGTGGCCATGGGGTTCAACATTATCTACAACTCCACCGGGATAATAAACTTCGCCCAGGGAGAGTTCTCCATGTTCGGAGGGCTTTTCGCTTACGCCCTAACCGTGTCCGCCGGACTGCCCATTCCTCTGGCGGCGATTTTGGCCGTGTTGTCGGTCGCCCTCTTGGGGGGGCTTATGGAGAGACTGATCATCAATCCCCTCCGCCGGTCAAGCGTGATCACCGCCATCATAGCCACCATCGGAGCTTCCATCTTCTTCAAGTCCCTGGGGAGGGTCATCTGGCCCCTGGAAGCTTACAAGGTTCCGGAATTCACTCCCGGCAACATCTCCCTTCCGGGAGTCACCGTATCGCGCCAGTTCCTATGGGTGTTCGCCCTCACCGTGGCCAGCGTTTCCCTGGTCTACGTGTTCTTCAACCGCACGCGGGCCGGGAAGGCCATGCGCGCCTGCTCCGTGAACCGGCAGGCGGCTTCCTTGGTGGGAATAGACGTCTTCCGTATGTCCCTCTATTCCTTCCTCCTGGCCGCGGCCTTGGGAGGGGCTGCGGGTTTGATCAGCGCCCCCTACGCCAGCTACGGCATGGGCCTGGAGCTGGGGGTGAAGGGATTCACGGCAGCCGTCGTAGGCGGTCTGGGCAACGTGTTCGGGGCGGTGGTCGGGGGATTGGTGCTGGGCGTCCTTGAGGAGCTCATCCCCGGTTTCCTCCATATCGTTCTGGGAATTTCCACGGGATACAAGGGCGCGGTGGCGGCCGTGATCCTCATCGCCGTTCTCCTCTTCCGCCCGCAGGGCATACTCGGAAAAGGGATGGTGGAGAAGGTATGAGGGAAAAGGGATCGCCAGGCAGGCCCTCTTTCGGTATTCCGGGATCCTCCCTGCTGCAGAGGGCCGCATCCCTCTTGGGACGTCACCTCATTTTCGTCGGTCTGGCGATCTTTTTAGCCGTGTTTCCCATCTGGGCTAAGCCTTTGTCCAGGCCTTTAGGGATAAACCTGATCATGGTCATGCGGATGGTCGGAATATATACCGTAGCAGCGGTAGGGTTGAACATCCTCATGGGTTACGCGGGCCAGATCTCCCTGGGACATGGAGCCTTTTTGGGTATCGGCGCCTACACTTCCGCCCTGCTCGCCCTGAAAGCCCACCTGCCGGTGTGGCTGAGCATACCCGTAGCCGTGGTGGTGACCGCGCTCGTTGGGCTTTTAGTGGCCCCCGTTCTGCGCCTGAAGGGACATTACCTGGCCATGGCCACCCTGGGTCTAGGCATTATCTTCTATGTGTTCATGAGGGAGATGACCTGGCTCACGGGAGGCAACAACGGGCTCCGGGAGATCCCCGCACTGTCCTTTCCCGGCGTAAAGATCGGTCAAGCCAGAGATTACCTGCGAGCGGAATATTATTTCATATGGACATTGGCGCTTATCGTGCTCCTCCTCTGCTCCAACCTGGTTAGATCGAGAGTGGGCAGGGCTATGCGCGCACTCCATGAGTCGGAGGTGGCGGCGAACGTTATGGGCGTCGACGTGTCCTGGGAAAAGATTAAGGCCTTCGTCCTCTCCACCGGGCTGGCCGGTCTGGCGGGGGCGGTTTTCGCCCACATCCAGGGATACATCGACCCCAACCTCTTCACCATCACCCTATCCATTCAGCTGGTCACCATGGTCGTCGTGGGGGGGATGGAGAGCATCTGGGGTGCCGTGGCCGGCGCGGGCGTGATAACCTTCATACCCAAGATCGTGGAGGCCCTCCCCAAGTGGCTGGGAGAAGTTCCCAGATGGGTGGAGAAGTACAGCAATTACGAGGGCATGGTCTTCGGCCTCATACTGGTCCTTACCATGATCTTTTTGCCCTCGGGAATAACCAAGGGCCTCGCCGACCTGGTACGGTACCGACGTAACCCATTCGTGAACCCTTTTCGGAAAAAGGCAATGGAGGAGTGACGGGCTTTGCTCAAGGAGAAAGGAAGCGAAAACTCACCCGGGATTACCTTTCCGCCCGAGATCCCCACCTCCTGCGCAAGGGACTTGGAGAAAGGGGCGGCGGGGGACGAAATACTGAAGGTCAGTGACCTTACCAAGACCTTCGGAGGGCTGGCGGCGGTGAAAGACGTGTCCTTCTCCGTAAGAAGGGGGATGATCAAGGCCATCATAGGCCCCAACGGAGCCGGCAAAACCACCCTGTACGACCTTTTGACCGGACTCTACCAACCGGACAAAGGTACGGCGCTCTTCGAGGGCAAGAGCATCCTGGGGCTTCCGCCCCATCGGATAGCCGCTTTGGGTATAGCCAGGACCTTCCAAACGGTCCGTATATTTCCGCGCATGACTGTACGCGAAAACGTAATGGTGGGCATGCACTCCCGGACCCGATCCGGGATGACCGGTTGCGCCCTCCGGCTTCCCGGCTCGATTAGGGAAGAAGCGTGGATGGAAGAGGAATCCATGACCTATCTGGATCTCGTGGGCCTGGAGATGCAATCGGACAACCTGGCTGGGGCTCTGCCTTTCGGCCAACAGCGCCTTCTGGAGATCGCACGAGCTTTGGCTACTTCACCGAGGTTGATACTGCTGGACGAGCCGGCATCGGGACTGAACGCTTACGAGACCCGCGAACTGGGGGAGATAATCTTCCGCATTCGGGACATGGGCATAACCGTGCTCTTGGTGGAGCACGACATGGGTCTGGTGATGAGGATCTCCGAGGAGATCCTGGTACTGGATTACGGGGAGGTCATCGCCGAGGGTACGCCGGAAGAGGTGCGCAGCGATCCCAAGGTGATCGAAGCCTATCTGGGGGCGGATGTTTAAGGATGCCGTGGTCCGGGTAACGCATGGAATTACGGGGCGGTCAAGGCTTAAAAGCCGGTGCGGCGTCTGGAAGAGGGAGAGGGAGGAAGCAAGGAAAGCGTGAGTTGCCAACGGGGGAGGCCGGAATGTTGGAGATAAAGAACCTTTCCGCTTTTTACGGGAACGTCGAAGCCCTGCGGGCGGTGGACCTGTGGATCCGGGCCGGACAGATCACCACCATCATCGGGGCCAACGGCGCGGGGAAAAGCACCCTCTTGAGGGCCATTTCCGGCCTCATCCCCACCAGATATGGGGAGATAAGATACGTGGGGACCAACATCGCCAATATGGAACCGCACCGGATCGTGCGTATGGGCATATCCCACGTCCCGGAGGGGAGGCAGGTTTTCTCCACCATGACCGTGGAGGAGAACCTCATGTTGGGAGCCTACTTGCGGAGCGGCCGCCGGAAAAGGAAGGAGGTTGCGGAGGACCTGGAGTTCGTGCTGGATCTGTTTCCCCCGCTCAGAACGCGCTTAAGACAACTGGCCGGCACCCTTTCCGGCGGAGAGCAGCAGATGCTGGCCGTGGGCAGAGCGCTCATGTCCCGCCCCAGGCTGCTCTTGCTGGACGAGCCGTCCATGGGGCTTGCCCCCTTGGTGATAAAGGACATTTTCAATTGTCTGAAAAGGCTGCACGAACAGGGTTTGACCATCCTCCTGGTGGAGCAGGACGCCCAGATCGCCCTGAGCGTCTCCCATTACGCCTACGTCATGCGGGCGGGAAAGATCCGCATGGAAGGAGAAGCCGAGGAGCTCCTGCGCAGCGAGGAGATCCGCCATATCTATCTGGGAGAAGGGGGTATCTCCGAGGACGAGCTGATGAGGTGATTCCCGCCGCAGGCATAAGGGAGGAAGGTCCAGGAGTTTGGGAGAAGTAAAATGGAGGTGTATGATCTGAAGTTCGACGAGAACGGGCTCCTCCCGGCGATCGTCCAAGACGCGGAAACCGGCGAGGTTCTCATGTTGGCCTATATGGACCAGGAGGCCTTGCGCCGCACCGTCAACAGCGGGCGAACCTGGTTTTGGAGCCGCAGTAGGAAGGAATACTGGTGTAAGGGGGAGACCTCGGGAAATAGGCAATACGTGCGCGAAATAAGGTACGACTGTGACGGAGACGCCTTGTTGGTGAAGGTCTTCCAGGTCGGTCCCGCCTGTCATACGGGGGAGAGGAGCTGCTTCTATCGGACGCTGGAGGGAGCTCGCACCGACCTTTTTCCGGAGGAGGAAGGAAAAGCCTGAGCTGGGACTTTTCTCGCCTCTCACCCCGGGCGATCTCGAGAAGGCCGTTGCCGGAGGAGACTTTCATGCCCCCGTGTCCTTATTGTGGAGCGGACAATCCGGAAGACGCCGCTTTCTGTTCTCTCTGCCTAGTCGACTTGACAAAAAGGCCCACTCCCGACACCACTCCGGTTCCGCCGCCCGGAGGGGAAGAACCGAACAGGACCGTTGGGGAGGGCTTAGGTTCCGGAACCTACGTCTCTCCGGCCGATTTCCGGTCCGTGGCCGGGGAAATTGTCAAAGGGGCGGGCGGGTTTGCCGAAGAAACTGTCCCTGCTCACCGCACTCCCATCGCCCGAGCGGACGACATGCGCGCCGCCGGGAGAAGGAAAGGTGCAGAAACGGTACTTTTGGTCTTGAAGCATTCCCTTTTAGTTTTTCTACTCTTCCTGATCGCCGGTTTTATCCTTTCCTTCTTGATTTTAGGAGCTGCATACGGGGGAAGCTTCTCCGGACTCAGCATCGGCCTGGGGATAAGCTATGCCGTGGAAGCCCTATTGCTCATATGGGGAGGATACCGGATCGCCGTGGAGGCCATGGAGCGAGGGCGATCCTGGATGTACGGTATGGCCTGCGTAGCGATGGTGGTCTTCCTATGGCAGCCGCTGTTCGCTCTCCTGTTCGGTTTTCTCTTTACTGGGAGGACGGTGCTTCCTCAGACCTTCTCGCTTTTAGGCATCTTGGTGGCCGTCTTGCTCTTTCTACCCCTGGGGGCTTTGGGAGGATGGATCGCCGAAAGAAGGTATATGGGGTGAAAAGTCGAAGTTTAGTTAGGTGGTGGGTAATATGATCTGCCCTAACTGTGGTGCGGAGAACTCCGAGGAGGCGCAGTTCTGCAACCTTTGCCTTCAACCTCTGGAGAGGCCGCCCTCTCCTGAGCGAGAAACCTCGGAAACCACCTCCCCCGAACACGGAGGAAGATTCTTCTCTCCCGGCGAATGGGGCAGGGACGTGGTCCCGAAAACGCCTGTGGTCAGCGCGAGGGCGGAGAAGAGGGTTAAACGCTTACGGTTAAGATGGGCCGTATACGTGGCGCTGGCGGCATCCTTGGTTGCTTGGCTGGTGTTGAGTTTCACCGTGTGGGGGAATCCCTCCCCGGCCAAACGGGCCAGGCAGTTGATCGACGCCTTGAACGCGAAAGACAAGGCCCTTTTCGTCTCGCTTTTCCCAGAGGCGCAGGAGGGTGACGCAGAGAGGCTGTACCAGGAGGCTGTCGGTTTCCTTGGCCAGGGAGGCGGATACCAGAAGGTGAGTTTGAAGGTGGAACAACATGACCCCTACGAGGCCTGGGTTTACCTGGAAGGCGGCACCGTGACCTCGAGCGACGGCACGAAAGAGGATATCGACCCATCCGACGGGCTGGTTGTTCATCTCCAAAGCTACGGGGGCAAGTGGAGGGTACACGCGCCGGGTACCGATCTCGTCCCCTGAAGTCGAAACCCGGCTGCCGTTACGGTGAGCCGAAATACGTTACGTACGATCTATGCCCTGAAGCGCGGCCAACCGTCGGGTGTTCGAGGGTTGGATGTATTTTTAGGCGAAAACCGCCGCTTGATCGTTATGCGGGGTTTACCCTCACCGCCTGGGGAGGTGATAATATATACGAGGCATTGATTCGATGACGGGCCGAAGTGGCGGAACGGGTAGACGCGCTGGTCTCAAAAACCAGTGGGGTTATCCCCGTGCCGGTTCGAGTCCGGCCTTCGGCACCAGGGAAGAGGCCCCGGCGGAGAGCCGGGGTCTTCCGTTCCCGGGGTACTATCATGCCGGACTCCTACCCCGAGTTTTCGGCGATCATGGCTGTCTACGCGATCGTTCCGTCGGTAAACCGGGTGGACCCCCGGAGGGGGAAAGTCGTCGCCACCATGGCGAAGGCAAGCATGACGTTCGAACCGGTACCTCTCCTGACGGGCCCGTTGTCCCTCGACGACCCCCCACCGCAGGGACGACAAACATGCCGGACTCCTACCCCGAGTTTTCGGCGATCATG
>JACVJF010000050.1 GCA_015711855.1 Candidatus Solincola quzhuomuensis | reverse complement strand
GCCGAGGAAGCGAAAAAGGCGGTGGAAAAGGAGAAGCAGACGAGGCGACGTGATTTCATCGATCTCATCAGGAAACGAGGCGTTGTCGGATTGGCCGTCGGTTTCATAGTGGGCACGGCGACGGTGGCGCTGGTGAGGTCGCTAATAGAGAACCTCGTCAGCCCGATCATCGCCATGTTCGCGGGAAAGGCCACCATCGGCGACCTGACCTTCACCGTCAACAACGCCGTCTTCCATTACGGCTCTTTCATCACGGCCGCGATCGACTTCATGGTCATCCTGGCCGTGGTCTATTTCGGCTTCAAGGCTCTACGGCTGGAAAAACTCGACAAGAAATACGGCCCGGTCCCTACCGGAAAACCGGCGCGGAGGCTCGTGCCCCTTCGAACCAAGCCTCCGCTGCTTGTCCGCACCGTGGACGGGACCTGCTCCCACTCCATAGGGGAGGTCAGGTCAGGTGCTCGGTCTTGGCCTCGATTCCCGCCTCGGCGGTGGTCTCCTTGAAGAACCCCTCCCAGAGCCCCAGGGCCACGGCCAGTTCCTGGTGGTCCTTGGCGTACTCGTGGAGGGGGATGCCCTGCATGGTGGCGTCGATGGCCTGGCGGAAGGCCCGCGCACCCGCTGCCGGGCCCATGGGATGGGCGTGGATCCCCCCGCCGGAACCGATCATGATCTCCTTGCCGATGTCCGCCACGCAGGTGGGTACCATCTCCGGGGTAATGCCCCCGGAGGGCATGGGCATGGAGGGCTTTATGTTGTGCATGGGATAGTGCATCACGTCCGCAGTGTACACGAAGCGGTCCTTCAGGTAAGGCGCCTTGCCGTAAGGCGCGGGGAAGACGATGGCGTCGGCTCCCGCCAAGCGGGGCAGCTTAGCCAGCACCAAGTGGGAAGCGATCCCGGAGATGGGCGACTCGTAGAGTGCCCCGGCGCAGTCCATGTGGGCCAGTATGGGCACGTTGATGTCCGGGTCCTCGGCCAGGGCCTGCAGGGCGGGAAGCCCCACGGCCAGGAAGTTGACCATGATGGCGTTGGCCCCGGCGTCCACGGCGCGCTTGGCCACCTCGAACATCTTGGGTAGGTTGTCCGAGACGTTCACCGTGTACAGGGTGTGCTCCCCGGTCTCCTCGTAGACCCTCTTCTCCATGGCCATGTAGGCCCGGACTCGGTCCTCCACTCGGTTGAAGGCCATGTCCGCGATTAGCTCGTCGTCCTTGATCACGTCGCACCCGCCCAGGGCCGCCTCGTAGAAGAGCTTCTCCCCCACCTCGCAGGAATATCCCGTGCAGGGCTTGATCATGTTGTTGAGCAGAGGGCGCCGCTCCTTTATCCCCAGGACCTCGTAGATGCCGTCGATGCCGAACTTGGGCCCCTGGAACCCTTCCGTGTACTTCTTCGGGAAGTATAGATCCAATAGTTTTATCTTCCCCCCCATGGAGATGTTTCCCACCACGGCGGTGAGCAGCATGGGGATCTGGTGCTCGATGTTGCGGAAGGGAAAGGCTATCTGCACCACGTAGGTACGTTCCTCCACCCCTTTGGGCACCTCGAACTCGTAGAAGGGGACCTCGTGGATGCCGATGACCTTGGCCACATGCTTGGCCCTCACCTCCGGCGTCTCCCCGGGCACCGGGGTCCAGGTACCCGTGGACTGCTCGATGGCCAAGAAGGGTGCCAGGTAGTACATGACGGCCTCCCGAGGCAGGGCCGCGTAGTAGGTGGCCACTATGAACTCGTCGTAATCGATGCCCTCGGGAAGGGCCTTGGGCTGGGCCTCGTAGTAGAGCATTCTCACCACTCCTTTTCTTAATATCGATCTTTCTCCGTACTTTCCCGGTCCGCGGCGACGTCGCGGTCAATCTCGGCAGGCCGACGGTTCGTTCAGCCGGTGGCATATCCCCCGCAGGTTGCCGTAAAGGCACCGAAAGACGGAGTACAACTCCTCGTATTCCGGGCAGCACGCCGGATCGGGCTCGAAGGTGCGGCGCACCCGGACGACCTTCTTCAGATCCCGGTAGCTCTGGTATTCCCCCAGGGCCAACGCCACGGCCAGGGCACAACCCATCGCCCCCGCCTCCTGGGGGTTGACCACGGCCTCCACGGTCCGCCCGGTCACGTCGGCCATGATCTGCATCCACACGTCGCTTCGTGCGCCGCCCCCTATGGCCCGTAGCGTGCGGCAAGGAAATCCCGCCCCGACCACGGCGTCCACCAGCCATCGGAAGTTGTAGGCCACTCCCTCGTATATGGAACGCAGGACGTGCTCTCGCCGGTGCTCCAATGACAGGTTGACCAAGGCGGCGCGAATGGAGGTGTCGGTTATGGGAGCCCTCTCGCCGAAAAGCCAGGGAGTGAAGAGAAGCCTCCGGGATCCCGCCTCCACCCGCGCCACCTCCTCGTCCAGAACGGCGAAGATGGCCATGTCGTCGCCCCTGGCCGCCGCCCTCTCCATCTCCTCCGCGGTGGCGAAATTGTCCGCGAACCACTTCAGGCAGGCCCCAGCGGTCTCCGTCTCCCCTATGAGAAGGAACATGTCCGGGTCCGAGGAGACCACGGAGACTATGCCGTTCTTGCCCAGGTTCTTGACCTTGGAGACGGAGATGACCAACCACCCGGAGGTACCCAAATAGATGTGGGCGTCGCCGTTCTCCAGAGCGCCGGACCCCGTCGCCGCGGCGGGCACGTCCCCCATACCTCCGATCACCGGGGTGCCGGGTTCCAGCCCCATCTCCTCCGCCGCCTCCCGGGTAAGGAGCCCCACCACCTCCACGGAACTTTTTATGTCCGGGAGCTTTTCCAGCGGGATGCCCAACAGCCGGGCGAAGAAGGGATCCCATTCCCTGGTCTTGTTCTTGAGTATGCCGGTGACCCCCGCTGCCGTGTGGTCCATGATCATCTTGCCGGTGGCCCTGTACACCAAGTATCCGTTGACGTCCAATATCTTGTGCGTGGCGGCAAAGACCTCCGGCTCCTTTTCCCTTATCCACTGGATCTTGCAGATGACGTCCTTCCCGGAAGGGACCGCTCCGGCCAGGGTCATGAGCACCCGGGGTCCACCGAATCTCCGGACCAAGCGCGCCGCCTGCTCGTCGGCCCGGCTGTCGATCCAGATTATGGCCGAACGCAGCGGCGTCCCGCGATCGTCCACCGGAAGCACTCCCAACATCTGGGTGGCGAATCCCGTGCCCACAACCTGGCGGGCCTTGACGCCCGCCTCCTTGAGCACCCGCCTGGTGCTCAGGGTCACCGCCCGCCACCAGTCGCGGGGGTCCTGCTCCGCCCAGTGGGGTTGGGGATAGTATGTGGGGTAGGGTTCGAAGCTGGAGGCGATGATTTCGCCCCCCAAGTCGGTAAGCACCGCCTTGCTCCCACCCGTCCCCACGTCGTGACTGACGATGAACTTCTCGCCCATGTCTTTCCTCTTTCTTTTTTGTCCGAGGCGTCGACTCTAAGGTCTAGAGTTTCAGGTCCATGGATTCCACCCTGCCCTCCTTGTCTATATGCTCGATATATATGGGGGCGCGGTCTCCCTTGCCCGTGGACCTTATAACCTCCCCGGCCAGCTTTATCATGTCCTGGGGATCCACGCCGGCCTCCGGAGGGAAGACCCCTTTCAGGGTGATCTTTCCCTGCCCCATGGCGATGGCGCCCAAGGCGGCGGGAATGCCCGTGCCCTCGCCCATACCCATTCCCCGGGAGGACATCTGGAACACGTAGGTGTGGGGTTCGCCGTCCTTGGTGCCCTTGACCACGATCTTCAGGCATCCGCGCGGGGAGTCGATTCCCGCCTCCTTGAGCAGTGCGTCCCGCTTGGATAGGACGAAGGCCACGGCGAATTCGCGGGGTATGACCTTCTGTCCCTGTACCTCCAGGGGCTCGTCGGAGGTGAGACCCAGACGCACCATGTCCTTTATGAGGTTGGCGTAGGAAACGGGTATGACCAGCCCCAGGTTGGTGACCCGCTTCACCCCCTTGATGTATTTGGGCAGGGTGATGGTCTCCGGGTGGGGATAGGCATAGACCGGATAGGTGCCCACGTCCCGGAACTCCGTCTCCTCCTCCAGGGCCTTGCCGCTTTCCTCGAAGAGCCTAACCGTCCTGTACTCCCCGTCCAGGAACATGGGGATGTCTATCTCCATGGAGTGGAAGCGGTGCTTGATGACCGCCGGGCCCTCCACCGGCTCGCCGCCGTGAGCGTGATAGATGTCCACCGATTCCACCTGGTCGAGCAGGGATTCCGCGGTGAACTTGACCAGGAGATTGGCCATCCCCGGGGAGCTTCCCATGCCCACTAAGGCGGATATCCCCGCCGCCTTGGCCCGTTCGTCCATGGCCAGCATCTCCTCGGTGGCGTCCATGTCATCGCAGATATCCACGTAATTCACGCCCACCTCGATAGCCGCCCTCAAGACGGGCGGCCCGTAACGATAGAACGGACCGATGCAGTTGAGAACCACGTCGGAGCCGGCCATGACCGCTTTAAGGCCGTCCAGGTCGTCGGCGTCCACGCCCTTCCCGGAAACCTTTCCTCCCCCCAGTTCCTCGGCCAGTCTCTCCGCGGCCTCCGCCTCCCTGTCGGCGATGACGATCTCGGAGAAATAATCCCCTGCGGCCAGGGCCCTCGCCGCCGTGCTGCCTACCGCTCCGCATCCTCCCAGGATGGTAAGTCTGGACATGTTCTACCTCCTCTGCTTTCCTCTCTAAAAGGACGAAAAAGCGCCCTCTTTAGGAACTAACGTCGTCGGTTTCGCTCCTCCGTACCGGAAGGCTTTATCCGCCCGCTCCCCGGCGATTCCTCCACCCCTCCGCAAGCCTCACTTAACTTATGGAACGACACGCTTTCCATGCCCCCTCTCCCGCTGCCCACCAAGGTATCCTCGTCCACAATCCCGGAGCCGTAGGACCGAGCCCGGTCCATGGAGGGAAGGGTGCGAAAAGCGGAGAGGAGGCCTACGGCTATGTCCATGGCCTTGCGCAGATCGAAGGCCCGTGAATCCTCCAGCCATTGAATCTCCATGCCCTCCACCAATCCCATGAGCATGCAGGCCAAGTAATAGGGGTCACGAACAGGGAAAAGCCCTTCCTCGATCCCCTGGGAAATTATCTCCTGCAGCTTTTCCTTGGTGCGGTTGATGTAATGATAAAGCCGGTCCACATATTCCGGTGAGAAGGTTTCCAGTTCTTCCGCACGCATCTTCCAGGAGAGCTTGCAATAGTCGCGGTCGCGGTAATAGAGTTCGACTATCTCCGAGGCGAGCCACTGAAGCTTGTCCCAGGCATCTCCTTCCCTTCCCGCCGCCTTCTCCACCAGCTCGAGGAACTCCCGGTGCATGTCCTCGATGAGGGAGAAGTAGAGCTCTTCCTTGGATTTCCAATACCAGTAGAGGGTGCCCTTACCGTAGCCGGCCTCCAGGGCGATTTCGGACATGGTGGTTCGATGGTAACCCCTGGCGGAGAAGATCTTGAGGGCGGCGCGTTTGAAGGCCTGTTCCCTTTCGTCCTTGACGGGATTCCTCCTCAAACCCAGGGATTTGGTCCTGCGCCGCTCCCGCGCGGCACGATCCTCTTCCGGTAGCCCGTCCTTCCCCACGGCATCTCCCTTCGGGGCAAGTGAACGATCTATTTAGAACTTAGACCAACCGGTCGGTCTTAATATTAAATCCTCCGCCCGGCGGGCGTCAAGGTGCGGGCACGATCCCCCTTCGGCGGGCAAGCCTCGACGTCCTCGGCGAGAACGTCCCTCCGCTCGGCCACCGTGCGCCCCGCTCGCGGCGACCACCTAAAGGACGACCATCCCAAATCACCTTATAAAAGGGCGATCGAATAATGCTCATCCGTGAAGGAGATCGAGCGAGGGGAATTATCGAGTGCGGGTCGCACCGGATCAATTATCCTCGGCCAACGCCCGTTGCCCGGCCTTGAGCAGCCGCGCCAGCTCCACCGCACGGTAGACGGTGGACACGGCGCTGGCCAGCCCGAGCTGGTCGCGCAGCACCAGCAGCTTGTCCTCGGCCTCCCGCCTCCCGCTGCCCTCCAGGGAGGAATAGGCGGATCCGCCCTGGAGTCCCAGGTCAGGCGCGGCGATGACCATGTTCACCGCGTAGAAGAACTGGTTGACGCTGAGCAGGGCCATCTCCAGCCCGGCCATGCGGAACCAGGCCACGGCTAGCGAGCCGCCCACCTTGTTGCGCAATCTCCCCGCGGTCACGTTCCCGTGAACGTAGATCCGCATGCGGTCTATGAAGCAGGCCAAGTGGCCAGAGAGCCTTCCGAAATATACCGGAGTGGCCAGGATGAGTACGTCGCACTCCTCGACTTTGGGATAGACGAACGCCAGGTCGTCCTCTCGGGAGCACCGCCGATCTCCGTCCTGCTTGCGCAGGCACCAGTTACAGTGAACGCAATCGCTTATCTTTAAATCGGCGAGGTGGACCGTCTCGTATCTCACGCCGGGCCGCTCGTCCTGGCTACGGAGGGCGGCCGAGAGGAGGGCCTCCACGTTCCCACCCCTCACCGGGCTTCCGCAAACACCCAGGACCTTTATCTCCGGGGGGCTTTCCGCTGCGCTCATGACACCTCCCCGACAAAGGGAAGTATGGGGAGGCGGATGTAGGCCACCGTTCCCTCGTCGGCTCTGGATTTGAAGGTGAGTTCCCCGCCCATGGCCTTCACGAATTTGCGGCAAACCAGGAGGCTTCTCACCTTGCGCTCCTTTCCCCTGTCCACCGCCGGAGTCTCGCCCTGCGCCAAATCCCGCATAACCTCTTGGGGGATACCGGGACCCTGATCCTCCACGCGGAGGAGCACTTCGTCGCCCCAGCGTTCCACCCCCAGGATCACCGGCGTGCCGGGCGGAGAATATTTTATGGCGTTGTCCAGAAGACACATGAGAGCCTCGCGCAGCATCCTCTTATCCACATGAACGGGAGGCAGGTCCTCCTCCAGTTCCAGGAATATTTCGTTCGCCTTACCCCGACGACCGTAGTAGTCCTGCAGGTCCTTGGCCATATCCGCCAGGCTGAAACCGCGCGCGGAGGGTATAGCCTTCTGCCCGCTTTCTCCTACGCCCCGAGTCAGGTGAGAAGGCAGCTCCTCCACGCCCCTGGTCTGCAGCGCAACCTCGAAATAATCGTGCTCCTCGGATCTCGTCCTCTCGTGCCCATCGGGCGGAGGGCCGGGAAGCTCTGTCGGACCGTCGCCAACGGTCTCCGACGCGACGTCGCCTTCTTCTTCCAACCTGCCTTCCTCGGCCTCGCCGTCCGCCCCCCTTCTCCCTTCCGACGATCCCGGCATGGCCAAGCGCCTGCACATCGCCCGGACCGCATCGGATACGGCCACCGCCAGGGAGGAAAAGAACTCTCGGTCCACGGCCTCGAACCTCTCCGCCTCGAATTCGGCCATGGTCAGGAAGCCGCTGCAACCCTCCTCGGTCCGGAAGGGCAGCACCAACAGATTGCGCCACCTGCGATCCCTGAAGACGGGAATCAGGGAATCCGCCCCATCGACCGCGGAGACCACCACATCCCATCCCTCGCGGGGGACGCCACCGTGGACGGTGACGTTCAGTGCGTCGATATCCCGGCACACGCGTTCGAAACCGGGGCGTAGCCGGAGCGACCGGCAGACCCTTTCTTCCTCGGCCGAGAGGTTTCGGGAAGCGCACATCGCTGCGTTCTCCCCCTTGAGGAGATAGGCGGCGGATGCCTCGCTCGGCAGGATTCCCTCCATGATCGCCAGGCACCCGTCCAGGAACTCGTCCCAACCCCGGCTTCCTGCCGCCACCTCCATGACCCGGGCGCGGTGTTCATGCAGGTCGAGGGACTCCTTGGCCTTCTCCTCCTCGACATCCCGGGTTATCTCCCTTATAAGAAGGAGTGACTCCCGGGGCTTGCCCGTTGCCGCGAGAGAGGGCCGGGTGGTGATGCTGAGAGCCTTCCTCTCCCTCTTCCTCTCCAAAAAGATACGGGCGTTGGCGACCTCCTCGCCGGCCAAAGTCCTCTCCAGAAGGGCGGCCACCTCCCCTCTCATTGCGCTGGGGAAGAGCTCCGTGATTCGGGCGCCTATGGCTTTGTCCCGCGTGACGCCCAGGAGGTTCTCCGCGGACCTGCTGATCAAGGTGACGCGTTGATCCGGCGTGAAACAGATCAAAGCCGGCTCCACGCACTCCAGGAGGTACCATAGACGGCGCAGTTCGTCCTCCCTTTCCTTCCTCAACCTGCTCTCGGCGGTGGAGTCGCGGCCCAAGCCGAGCATAGCCGCCTCCCCTCCCTCCGACCACGAACTTATGGTCACGGTGAGGGTGGAGACGCTCCCGTCGGGCCGCTGAAACTCGAGCTCGCCCCTCCACGGCGTGGCTTGCACCGTTTCCGGGAGGCATTCCAGGGTCTTCTTGGCCCTCTCCCGAGCCAAGAAAAAGGAAAGCGGCCTTCCGACGACGTTCTCGGGTTCGTGCCCCAGGAGAGCACACATGGCCCGGTTGGCATAAACGAAGGCGCCCTCCCGATCCAGGAGGAAAGCGGGATCCGCCAACCTCTCCATGAACGCTCCCGCCTCGCCCGACTCCCCGGTAGGGATGGCCAGTTGGGAGGGCTTACGCCGCCTGGGTTCGCCGACGGGCTTGGGAACGGTGGTGGTTATGTTTACCAGGCTCCCAGTGCTACCCATGGCCTCCAGCGGATAGGGGGCTATGGAGACGTTCAAACGGACGAGACGCTTGCCCAGCTTGTAGGCCAGGGCGTAATCCTCGATGCCCCTGCCCCGCCTGGTCTTGGCCAGAAGCTCCCTGAGGGCGGCATAAAGGTTGGGATTGGCTTCCTGCAGGGGAACCTTGCGCACCTCGTCCAGGGGTTTTTCCAGGAACACCTCGGCGTCCCGATTTCCCTCCAGTATACGGTCTTCTCCGTCCAGAAGAAGGGAGGCGTGGAGAGCTGCCTCGGTCTCCCTTCCTGCCATCGCCCTCCACCTCCTCTCTTCGCACGATACCCTTAGACAACGACCGGCCCTAAGCGTTTCGGACCAGGCTTGGTAAGGCCCTTCTCCTTCATATTTATAACCGGCCGAGGGGCGGGGCAACCGGTTCATAGGTGTTATTCTATTCCCCGCTTCCGCTCACCTTCTCCGATCGAAAGCCTTTCGCCGAAACCCATGCGCAAA
Source organism: Candidatus Solincola quzhuomuensis (assembly GCA_015711855.1). Taxonomy (GTDB): domain Bacteria; phylum Actinomycetota; class Geothermincolia; order Geothermincolales; family RBG-13-55-18; genus Solincola_A; species Solincola_A quzhuomuensis. Next base: position 8,266 of record JACVJF010000050.1, on the reverse strand, counting down.
CCGCCACGCTAAACCCTCGCCGACAGACCGTCGATAACAATCACGGCCGCCATGAGGTGAATGGAGATGGTCGATCTTTTCCGTTTCCCGGTGCAGGTGGTGTTCGGGGAAGGGGGAATCCGGGAGATCCGCAACTTCCTACGGGGTTTCGGCAAGCACGCTCTCCTGGTAACCGGAAGCGGTCCCACCTCCCGCCTCCCCGCCGTGGAGCAACTGCGGGAGATGCTGGTCCGGGAGGGACTGGCCCTGACGCACTTCCCGGAGATTAGACCCGATCCGGACGTGGAGACCGTGGAGAGGGGAGTGGCCTTGGCCAAGGCCGAGGGGTGCGACTTCGTCATCGGTCTGGGGGGAGGAAGCCCCATGGACGCGGCCAAGGTTATCGCCGCCCGTCTCAACAACGAGGGAGAGGTAACCGCCTGGGAGGGAGTGGGGCGCATTCCCCGCCGTTCCAAGCCGCTCATCTGCATCCCCACCACCTCCGGGACGGGCAGCGAGGTCTCCTGGGTGGCCGTGATCACCGGGGGAAAACGCCGCCAGAAAATGTCCATAGTGAGCCACTTCCTCTACCCGGTGCTGGCGATCGTAGATCCTCAGCTTACCTACTCCATGCCCCCGGAGCTCACCGCCTCCACGGGCATGGATGCCCTCACCCACGCCGTGGAATCATACGTGTCCCGCAAGGCCTGGGAACCTACCCGCGCCATCTCCGCCGCCGCGGTGCGTTTGATCTTCTCCCACCTGGAAAGGGCCTGCCAAGACGGCACGGACACCGAAGCCCGACGAGGGATGGCCTTGGCGTCCTTCATGGCGGGCATGGCCTTCACCACCTCGGGCCTGGGCCTGGTCCATGCGCTGGCCCACGCCCTGGGTTCCCATTTCGGGATCTCCCACGGCAGAGCCAACGCCGTCCTTTTGCCTCACGTGATGCGCTTCAACCTACCTTCCTGCCCAGAGACCTACCGAGAGCTGGCCGCGGCCATGGGGATGAGAGTGGAAGGGCTTCCCGCACCGCGGGCCGCGGAAAAGGCGGTGGAAGCCGTGGAGGGATTGCTCGCCTCACTGCCCCTCCCCAGGAACCTTGACCGGTTGGGAGTACCCGGATCCAGCCTGGAGTCACTGGCCGCGGAGGCCTTCCTGAACACGCGCATGCGTTCCGCCAACCCTCGGGAGACAATGTTGGAGGACTTGGTGGGGATCCTCAAGGAGGCCAGGGGATAGTCTCCTGGGTCGTCCTTGGAGAAGGGAGGAAAATCATCTTGCATCGGAGAGAAACGGTGTTAAAATGGAACAGCTCCCGAGACAAGCCTGACACTGCCTATGCCGCGGAGAACCCCGCAATCTCGCTTATCCTCGGGAGCTGAGCTTCCCTCTTTTCTTTCAATGTTAATTTACCACAATCCTTCCCGGATTAAACCTCTCGGTGTACCTTTTGTCGAAACGCCCACGAACCTCTGGAGAGGGAAAGGAGGATAAGGGTGTGGGCTTTGGGGCTTTGGGGCTTTGGGGCTTTGGGTTGACTTTCATCGAAACGCCCGAGGCCTCTCCCGCACCGCCGAACGCTTCATCCTGACTCAGATCATCGCCTTATTAGTTTTCCCATTTTAATATACCCCCATAGGTATAGGAGGGGAAAATGAGGAGCAAGATGCCTTGGGTGGATGTGGAGCGTTGTGACGTGGCCGAGATAGGTGAAGGGTGCAAGGCGTCGCGCCTTTGCCCTCACGGCGCTTTCCGGGTGGTTTCCTCAAACGGAGTAAACGGAAACGATTCCTACCGGGTACAAATAGATTTCGAGCGGTGCCGACTGTGCGGAAACTGTTCACACGCCTGTGACCGGGGCGCTGTGCGCATGATCTGAATTTTCTAGGAAGAGGTGATAATCCATGTCTCAAACGGATCGGGAGTTCGTAAAGAAGTACCACCGGGCAGTGGTGAAATCGGTGCAAGGAGACTTGGAGAAGGTGAAGTCGCGCATAGGCTCGGATTGGGCGGAGGACTTCCGTCGAAAAGTGGGAACCGTGCTTAAGGACGAGGATTTCCGGCGCGAATTCCAGGGTTTCCTCCAGAACGAGCTGCGCTTCTGCGAGCGAGCCGAGGTGGAGGAAAACGACGACCGGTTAAAGGTCAAAGTCGCAGGATGCCACATCTGTCACGGAAACGAAGAGCTGAGGCGGGAAGGCTCGCCCACCATGTGCCCCATCATCCCCACGGGACTGTTTTCCATCTCACGGGTTTCCGGCCGCAAAGCCGCTCTACAGGAAGTCAAGAAGACCGGCACCGTGGGCGAGTGCGAGATCGTTTACCGTCTCGACGGATGAAACGGCGTGAAGCGACCAATTATAATGGATTCGAAAAGCGGCGGGTAAACGGCGAAAGGGAAAGGAGGTCCGAGGATGAAGCGCTTCATGGTGCCGCGCGTAGCCCATTGCTCGGAGGGCTGCTGACGACGGCCCCCGCGAACGTCGTCGTGGGGGCCTGATCGATCAAGCGAAACGGAAATGGTACTTTTGGGAGGCAGAAGCCTCCCTCTTTCATCTATTTCGGATGAAACTTGCCCTGCCGAGTCTCCAGCGCGACGCTGCGGTGGGGGTTATCCGGACCTTTTTTCTCCACCCCGACGGTACTCCGCCGTCTTTTCGGACCACATAATGCGACGATCCGGAAGCGGCTCTGGCAGCCGGTCGCGGGCTTCGCCCCCCGCCACTTTCGTGATAGTATCGTTAAGCAAGGTCTGCAGGTCGTTCCGGTCCGTACGGAGCGTCCTTTTCCACGGGGAGGAAGATAAGAGATGGCCAAGACGCTCTGGGATCATTTACCACCCAAGGAATACCTCGCGGCCCAGGAACACCACCTCGCGCGCTACATACGTGAGCTGGTTTACCCGCTGAGTCCCTATTACCGTGAGCTCTTCGACTATAACCGCATCAAGCCCCAGGTGATCCGATCCGTCAGGGATCTCTCCCTCATCCCCTTTACCACCAAGGCGGATATAGCTCCGCTTCCCGATAAACCAGAGATACCTTTTTACCTGGTCCTCGAGCCGGATCGCGAGAGGATCGAGTCCCGAGCCTCCGTGCGCTTCCGTCATCGTCTGCTCAGGTTGACCTACGGGAAGAAAGGCTACTCCGAACTCATGGACCGCGAGTTCCTTCCCGTTCACTATCATTTCACCATCGGCCGCACCGCCCTTCCCACTCCCATCCTCTATACCCGCTACGACCTGCACAGATTGAGGGAAGCGGGGCGGCGTATCTTCGAGCTGGCCGAACTGGACAGGAGCGACGTGGTGATAAACGCCTTCCCTTTCGCTCCCCACCTGGCTTTCTGGATGACCTATTTCGCGACCGAGGCGGTGGGCATGCCCGCCCTACATACCGGGGGCGGCCGTATCCTGGGGACCCGGCGCATACTTGAAGCCCTGGAGCGCCTCCGGGCCACCGTCCTCACCGCCACGCCCAGTTATGCCTATCATCTTTTGCGCCTGGCAGCGAGGGAGGGCCGCGACCTCTCTCAACTGCATACCCTGATACTCGGGGGTGACCGCCTACCGGCGGGGCTGAAGGACAAGATGCTCGAGCTCCTGGGCAAGGTCGGTTCCATGCAGCCGGCGGTGATAGCCACCTACGGGTTCACCGAGGGACGTGTGGCCTGGAGCGAATGCCGCGCCTCGGCCCTCTCCAAGGAGGAAGGGTCCGGATACCACCTCTTTCCCGATATGGAGATCATAGAGATAATCGACCCCGAGACCGGCTACCGGGTGGAGGAAGGCCAGGACGGCGAGGTGGTCTACACCAGCCTAGACTGGCGGGGGAGCGTGCTCCTGCGTTTCCGCACCGGCGATCTGGTCAAGGGGGGCATCGTTCATTCTCCCTGTCCTTACTGCGGTCGTTCTCTGCCCAGGCTGGGCCTGGAGATAACCCGCACCTCGGAATACAAGGAGTTCGAGCTCACCAAGCTCAAGGGGACCCTTGTGGACCTCAATGCCTTCTATCCCCTGCTCTCCGGCCACAAGGACGTACTGGAATGGCAGCTGGAGATCCGGAAGCACAACGACGACCCCTATGACCTGGACGAGCTGCACCTGCATATAGCGCCCGCCGAAGGCGTTTCCAAGAAATACCTGGAAAAGGAACTGTACGAGCTCCTCCAGAAGGAGGTGGAGGTGGCCCCCACCCGGATAGTCTTCCACAGCCTACCCCGCCTCCTCCAGAGGTTGGGCCTGGAGACGAGGGGTAGAGAGAAGCGCTTCCTGGACCTGCGGCCGGGCACTCCCGAGTTCGAGGCCAAAGAAAGGGAACCCATAGAGAAGGACCGGACCGAGGGCTACGTAGGGCCTTCCGGGGAGCAGGTCACTCTACCCACGGAGGAGTAAGCTAGGTTGGACGCCGGGTTGGGGTCTCCGAAAGGCGGATCCCGCGCCCGGCTCAGGGGAGGGACCGCCGGGAAGTTGACCCATCACCTACCCGTTGTCTGGCAGCCGGAAAGATCGTCCGCGGAAGGAGGTCCTCATGATCGTCCTGGCCATCGACCAGGGGACTACGGGAACCAAGTGCATCTGTTTCGACCGGGACCAGAAGATAGTCTCCAGCCATTCCCAGGAATTTCCACAACACTATCCCCGACCCGGGTGGGTGGAACACGACGCCGAGGAGATCTGGGAATGCACCCTGCAGGCGGCCCGCCGCGCTTTGGAAGGGGCGGGGATCTCTCCCGGCGAGGTGGCCGCCGTAGGTATAACCAACCAGAGGGAGACCACAGTGATCTGGGAACGGGAAAGCGGGAGGCCCGTCCGGAAGGCCATAGTCTGGCAATGCCGCCGCAGCGCCGAAATCTGTTCCCGGTATCGGGATCAGGGCCTGGAAGAGGAGATACACCGCAAGACGGGGTTGGTTCTGGATCCCTATTTCTCGGGGACCAAGCTCACCTGGGTCATGGAGAACGAGCCCGAGGTCGCCCGCCTCGCCCAGGCCGGGGAGCTGTGTTTCGGGAACGTCGATTCCTGGCTCCTCTACCGTCTCACCGGCGGCCGGGTGCACGCCACCGACGCCTCCAACGCCAGTAGAACCCTACTCTTCAACCTACACGAAATGGCCTGGGATGAGGAGTTGGCGCGAATCTTCCAGGTGCCCTTGTCCATGCTCCCCGAGGTCAAGGACTCCTGCGGCGTGTTCGGGGAGACCGACCCCGACTCCTTCCTGGGCATCTCCGCCCCCGTAGCCGGGATGGCCGGAGACCAGCAGGCGGCGCTCTTCGGTCAGGCCTGTTTCCGCCCGGGAATGACAAAGAATACCTACGGGACCGGAAGCTTCGTGCTCATGAACATCGGTGAGCGGCCGAGGCTATCCTCCCGGGGACTGCTGACCACCGTGGCCTGGAGCATCGGTGGTAAGGCCACTTACGCCTTGGAAGGCTCCATCTTCATCACCGGAGCGGCGGTGAACTGGCTGCGCGACGGCCTGCAGATCATCTCTAACGTGGCGGAGATCGACGAGCTGGCCTCCCAGGTGGAGGACACCGGCGGCGTGTTCTTCGTCCCCGCCTTCGTGGGACTGGGCGCCCCTTACTGGAATCCGCGGGCCCGGGCCCTGCTCATCGGCATGACCCGCGGCACCACGCGGGCACACGTCGCCCGGGCGGTCATCGAATCCATGGCCCTGCAGACCTGTGACGTGGTGGAGGCCATGGTGGAGGAGACGGGCATACCCCTGAAGGAGCTGCGTGTGGACGGCGGGGCCAGCGTTATGGACATGCTCCTGCAGTATCAGGCCGACCTCCTGGGCGTGCCCGTGCGGAGGCCCGTGATCTCGGAGACCACCTCGCTGGGGGCGGCGCTCCTCGCGGGTCTGGCTACGGGCATATGGAAAGACCTGGAGGAAATCGAGAAAGGTTGGAGAGTGGACCTGGAAACCCTTCCCGACAAATCCTCTTCGGAGCGGACGCGCCTCATGCGCCGCTATTGGAAGCGGGCCGTGGAGCGCAGCATGGACTGGGTCCTCGAGGAATGATCATGGGAACTTGCCGGCTCGGTTCATAAAAAGGACGGTAAAGGATGCGGCAAGACCGCTTCCGGCAGCTACAGCCTCGGGGGGCGGCAACAGGTAAATCAAGACGTGAAGACGACGACGTGGTCCGCGTAAGGACGGGAGACAGCCGTCTTGCTGCGGCACGCGCGGGATGAGGAACGGGAGGTGAAAGATGGAGGAAGTGTGGTCGGAAGCCCAACCCTTCCGGTTCGAGGGAGGGAAGACGGGCGTTCTGGTGGTGCACGGTTTCACGGGTTGCACGCAGAGCATGCGTCCCCTGGGAGAGGGCCTGGCAAAGGCCGGCTTCACGGTCGTGGGTCCCCGGTTGCCCGGTCACGGGACCAGCGTGGATGACCTGGCCGGGCGCACCTGGGAGGAATGGACCGGGGAGGCGGAAAAAGCACTGCACGAACTCTTGGACCGCTGCGACAGGGTATTCGTGACCGGGCTGTCCATGGGAGGGACCATCACCTGCTTCCTGGGCGAGAAGTATGCCGACCGGGTCGCCGGCCTCATGCCCATCAACGCCGCCGTGGCCAGGCTCAACCCCCTCATGCCCCTGACGCCGGTCTTCAAGCACGTCCTGAAGACCATACCCGGGGTGGGGAGCGACATCAAGGATCCCGAATCCAGGGAACTTTGCTACGACAGGGTACCGGTGCGCGCCGCCGCCGAGCTCTACGAGCTCATGAAGGCCACCCGGCGGGACCTGTCCAGGATTACCGCCCCCATAATGGTCTTCACCTCCCGCGAGGATCACGTGGTCCCGCCCTCCAACGGACCTTACATCCTGGAACACGTGAGCTCCAGGGACAAGGAGCTGGTATGGCTGGAGAACTCCTACCACGTGGCCACCCTGGATTACGACAAGGACCTCATCGTGGAGCGATGCGTGGAGTTCATACGTCGGCTGGCAGAATGAAAAGGTCCCGAAGAGGTCGCCGGAGGCATTCCCGGTAGCGATTTCTTCCCCATCGGAAACGCGTTTACAAGCCGAGGATGGACATGTTGTTGCCAGACGTTGGATATGCCGTAGCGATCCCCTTCTCCATCGGTCTACTTTCCTTATCCGAATGACCGCCAGGACCCGAGTCAGCCCTAATGGCGGACGAAAATCCCAAGTTCTGGCCCCGGATACGTCCCAAAAAGGCGACGTCCTACCTTATCCCGGGGCACATTAACGCATGGGGAAAAACATACTTTATTTTCAATTTTGTTTGGCATAAAATTACTTCAAGGTAACTGAGATTAATTATCTCTCATGGGGGACGGTAAAAGGGGGGGTGGCCATGAAGGTTCTCGGCAATCACAAGGCTCTCTTGGCGTTTCTTTCTTCCGCCCTATTCCTGTTATCGGGTTTTCTTCCCATCGTCTTCGCTACACCGGGACTGGCCGAGGAACCACAGGGGTGGTATCCGCAGAACTCGGGGACCACCGTGCATCTCATGGCCGTGGAGGCGGTGGACGAGCAGACGGCTTGGGCCTCCGGTTACAACGGCACCATCCTCAAGACCACCGACGGGGGAACCACCTGGGTGACGCAGAACTCGGGCGTGACCTCGGAACTGCGCGGCCTCTCGGCGGTGAACGCCGATACCGCCTGGGCAGCCGGGGACTGCCTCCTGCGCACCACCAATGGAGGGTCCACTTGGTCCAAGCTGAACTTGGGAAAGAACTTCTACCCTTACCACGTGTGCGCGGTCAGCACCAGCGTGGTATGGGTAGCCGGCAACTACTGGGTGGAGTCGATCGGCGGCTATCAACGCCAGGTGCGGAAGACCATCAATGGTGGTTCAAGCTGGACCACCTACGTCCTTCCTACCGAGGAACTTATACTCGACCTGTGCGCCGTGGACCAGAACAACGCCTGGGTCACGGGCATGAACGGTCTGCTCTTGAAGACCACCGATGGAGGCGGTACTTGGAAACCGCAGAACACGGGGACCACCAATGACCTGCCGGATATGGATGCCCTCGACGCCGACCGAGCCTTTATCGTGTCCGGGAACCGCATCTTGAGGACCACGGACGGGGGGAACAGTTGGTCATACTCGGATCTAAGCGCAGGGTCTTTGCAAGCGGTTGAGGCGGTCGACGAATTTACCGTGTGGGCGGTGGGGCTGGACCGCCTCATCGTCAAGTCCACGGACGGCGGATACAGCTGGACCAGGCAGGAGCCCCAGGATACCGATTTCCGCAGCTATTACGACATATCCGCGGTCAGCGCCGACGTGGCCTGG
>JACVJF010000049.1 GCA_015711855.1 Candidatus Solincola quzhuomuensis | reverse complement strand
GCCGCCGTTGCCCGACAACCTCCTTGCCGCGCCTCGTCAAACCAAGACCTTGGAGACCATGCCGGCGACCTCTATAGCCGTCTGTTCCGCCTTGTTGGTGCCCGACCAGCCAGGCGCCCGAACCCCCTCGCCCGCGTTGTAGGGGTTCCTCGACGGTCACGCAAGAGAACGGCATGTCTTTACTCGCATCAAAACCTTTCATCACAAGGCAATGCAAGAACTTGTTTTATGGAAAACTCCCCCATCTCAAGCCTCGATAACGAGGCCGCTCTTCGCCGGCCCTTTTACGGCGAAATGGCGTCCCAACGCCTACCGTGATTCCAATTGCGGATTCTCGTGGGGGTGGAGGGGATTGTTGGCAACGCCCCGCCCCTCCGATAAAGGAATCCGCGAAGTCCGTCGGTCCCGACGGCCGATCTTCCCGGAAGACAGGTCCACCCTCAGGATGTTTCCGGCGTACCCATACTGCCCCCGCATCTTCCCCGCCTTCAAAAACCGCCAAGATACCCACGCGAGACCCTGAGCACATTAAAGATTGTTCCGTTCCCGGCCGGGAGCCAAACCGTCCCTAGCCCTCGTCTCCGAAAAAAGCGAGCGGGGAAAAGCCCCCTGCCCTACCTCTTGCCCGGAAGCCTGGATTCGTCGAGGGTTTCAACTTTTGTAAAACGTTATCAAAGTTGTTTCCATGGTTAACTTGCCCGAGAATATGGATACATCGAGGGTTTCAACCGCTGTGGCGTTATTCCCCTGTGTTTCCTAATAAGGTGAGCAGGAGGAGCATTAGGTGGTCATCTTGTCGGCCGAAAGCCCTATCCCGCTCTTTAAACCATTATCATTCTCGCTCCATAAACTTAAGAAAGGCCGCCGGCAGGTTGAGGACCGCGATGGCCAGGCACACGAAGTACGACCAGTTCAATCCCAGGCTGGCATCGTTTTCGAGCAAGGCTTTCTTTATCTCCTGGTTGAACCAATCGGACATGTACACCCCGTTGACGGCGATGGCGATGAGCACGAAGACGAGTATCAATACGGCCAGGGTCACGTAGACGAAAGCCGTCTGTCTCCCCGTGACGGAAACGACGTTCACGTTTCGATTGAATATGAAAAACAGAGCAACGAAAAAGAGCGTTATCGCCAAAACCAAGCCGATCACACCCGGTGGGGATATGGTGCCGGAAACGACAATCTTCAAGCCCCTGTAACCGTAATCGTATTCCCAGTTCTCGCCGGCCGCATGAAAGGCATACCAGCCGAAGCAGAAAAAGAGGAGGAAAAGCGCCTGAAAAGACCCGACCAGAACATCCCAAATCGGAAAGGCCCCCGCCTTGAAAGCCGAAAACGCCCGTCTGGGCTGGGTCGGGAAACCCGGGGGTGGGGTGTGGTACTGCTGCTGATAATAGGGAGGTTGCCCGGGATAGGGGTGCTGAGGCGTGTAAGGGGTTTGCGGCGTGTGGGCTGTCGGCTCTAAATCCGGGTAGGAAACCTGGTTGCCATATTGTCCCATATCTCCTCCTTTCACAACGCTTGCCCTTTAAAACGATGGTCGGTGTTCCCTTTTATGATTCAACCAAGCCGTTTTCTTCTTTTCGAATTTGCCTGCTTTGCCATAATTATAGAGTAGCATCTTGATCTTTTTCAACCAGAAAAGCGTCTACTGAAAGGGTACAGCATCGTTTTCTCCGTATTGTCATCGGGGTCTTCAGGGTTGGAAAACCCGCAAGCCGCCTACTTGGCCTAAACGGTTCGTTCTCTTATTTATCCGGCATATTCTTTATTGCCGTGGTTGGGCTAAACCCCGTAAAGGCTCGTGCTCGACTTCTCGACCCTTTCCGAATCCCTCCCGGTCTCAACTCTTTTCACCTTGCTGGCGCACACGCTCTTCCTCTTCACGCCAAGACCTCGCCCAAGGTCTATGGAGAAGTGCCCTCGGCACGCGAGGAGCCCCTTTGGATTATGTCCAATTTCCCTTGATGCCCTCGGCGGACATCCGACCGCGGCTTAACGACATCAGTTCTATGGGAGGACGCGCTTCACGAGGGCCGCCCATCCCGACCTCGCATCATCCTCTCCTCTCGCGTACACGAGGTCCGGTCTCCTTGACCCACAGCAGCACCACGGCGATGGCCAGGGCACCCAGGACCGCCAGGAAGACGAGAGCCCAGCGATAGTCGGCTACACCTGCCGCCGTCTCGCGCTTGAAGACCTCCATGAGGAAGGGAATGGCGAAGGAGCCGATGCTCCCGATGGCCATGAGGGTGCCCACGGCGGAGCCCGCCAATCGCGGCCCTATATCCTCCATCTCCCCGGTGATGGTGAAGGTAACCGGCAGGGCGGCCAAGAGGAAGAAGCCCAGGAGCGCACCAGCCACGACGTCCACCGGTTTGCTCCCCACGAATCCCATGAGGAACATCATGGGAATGGGGATGAGACCAGCGAGGACCAAAAATGGCTTGCGCAGTCCCAACTTCTCGGAGACCCCGGGCAGGATGGCCGCTCCCAGGATGCCCCCCAGGATCATGGCCGTGGCCACCGAGGCAGCGAACTTGGCGGTGAAACCGTGGAAGGTGATTATCTTCTCCATGGTCACCGCCATGCCCATGTAGATGCCGTATCCCACCAGGGAGACGGTGGCCAGCGCGCGGAAGACCGAGGATCCCATGAAGCGGCGCAGGGACTCCATGACCCCCAGCTTGACCTCCTCGGGCATGGGGCCGGAGGGCGTGGGGGGATCCTCCCTGGCCAGGAGGAAGAAGAGCACCGTGGAGGCGGCCATGAACACGGCGAAGGCGGTCAATACGCGGTTGAGCCCGTCTTGGATCACCGCTATGTTGCCCAACTCGGCGGCGTCCTCGGGGATACCGGCGATGGTGGTCACCAGGAGATATCCCGCGGCCGTGCCCAGGTAGAAGAACATGGTGGCCAGTCCGATTCCCAGGGCGCGATCCTTCTCCCGGAACCACTTGATGGGCATCTTGGACATGTTGGTGACGATGAACACCCCACCGGCGCCGGTTATGGCCTGACATACCAGGAATATCCAGTATTGGGCGGTACCGGATTCCACCACGTGAGGGATTACGGCCCGGATGATACCCATCACCGAACATATTACTGCCCCTACCCCGGCGGCGAACTTGAAACCCCTGCGGTCGGCCAAATCCCCGGCGTAGGAACCGATGAAGACGAACATCAGGGGCCCCACCAAGGCCAGCGCACGGATGGCCGTGGAGCCCACTCCCAGTGCCTTCTCCACGTCCGACTCGATGGGCGCGAAGCTCAACCACAGCACCGCTTGGGCCACCAGGATGATCCCGTAGACCAGGAGCACCACCCAGCGGTACCCGTACTGGCGATACTCCTCGACTGCGGTCTCCTCACTCATGAAAGCTCCCCCCTTTCGCGACCTCTTTCTCCCACCCTATTTACGGCTCCCGCGCGGAGAGACAGCTATTTATATCCGGCAATTCTTACCATTCAAACAAACCCGTTCCCACCACTGAGATCCCCCCTTCCCCCCACGCGAAGCCGCCGCAAGATTCCGTAAATCCGGATAGTCCCTGCGGTTATCCCCGCGATCCTCGTCCTTCCCTAACGCAGGGCCTGTCGAGCTTGCGGCACATCATACGGTTCCCGCCCATTGCCGTTACCCCTTCGAAACCTCGATGGCCCCAATGCCCGCATTCGCCCTCCATCCTTTCCGGGAAGGGCGGGGGCTTCCACCGCCTTCACGAACACGGCCAACCCTACCCGACGAGCGTCGGGTGTTTCCTCGCTACTTTCAGGCGATGCGGATCCTTATCACGCCGGGTTGAGGCGATTCCCAGCTCCAGGAGGGCTCCTCCACACCGCAAGCGGCGGCCACCATCCCCGCCAGGATGGCCCCATTGTAGCCGTTGCGGATGTCCAGCCCTTTCCTCAGTTCCTCGGGAGTGGGCTGCAGGCTGTCCGGTACTCCCATCCCCCTTATCTTCAGAAAGGAGAGGTCCTCGAAGACGCCGGGGTGTTCTTCCCTGCGACGCCGGAAGAAATCCCAGGTGGCTTTGGCCACCACCTGCGGTATCTCCTCGCCCAGCTCGTACTCCAGCTCCCGGAGCACGGCATCCATGGCCCGCGTTCCCTGGACGAAGAACCACTCGCCGGTTCTTTGGTCCAATATCCGTCCGCTCGCGGCATCCCAGCGGAAGTTGGCCAGATCGGACGGCGCCCCGCAGCGTCGACAGCGCTGGAAACCGGCCCGAGCCTTCACGACGGGCGTTTCCCGGAGCTCGAGCCGTTCGCCGACGTGGGCGCTCTCGGAGGCCTCTATGCGCAGGAACATCTCCGAGGAGAGGAACGAGTAAGCCAATTCCGCCTTGCGGCCCTCGAAGGTCTCGAAGGCACCCAGGGCGTCACCAGCGAACATGGCGTGGTAGTAGACGGGGCTTATCTTCCCGGTGAGCAGCTTACCCTCCCGGTACTCTAAAAGTCTCGCCTTCCCCAGCCCGATCACGGCCGCCTGTGCGATCATGGCCATGTAGGCGAGCCTGCGCACGAACCGCTTCTTGACGAGGTCCGAGACCAGGGGAGGCAGTACATCCTGCACGTACGTCCAGGCGTCTTTGCGCTTGGCCTCGGTGATGATGTGATCTATGGGCAACCCCAGCTTCTCCTCTATGGCCCTGTAGATGGCCACCAGGTGTTCCCTCTCCATGAAGAGCAACCGTATGAGGCCCCGCGGCATGGAGACGATCACCCCGTCGTCGGTCCAGCGTGTGGTGTAGCTGAACATCCGCGGAACGCCGCACATCCCGCACCTGACCATGTTCCCACCCCCCGTACGCAACTCGTGCCGACGGCCTACTTGTATATCGGCTCTACAAGCACATCCGTGAAGGCCCTCACTCCATCCAGGCCCTTTCCCGCATGAGGCGGGCCAACCTCTCGCGCCGGCTTTCGTCCAGGGCGGAGGGATCCAGGTCTTCCTCTCCCGTGTAAAATCTCGCGTCGGCGGCCTGGTTGGGATCGAGCAGGGCGGAGACCTCCCTTTGCCATCTGGCATAATCTCCCTGCAGGGGGCTGAAGAGCTTGCGCATCACGGGATCGAAGTTGAAGCCCTGCTCCATGCAGTCCTCTATGGCTGCCAGAGCGAAGTCCAGGCTCAAGGGGACGATGTTCTCGGTATGGCGGCGGTTCCGAGGGTCGTAGGCGAATATCTCCTCGCAGTGGGCATAGGCGCTGTTCTCGTAGAGGGTCATCCAGGCACAGTCACCCATGTCGTCCAGGATGGCCTCTTTTCCGATCCACCTCTCCTTTATCTCCTGGGCCTGCTCCATATAGCGGGTGAGGACCTCCCAGGTCTCGTCCTTGGGCCATCCGGTGGAGAACTGGCCACCGGCGCGGTAGATGAGAGGGATGATGGTGACTCGGATGAAGTTCATCCAGAACATTCTCCCCAGGGCGGGGATCCCGTGGAAGAGCTCCATAGAGACGCCGCCGTGACGCGATAGTATCTCTCGCAGAGCTCCCTCCTGGTAGGTCATCTCCTCCGGGGAGGCCGCGGCCAGGACCACCATGAGCAGGTACTTGAGAGCGTCTCTCAGAACGGTCCTCAGGGCCTGCTTACCCCGCAAACTCCTCAGGAAATGGGGAAGGATGCATAAGAGATACCCGGCCGTGGAGGACTTGCTCACCACGTATCCGATCTCCGCCTCCCCAAGAGCATAGCCGGCCTCGTTGAAGGAGCGGAGATCGGGAAAGAAACACATGTGAAACCGTAGGTTCTCGGGAACGGGGGCGGCGTAGTCCAGGAGGAGGCCTTCCCCTCGCACCTCCGACGGGCCGGGCCAAGGGAACAGCTTCAAAGCCGCCCGGGTATAGATGCCGTTACCGCCCATTGAACCCACGTATCCCCGCATGATCCCCCGGAGTGAAGGCCCCGGGTCGTCGCCGCAGAACCAGCCCAGCCCCGAGCCCAGGGAGCCCGTGCGGAGGAGCGTCCCGTCCGGGAAGACCCACTCCGCGCCAAGAAGGTTGCGGAAGCTGTAGCTCATGTACTGCCCGTCCCAGCCCACCCCCCAGCAGGCGGTGGCACTGGCCAGGGGAGAACAGGCCGGACCCGCCCCGATGATGTGGGTGTTCAGCCCCTTTTTCATGGCTTCCGCTTGCAGTTGAGCTCCGCTCACGTAGGGCTCCACCACCGCGTACATGTTCCTCTCGTCGATCTCCAGTATGCGGTCCATGCGACGGAGGTCGACCTGCACCACCCCTTCCTCGGTGGGACCGGCATGAGCTCCCCAGCCGGTGCTGAAGGCCTTGAACTTCAGGCCGTAGCGGTTGCAGATCCCAACGACCTGCTGCACCTCGGAGGTGTTGGAAGGGAGGACCACCGCCGCCGGCCGGGGGACCCAGATGCGGGGATCGGTGTTGAAGGAGGGTTGCCAGGCGTATCCGTCCAGGACCGCGGGTTCCGCAGACACGTTTTCCGGCCCAAGTGCTTCTTCCAGTTCCTGGTAAGCAGATCGTGGAATCTCCACCTCTTTCCACCTCCGTTCGGTAGAAGCGGGTTTGCCGACGCGTTTTCCGGTTGGGCGGATTTCGGGCTACGGTCTATCTGAAGATGTTTCTTCGAGACGGCTCGACATCAAGTCTACAAGTGGTCGGCGGCGGTGTCAAAACGCTTGGACCGCGCGCGAGAAGCGTTCCGTTCGGGATATACTGGAATCAGGCTTAAGGCGGCGGAGGTGTCCCATACCGCCGCAGGTCGGCTTCCAAAGACGTCGAGCAAACATCGGAATTGGACGACGGACGAGCGAGGGGGTGAGGGCATGGACAAGCTCACGCGAGCCGTGGTGGAAACACTCCTGGACTGGGGAGCGGACCTGGTGGGCATAGCCCCGGTGGAACGTTTCGAGAACGCCCCGGAGGGGCACCGCCCCACCGATTTCCTGCCCGAGTGTAGGTCGGTGATCTCCGTGGGCATGCACCTCTTCCAGGGGATGGCCGACGTATGGGGAGAATGGTACGAACCGACCAAGACCAACACCCCCTACCTCTTTTACGGGTACGGACTCACCAACTGGGAGAGCTCCCGCCTGGTCAACCGCATGGCCAAGCTGCTCGAATACGAGGGCTACAAGACCCTGGCCTTCATGCCCACTTGGATAAGCAGCATGACCAAGTACTTCGACCGGACCATCCAGACGGGCAAGGTCATGGCCGAGTTCTCCCACCGCCACGCCGCGGTGGCCGCGGGGCTGGCCGAGTTCGGCTGGAACGGACTGGCTCTCTCGCCCGAATTCGGATCCATGCAGCGCTTCAATTCCCTTCTCACCTCGGCAGAACTGGAGCCGACCCCGCTTTACTCCGGCCCTCCCCTCTGCCGCCCGGAGGAATGCGGGAGGAAATGCGTTCGCCTCTGCCCGGCGGAAGCCCTGTCAGAAAGGGAAGCCCAGAGTTGCAGGATTGGGGAAAGGGTGCTGGAATACGCCCTACGCGACGACATACGCTGTGCTTATGCCGTCACCGGGTTGATAAAGGGAACGGGCAGTCACAGCGACCTGCAGATCCCCGAGGGGCCGGGGCAGCCGCTTCACTACTTCGCCTCCTTGGGGAGCGAGCAGATACATCCTTTCACCCGGGCCATGTTGGACAACTGCTTCGGGCTCATCTGCGGTGACTTCTGCGGTAAATGCCTGCACATGTGTCCGGCGCTCAGGCTCAGCCGGGAGGATCTCCGGGACTACGATCTTTCCATGCGCCACAGCTCGCTGAAACGGAATCCGCTGGTCCGAGGAAAAGCAGAGTAACTCAGGAGAAGTTCTGGGTGATGTAGACCTCGCCGTCCTCGTCCACCCACACGCCGATCCCTTCCCTGGAGAAAGGGGTCAGTATGTTCTCCCGGTGACCCGGGCTGTCCATCCAGCCCTGCACCGCAGCGTCCGCCAGGCTTTCCAGGGTGAAGTAGGAATAGGATAGGACCTCGCGGGTGTTCTTGTCGTAGGTGTAGGAGTGCACCACGTTGCCCAGAAAAAGGTTCTCCCCGCCCACGTATTCCGTATCTCCCACCCGGGTGGTCAGATAGTATCCGCTTTCCCGGTAGCGGTCTTTGAAATCCTCCCCCTCGGGACTGACGTGGTCGAAATAATTCCTCTCCGCCATGTCTCGGCTGTGGGCCAAAGCTATTTCCTGAAGTCGGGGGTCCCATTTCAGATCCGCCAAGCCGTACTTCCGCCTCACCTCGTTTATCCTCTGATGTATCGCCGCGGCCAGCTTTTCGGCGTTTTCCCGGAAATACCGTACGCGCTCCGCCTTCTCCTCTTCCAGATCGGCGGAAACGAGCTTGTCCCGCTCCTCTCCCCCGATCCCGGCGTTTCGATCGACGTTGACCCCCAGGGAGACCTCTTCCTGCCGGGTGCGTATGGGAGCGCATCCGCAGCTTGGGCCGAAAAACGCGGAGGCCAAAGCGAGAAAAAGGATGACGGTGGTCAGCAATGCCGCCTTGAAGCACTTTCCGGACTCGGTCTTTTTTCTGGGCCCGTAAAACTTCATCCGACTCCGCCTTTCAAACGATCCTTTCTCGCCGCTTCCTTCCCCGCCGGATCACAGGAACATTCTACACTCCTCACGACGACCGGTGGCCCATCATGCCGCCCACTTGCCCCGAGTGGCCTCCCTCACGGCCGAGGACCTGAAGAGCCTTCTTTGTCCCTGGGCGGGGCAAAGTCATGGGTCATTCTTCCTCTACGCTTTATCGGACGAAAGGGACGCCGGCAGGTCACCACCGTCGTCCTCCCCCAGCGATCCGGGCGTGTTAGTATTTATAAGGACCGTCGATCGAGAGTGCCGCGGAAGGAGCCCGACTTTGGAATGCCGCAAGTGCGGGGCTTGTTGTATCGCCCTTTCCGTTTCCTCCCTTGACAAGCCCGCGGGCATCCGGTGTCACCATCTGACCGGCGACAACCGGTGCTCCCTATGGGGGAAACCGGAGAGGCCCGAGGTTTGCTCGGCCTTCCGGCCGGAACCCTCTTTCTGCGGATCGAGCTTCCGGGAAGCGCTGGAGTTGATGGAAGCCCTGGAGGGGGAGTCGAGGGCGGCGGACGAGGAACGCCGCCCCGGGAAGGGTGTGCAACCTCCAGAGGCGGGAAGGTGACGCGTTTCGAGGGACGGAAACAAGAGCTTTCGACGCTCAAGCACGGGCAGAAAAGGACGGGGGGTGAGGGAAACTGGCAGGGAGGACGCTGCTGGTGGTCGGCGACAGCCTGGCGGGAGGGCTTCCCCACCTTTGTTTCCCCTCCCTCCTCGCCCGATTGATGCCCGATTGGGATATCTCCGTAAGCGCCCGCGGAGGCGACACCCTGGTCGCGGTGGGAAACCGTCTGGCGGCCATCCTTTCCCGTCACCGGGCGGATACCGTGGTCCTGGAGGCGGGGGCAAACGACATCCTCCTCCCCTACCTGGAGAAAAGAAGCTTTATTTGGAAAATGATGGTAAGATCATTCCTTTCTCAGGGAAAGCTGCCCGCCACGGATCCATCCGCCTTCAGGGTCATCCTGAAACGGATCCTGGATAGCCCGGAATGCCGTGCGAAAAACGTCGCCCTGGTCACCATTCCCTGCCTGGGCGAGGACCTGGCCTCAACGCTCAACCGTGTGAGGGAGAGCTACAACGAGGTCATCCGGGAAACGGCGCTGGGCAGGGAGCTGCGGCTGGCCGACGCCGCCCGGTGCTTCGAGGAGCAACTCTCCCGCCTGGGCAAGCCCAGCACGTACTTGATGGAAATTTTTACCTGCATATTCACGGACACCTTCTATGCCCTTACCCCCCGTGCCGCCTTCCAGTTGAGCGGACGGCGGGGTCTTTTGCTGACCCTGGACGGGGTGCATCCTAATCCACTGGGGGCAAGGCTCCTGGCGGAGACGGTCGCCGCCGCCCTTGCCTGACGGGGCCGGAACGGCCATGCGCCCCAAAGGGAACGGCGGTTCCCATGCGCGCGGTCAACCTTCCCCCGCGGCCCCGGACCTTCCCCCGATCGTCTAAGGAAAACATGTGCCTGATGGCCGTGCACCTTTCCGCAACGGGAGAAACACAACCGTTTACCGTTTTCTAACCAGGGTATATATTTACCACGTGGCTGTTTCTCGGTCCGGCGGCCAGTGCCGTCATGGGAGGCATCGGATCTGCAGTTTAAATCGAGAATCGTGGCCTCGGGCGAGAACGTATTCGACCCTAAAAATACTCATAGGCAGAAAAGGGTATTATCCTGGTCATATTCGGGAGGGGAGGAAGGATGAAGGCGGAGAAGAACGTGCGGGAGCTGCTGCGGGCCCTGCCCGCGACCCTGAAGATGGAGGAGGCCAAAGGGTTGGGCAGGACCCTCCGGGAGCAGTGGGGAGGGCCGAAGAACACGCGGAGGATCGTCTATCGCATCTTCACCGGAGGAAGGGGCTTGCTCCCCAACCTCAAGGACCTGGGGAAGATGAAAGTGGGAAAGATCGTCCCCAACTGGATCCTGGCCATGTGGGACACCTTCCCGGAGAGGGAAGCCGTGGTGGAGGAAGATAAGCGTTACACCTTCGGGGAGCTCAAGGTCCGGGTGCTGCGGCTGGCCAACGCCCTGCAATCTTTGGGCCTGAGGCCCAAGGAAACGGCGGCCGTCATGCTCCACAACAGCGCCGAGTACCTGGAGACCATGTGCGCCAGCAGCCTCATCGGGGTAGTCAACCCCTTCGTCAACTGGCACCTGCGGGGTGAAGAGCTGGCCAAGACCATCAACCTTCGCCGCCCAAAGGTGCTCATCTTCGACTCCGAGTTCCTGGAGGAGGTGGAGAAGGTCCGCGGTGAACTGGAGGGCGTCCAGCACCTGGTGATGGTGGGCGGCGAACGCGACGGAAAGGACCTCTACTCCTACGAGGAGCTCATCTCCTCCCATCCCTCCACCATGCCCGACGTCAATTTTCTGGTGGCCTTCAACCCCTATACCGGAGGGACCACGGGTATCCCCAAGAGCTCCAACCTCTTCGACAGCCTGGGATACCTGCTCTCCGACTTGGCCGAGCCGCCCCGGGCCACCCTGCGGGAGTTCATGCGCTACAACTTCCTGGCCTTCAGTTACCTTTACTGGTTCGGGGGAGGGCGCATCCACGACCCGGTAACGGGTAACATCCGTACCCTCATCGTCACTCCCCTCTACCACGCGGGCACCGCGGCCGGGTGGGCTCCCTTCTTCCTCCTAGGAGCCACGGCGGTGATCATGCGCAAGTTCGACGCCGTTGAGTTCCTGCGCCTCATCGAGAAGGAGAGGATCAACTGGACCTTCGTGGCCCCCACCATCCTGCAGAGGGTGCTGGCCCTTCCCGAGGAGACAAAGAGCCGATACGACCTCTCTTCCATGCGCTCCATCCTCTGCGCAGCAGCTCCCTGCCCCCCGGAGGTCAAACAGGCCACCAACGAGCTCTTCATGCGCCAGGGCGCGCCCGGTCCCGTCTTCGGGGAGTATTACGGAAGCGCGGAGACGGCCATCATCACCGTTCTCCTTCCCGGGGATTACCAGGAAAAACCCAAAAGGATCGGCAGCGTGGGCAAGGCCCGCTGCGGAGACCTGCGCATCTACATGGAGGAAGAGGGACGCTGGGCGGAACCCGGCGAGGTGGGCAAGGTCATGGGCAGGACCGCTTCTACCCTCGCCCTGCGCTATCCCGGATCCGAAGACAGGTTGCACGAATCCATACGGATCATAGACGGCGAGGAATGGTACGACGACGGCCTCCTGGGTTACCTGGACGAGGACGGCTTTCTCTATCTCACGGGAAGGGTCAAGGAGATGATCATCTCCGGCGGGGTCAACATCTACCCCCTGGAGATAGAGGAGGTCATCCTGCGCCACCCTGCCGTCTTCGACGTCGCCGTGGTCCGGCTGCCCCATCCCGACCTGGGAGAAGTCCCCATCGCCTGCGTCCAGCTGCATGAAGGCATGGAGGCCACCGAGGAGGAGATCTTGGAGTTCTGCAAAAAAGAGGGCTTGTACGGATACAAGGTGCCCGCTAAGGTGGACTTCTTCGAGGAGCTCCCCCGCCACATCGACGGGAAGATCATCAAGCGCGAGTTGGAGGACAAGTACTGGCAGGGAATGGAAAGGAGGGGCTGAGCCCTCGATCCAGCGCTTTCAGGTGTACCGCTTGCTCCCCAGGTAGGTTCTCCGGTAATCAAGGAAACGGAAAATTAAGGTGGAAGTGACGTCTCGGCCTCTCGTTAGGTACCGTAGGAGACATGGAGGTGAGGCATGGATTTCGATCTCAGCGAGGACCAGAAGCTTTTCCGTGCAAGTATCAGGGAATTCCTGGAAAAGGAGATCCAGCCCCTGGTTGACGAGCAGGAGAAGAAAGGCCCCATGGGGCGTGAGGAGGCGGTCAGCCTCCTGAAGAAGTTTCAGAAGGTGGGCCTGGGGTTCGATTTGGAGAGCCTGCGGGCCATGGGCCAGGACCCGGTGAACTTGGGCATCCTGACCGAGGAGATGTTCCGGGTTTGGCCCAGCGCCGCGGGTATAGTGGGCCTGTCCTTCCCCGCCGCCTTAATCCACTTGGGTTCGGAGGACATGCGGCGCAGGCTCCTTCCCCGGGTGGAGAGGAACGAGGTCATCGGGTGCTACGCCATAACCGAACCGGAAGCCGGCTCCGACAACCGGGCCATGCGCACCACGGCGATCTTGGATGGCGACGCCTACGTGGTCAACGGCACCAAGACCTGGATCAGCAACGCTCCCATCGCCGACCTGTGCCTCCTGGTGGCCAACGACCAGGAGGGCAACCGGGTCTTCTTGCTGGTGGAAAAGGAGGTCTCCCCCTACGAGACGTCCACCCTGCACAAGCTGGGCTGGAGGGCGGCGCCCACCGGCGAAATCTACTTCGACAACTGCCAAGTCCCGCGGGAGAACAACCTCCTGGAGATGATAACCAGGACCTTCTCCAACCCCGAAAGGCTGGAAGAGCTGGGGCTGGATCCGGAAAAAGCCAAGGAGTCCTTGCCCCGCTTGATGAACCTGATGGGCAGGATGAGCGTGGAAAACGTCATCTTCGCCTTCCTGCGCAGCGGAATGGCCCTGGCCGCCGCCGGCCTCTCCCAGGCGGCCCTGGACGCCTCCCTGGAGTACGCCAAACAGAGAACGCAGTTCGGAAAGCCCATAGGCAGGTTCCAGCTCATCCAGGAGATGCTCTACGACATGGCCGTCCTCACGGAGACCTCGCGTCTTTTGGGCTACAAGGCCCTCTGGCTGTCCGCCAGGATGGATCCCCAAGCCCGCCTGATGTCCTCCCTGGCCAAGGGTTACGCCTGCGAGGCCGCGGTGAAGGTCACCTATGACGCCATCCAGATCCACGGCGGCGTGGGGCTGTCCGACGAATATCCGCTGGAGAGGTACTTCCGCGACGCGCGCATGCTGACCATACCGGACGGGACCACGGAAATACAGAAACTCATCGTGGGGCGTGAGCTCCTGGGTAAGGGGTTCTCCGCCTACGCTTGACCCGGAGGATCCCGGACCCGGCGACGCAAGCGAACGCGAGATAAGGGAAGTCGACTTCGATCCCGGAAAGGAGGGAAAGCAATGGAGCTCAGGGAAGTGGTGGTGGTGGAAGCCGTGCGCACACCTACCGGGCGGTCCGGATGGGCAGGGGCGGCGAAAGGAGGCGTCTTCGCCAAAGTCTCCGCCCAGCACCTCCTGGCCACCGCACTGCGCGGCCTGGTTGACCGAGTGATGGAAAAGTCTTCCGCCTTCGATCCCCGAGAGATCGAGGATACGGCCGTGGGCTGCCTCAGCCAGATCGGGGAGCAGGGGCTCAACCTGGGAAGGATCGGCGTCCTGGCCGCCGACCTCCCGGACGAGGTGGCGGGTTGGACGGTGAACCGCTACTGCAACGCCGGACTCCAGGCCATAAACTCCCAAGCCCACGCCCTCATGTGCGGGGCGGGGGAGATAGCCATCGCCGCCGGCGTGGAGAGCATGAGCCACTACGCCATGGGCTCCGATTTCATGGTCGCCGGGCAGGCTGGGCTTCCCGCCACCCTCCACCCTAGGGCCATGGAACGGGGAGCCCTCAATCCCATGGGTGTGAGCGCCCAGATGGTGGCCGACCGGTACGAGCTCTCCCGCGAGGACATGGACCGCTTCGGTCTCTGGAGCCACCAGAAAGCGGTGCGGGCTATGCGCGAGGAGGATTGGTACAGGAAGAGAATAGTCCCCGTGGAGGTGGAAGTAGAGGATGGAAGGAAAATCCTGGTAGAAAAGGACGAGCCTCCCCGCGCGCAAGCCCTGGACGACCCGGAAGCCGCCTACGCCAAGATGGCCGCCCTCCCTCCCCGCTTCAAGGAAGGGGGCACGGTCACCGCGGGCAACTCCTCGGCCATCGTGGACGGAGCGGCGGCGGTCATGCTCATGACATCGGAGAAGGCGGAAAAGCTGGGACTAGAGCCTCTGGCGCGTATTGTCTCCACCGCCGTGGCCGGCTCGGAGCCCTTGATCATGCTCCTGGGGCCCATACCAGCCATGCGCAAGGCCCTGGAGCGGGCGGGGATAACCATGGACGACGTGGACGTCTTCGAGCCCAACGAGGCCTTCGCCTCCCCGGTACTGGCCTTCTGCAAGGAGTTCGGGCTGGACTTCGATGACCCGCGCATCAATCCCACCGGAGGGGCCATAGCCATCGGGCACCCCATAGGTTGCTCGGGGGTCCTCTACTTCACGGAGATGGTCCACTGGATGGCGCGCCATGGCCTGAGGTACGGCCTCCAGACCCTTTGCGGAGGCGGGGGGGTGGGCATCGCCACCGTCGTGGAACGAGTCTGAGATCGAGGGCCGCCGTCTGCCTCTTCGAAGCCGCGGCCGCGGGTGGCACAACTCCGACTCCTCTCGGACCGTCCGCGAAAGGATTTCACCGTACTGTTTCGCGAGGTGCCTTATCCGTCGCGAAGGTCTTATGCGCATTTCTCATCCCGGTAAGGCAAGCACCTGGACCAGGAAAGGAGCTTCGCCTCATTTTGAGCAAATGCCGATACACCCGTGAAATAAAGACGGAAAATCCTGTTGACAGCCGAACACTTTGTGCCTAGAATCGGCTCATGATGGAAAAGCGATCTTCGACGAGCTCGGGACTTCGATGGTGGTGGAGCCCCTCATGAGGAGAGGGCTCCGCATGAAACACATCCTTTAATACTTTCCAGAAGCAGGTAAACCCAAGACCCCAAATCCGAGACAGGACACGAAAAGGCCGCGAGCCCTCTCCAGGGGGTAGCGGCCTTTCCGTTCATATTGGCCGCGTTCCCCGAGGATACGCGGCCGATCTTTTTGGGATGGTCGGAACGGAAGGAGCGATCGATGCGGAGGGTGGCGAGATGAAAAACGGACTGTACGAACCCGGCGAGGAGGATTTCCTGGAGCTCTCGAGACACCACAACCTGATAACCGTGGCCCGCGTGGTGGAAGCGGACACGGAAACACCAGTCACGGCCTTTTTAAAATTAGGGGTTGGCGATTACTCCTTTCTGCTCGAAAGTGCGGAGGGAGGGGAACGCTGGGGCCGCTATTCCTTCCTGGGGTGTCAACCTCTCTGCGTCATAAACTACCGGGAGGGCCGCATACAATTCCTTACGGGCGGCCAAAGGTCGGGGCAATGGTCTTTACGCGGATTTCTCCCTCCCTTTTTGGAGGCAAGAGTGGATGCGACCTCGGGAGTGAGCGGGCCGCGGGAACGAGATAACCCCATAGATTTCCTCTTCGAAGTAATGAACGGATTCCGCGCCTCTCGTCCTCCGGAAGGACTCCCCTTCTGCGGCGGGGCGGTGGGTTATTTCGGTTATGACCTCTTGCCCTTCATGGACAAGGTGACCCTGAGCAGAAAGGAGGGCCTCGCCGTCCCGGACATGGTCTTCATGCTTACCCGCACCGCCGCAGCGTTCGACCACCTCCGTGGTCGCATGATACTACTCGCCAACGTCCCGATCCCAGGGGGAACAAATGCAGAAGAAAAGCGCCTCCTCTATCGGGAGGCTACGTCCGCTCTGGAATCCATGGCCCGCGACTTGTCCGCGAGATCCGTCCCCCCTTCGCATAGGGAGGTCTATTACCTTTCGGAGGAGATCGACCTTTGGTCGGTGGAGTCCAACTGCACCCGCGAGGAATATGAGGACATGGTGCGTCGGGCCCAGGATTACATCTATGCCGGAGAGGCCTTCCAGGTGGTCCTCTCCCAGCGCTTTTCTACCCCTCTGCGCTGTTCGCCCTTCTCCGTATACCGGGCGCTGCGGGGTCAGAATCCGTCCCCTTACATGTTCTTCCTGCGCTGCGGCGACCTCCATCTGGTGGGCTCCTCGCCGGAACCCATGGTGAGGAGACGCGGGCGGGAAGCGGTCATCCGACCCATTGCCGGGACCAGACCGCGTGGCGGGAGTCCCGCGGAGGATCTGGTGCTGGAACGGGAACTGCTCTCCGACGAGAAGGAGCGTGCCGAGCACGTGATGTTGGTGGACTTGGCCCGCAACGATTTGGGAAGGGTGTGCGAACCGGGGAGCGTGGTCCTGAGGAGGGTCATGGAAGTGGAGCGGTTCTCCCACGTCATGCACTTGGTCAGCGAGGTGGCCGGCGTCTTGCGCGCCGACTTGGGAAACCGGGATCTCCTTCGTTCCGCCTTCCCGGCGGGTACCGTCTCCGGGGCGCCCAAGATAAGGGCATGCCAGATCGTAGACGAGCTGGAAAAGGAACGGCGTGGTCCTTATGCCGGAGCTGTGGGCTACATTTCCTATCACGGAGATATGGACACCTGCATAGCCATCCGCACCGTCCTCATCCTGGGGGAAACGGCGTACGTGCAGGCCGGCGCCGGCGTGGTGGCCGATTCCCACCCTTCCCGCGAGTACGAGGAAACGGTGAACAAGGCCCGTGCCCTCCTGCGCGCCATACGCACCGCCGAGGCCCGCGAGGGGGTGATGATACCGTGATCCCGCCATTCGGCGCATCCGGCGGTGGCGGCGTCCTCGATTCGACGCCTACCGCGTTCGGACATCCGGCGTCGCACGGCAAGGAGGACGTCACGGAGAAAGGGGGTTCTTTATCCGCGCGCGTCCTTCTCATCGACAACTACGACTCCTTCACCTTCAACCTTTCCCAGGCCCTTCAGGTGCTTGGAGCCGAGGTCTTGGTGGTACGCAATGACGAAGTGACGCCTTCCGATGCGGAGGAGATGCGTCCCACCCACCTGGTCATATCCCCAGGCCCGGGAGGGCCCGAGGACACCGGTTCGACCATCGCCGTGGTCCGTCGCCTGGAGGGAAAGGTTCCCATTCTGGGAGTCTGTTTGGGGCATCAAGCCATCGGCCACCTTTACGGGGCAGCCGTGGTCCGCGCGCCATTTCCGATGCACGGCAAGACTTCCAGGATATACCATGACGGCCGGACCATCTACAGGGGTGTCTCCAATCCCTTTACCGCTACCCGGTACCATTCGCTGATGCTGAGCGAAGATATCCCATCGACGCTGGAGGTCAGCGCCCGCAGCGAGGACGGGCTGATCATGGGGATAAGGCACCGCGAACTCCCCATAGAGGGGGTGCAGTTCCATCCCGAGTCATTCCTAACCTCTGTGGGAGAGGACCTTTTAAGGAATTTTCTGGAAATGGAGGCGGGAAGATGATAACCGAAATCCTGTCGCGCGTAGCGGAAGGAAAGGCCCTGGATCGGGAGACGGCCCGGGAAGTGATGTCTTTCATCATGCGCGGAGAAGCCAGCGACGCCCAAATCGCCTGT
>JACVJF010000048.1 GCA_015711855.1 Candidatus Solincola quzhuomuensis | reverse complement strand
TTCTCCTTTTCCACCGCCTTTTTCGCTTCCTCGGCTACGGGATAGCCGCAGTTCGGGCAGGCCGACGCCAGTTCGGAGACGTTCTTGCCGCATTCCGAGCATTCCACCAGGGCCATTGCGATCCCCCCTTCAAATAAAACCGGCATAGAAGGCAACATCCCATCTTATCGATGCGCTACGCGGATAACTGCGCCGTAAAGGCGTCCGGGAGGCGCCCGCTCCAGGTGGAACGGGTCACAAGTAAGCGGCCTTTTATAGGGCCAGGCGCCTCTCCGCCTCGGGAAGGATCATGCGGGCTCGCGGGACGTACAGGGAGTGGATGCTCTTTCCCGGCGCTATCTCGCGGATCTTCCGCGAGAGCTCGTGTTCTCCGAGGAGCAACTGGGCGGTGCCGGGGATGAAGCTTCGGCCCAGCGATCCGGATATGCCCTGTATGGAGGTGAACAGCAGCTCGCGGTCTTTTACCGTGTACGTGTTCAGGTCGAAGTAGGTCTTCAGCTTGGGGGTGGATTTCTTGACCTTGAGGGTGAGTATGTGCTCGCCTCTCTCCGCCAGTGAGCAGGTGACGTGGGTCTCGTCCTCCTCGAACTCTATCTCTCCCAAGAACTTGGGATATCCCCAGATATCGATGCCGGCCCGGAGGGCGATGTCGGTGGTCACCGGGAGCTCCCAGACGAAGGCCTCGAAGGAGATGGACGCGGCCATGCGCAGGGCGGGAATCAGCGGCGGGTTGGTCCGAGGCCTATACCGCGCGGGCACGGCGATGCCCAGTTCCCGATAGGGGCCTATGCTGCTGTCGCGGTAATCCGCGGCCAGGAGGGCCAAAAGGCCCTTGCCGGGGAACAACTCGGCCGGAACCAGTTTGGATGTGGGCAGAAGATCGCGCAGCTTCAAGACGGGAGCCGTAAATATGCCTGCGATGAAGAAGGCGTCGCGATAGATTACCGGGACGGAGCAGGAGCCTCCGGTAATCCGGATTTCCCGCTGCTGCACTTCCTGGAGAAACTGATCCTCCATATCCGACCCCCTTGCTCTACCGTATGTCGTTCCCGTGCTTTCCCGGCCCAGGCCATCCCGTTTCCTCGGGTCTCGGCCGGCTTCCGAGCCCCCTTGACGGCCCCTCTATTATAAACCGCCTCCTTGATCAGGAGTAAAAAGTTCGCATCTTCCTCGTTTTTATGAACTGACTCGTCGAATGGGGTTAAAGGCCCCGATCGCCCCACCTGGATCTCCCCACATGCTCTCGCCGGTGGACCAAAACGGACCTTCCCGCCCTCGCTCAGTACTTGGAGAGGCTCCCGATCTTGCGGGCATGGTCCACGGCCAGCCGGAAGCATATCAGGCTGAAGGGGAACAATATCACGGAGATAAGCGCCAGGACGAGGATGCTCCCTCCCAGTTCCCCGTAACCCCGAGCCCGTAGAAGGGCTCCCCGCAGGCCTTCCAGCGACCAGGTGATGGGCAGGGCTCGCGAGAAGACCCTCAACCATCCGGGAAGCACGGAGACGGGATAGAAGACCCCGCCCAAAAGCATGGAAAGGCTGCTAACCACCCAGTTAACCGGGCTTCCGCGTTTGAAGACCATGACGAAGCTCGCGGATATGATCCCCAGGGATGCGTAGGCCAGGATGGTGAGGACGAAGATGAGGACCGCCGCCCCCCAATTCGCCCCCGCGTAGGAGACCCCGAAGAACGTGCCGACCAACAGGAAGAGGAAAGCGGAAAGGGACGTGAATAGGAAGCGCCACAAGGAAGAGGAGATCACGATGACGGACAGTGAGGTGTCCGTGGAGATCATGGCCTCCAGGGTACCCATCATCTGCTCCTCGCGCAGGCTCTCGGCGAAGGATCCCAGCCCGGTGCGGAGGAAGAGGACCATGGCCATGCCCACCAGGGCGAAGGAGAAGTAATCGCCTGCATATTCGAGGACCTGGGAGGGGTCCACCAGCTTTCCCAGGAAATAGAAGGCGGCCACCGAGAAGAATAGGCTCAGGAGGTTGAGGAGGAAGTTGAAACGATAACTGGTCTCGATGAGGAAGTCCCTTTTCAGGAAGGCGAGGGCCTTTTTCACCGGCCCACCTCCCCCGTCGCGGGTTCGGCCTTATCCGCCCGGCCCACCATGAGGATGAAGACGTCGGTGAGATCGGCCCCGGCGCCCAATTCCCGGCGCCCTTCCTCCAGAAGGTGGGTGAGAGTGCCCGAGAACACTACCCGTCCCCTGTGGAGGACGACCACCTCCTGACACAGCCTTTCCGCTTCACGCATGTCCTGTGTGGCCAAGAGGACGGTCTTACCCTCCTTCCTTACCAGGTGGTCGCGGATGAATTCCTGGAGGGGAATGGCGGTTTCCGGGGAGAGCGAGCGCGTGGGCTCGTCGAGGAGGAGCAGTCTCGGATCGTGTAGGAGTGCCCGGGCCAGGGCCATCCTCTGGCGCATGCCCGAGGAATAATCGGAGAAGGGCACGTCGAGATATTCGCGCATGTCCAGCAGTTCGCCCAGTTCATGGATGCGCCGCGCTGCGGTACGCGCGTCGAGGCCCTGCAGGGCGGCGAAGAACTCGAGGTTCCGCCGGCCGGTAAGCCTCCAATAGAAACTGCGCTCCTCGCTGATCACCAGGCCCAGGCCGGAGCGGGCGCCGGTATCCCTCTTCCCGATCTCCCGGCCCATCACTCGGACGGTTCCCGAGGTCGGGAAGAGCAGGTTCATGACTATCTTGATGAGAGTGGTCTTACCCGCGCCGTTGGTCCCCAAAAGGCCGCAGACGCGGCCGTGATCGATCGTGAAGCTCACCCCGTCGAGGGCGCGGACCTTTGCCTGCCTGCCGGAGGGAAGGAAAAAGGAGCGCAGGCCGGGCGCGGCGCGGGGATAGTCCTTGACCAGGTCTATCACCTCCAGGGCCGGGACTTTGTCGCTTCGTTTTTCCATGCCCCCTCCCGGTCGGTCGCCTTCAGGTCGTTTATTTGGAAAAAGGTGCCAATCGAGAATATTCTACCAGAGGGATCTTTCCGCCCAGTGCATGATCTCCCGTGTGTTTTGGGTCTTGCCCTCCACTAGCTGACCTCCTTCGTCCGGCTAAAGTGGTCCGACCTGGACCTTAAATTACGAGCATATATCGACGTATGAGCGACAGGTACCCTATCGCTTATATGATATAACTTGTCGCTCGGGTAAATCGCCCGTCCGAACGAGACGGTTCATGTCGCTTGCGAGGTCTCTTTGGGCCGTGTCATGGTCACCGGGAGGGATTATATTTATTATGTCTTTCGTGTCTGCGATCGGGCCGACGCGCAAGTGGCCCGTTTCCGCCCTCGGGTAATCCCGTTGCGGATGCGGAGACCGGAGAAGTCTCATTGGGAGGAGAGTGTCGGATACGCGCGCCGTTCGGAGGAAAGGCGAAAGGAGAACATGAAACGCATAATCCCACGCGAGGAGTACTGCATAGGCTGCCGGCTTTGCGAGATTCACTGCATCGTGCAGCATTCCAAGAGCAAGGACATCATCAAGGCCTTCAAGAGGGAGAAGAGGCCAATGAAGAGGGTGGAGGTGGAAGAACACGGCCACGTCTCCTTTGCCCTACAGTGCCG
Organism: Candidatus Solincola quzhuomuensis; assembly: GCA_015711855.1. Classification (GTDB taxonomy): domain Bacteria; phylum Actinomycetota; class Geothermincolia; order Geothermincolales; family RBG-13-55-18; genus Solincola_A; species Solincola_A quzhuomuensis. The sequence goes on along the minus strand of JACVJF010000048.1, from coordinate 14,269 downwards.
TCATTGTGACGAAGCGCCCTGCGTGACCGCCTGCTTATCCGGAGCCATGCAGAGGGACCCGGAGTCTGGGGCCGTGGTGCACGAGGTGGAACGTTGCGTGGGTTGTTGGACCTGCATACTGGTGTGCCCTTACGGCGCCATCCGGCGGGACGGGGGCGAGAAGAAAGTGGTGGGGAAGTGTGACCTCTGCCCGGACCTCGAAGTGCCTGCCTGTGTGGCCAATTGCCCCAACGAAGCCCTTTTGCTGGTGGAGGAGTGATGCGGGTGAAATACGATTATGCCATAGTCGGCAATTCCGCGGCGGCCATAAACGCCTGCGACGCCATACGTGCCGAGGACGAGCGCGGAACGATCGCCCTTTTCAGCGAGGAGAGGTACCGCTGTTATTCGCGGCCCCTCATATCCTATCTCGTCGCGGGGGAGATAGAGGCCAAGGGGATGTATTACCGTGCTTCTAATTATTACCAAAAGACGAAGGTCGGTTTTTTCCCCGGGTCCAGGGTGGCCTCGGTCGATCCGGATAGGCATCTCCTGGTGACCGCGGACGGGACGAAGGTGAGATGGCGGAAACTCCTCTTGGCCACCGGCTTCCGCCCCTTCATACCTCCCGTCGAGGGTCTGGAAGAGGTGGACTTCCTGACCTTCGTGTCGTGGGACGACGCCAAGCGAATGATGAAGCTCACCTCCAAGCCCTTCAAAGCCCTGGTCGTGGGAGGGGGCCTCATCGGGATGAAGGCGGCCGAGGCGCTGAGGGCGCGGGGAGGTAAGGTGGTAGTGGTGGAGAGGATGGAGCGCGTGCTGCCCATGGCCCTGGACGAGGTGGCCTCGGACATGGTCGCCACCCGCTGCCGGGAGGCCGGCATCGAGGTGGTCACGGGGCAGAGCGTGACCCGGGTGACCTCCGGGGGAGGACACCGGGGGACGGCCTGTCTGGAGGACGGATCCGAGGTGGCTTTCGATCTCTTGGTCATGGCGGTGGGCGTGAGGCCCCGAGACGAGCTGGCGGAGGAAGCGGGTCTGGAATGCCGGGACGGCATTACGGTGGACGGGTTCCAGAGGACTTCCCACCCGGATGTTTATGCCGCCGGTGACGCGGCTCGAGCCTATGACCTGGTACGGGGGGAACCTGCTTTGAACGCCCTATGGCCTGTAGCTGCCCTGCAGGGGAAATATGCGGGGTTGAACATGGCCGGGAGGGAAATCCCTTACCCGGGAGGTAATTCCATGAACTCCGTGGAGTTCTTCGGCCTTCCGGTGCTCTCCGCCGGGGTGGTGAATCCACCCGACGGTTCCTATGAGGTCGTCGTGCGCCGGGGGGGCGAGGACGACTACCGAAAGGTGGTTCTCCAGGGAGACGTGCTGGTGGGCATGCTCGTGGCGGGGAGGATAGAGAGGGCGGGGATACTCACCTCCCTCATCCAGGAGAAGGCCAACGTGCGTAGAGTGAAGAACTTCCTCCTTGAGGAGGGGTTCGGTCACATTCACTTCCCGCGATCGGTGAGGGTGGAGCGCATCACCGAGGCCGCGGCTGGTCTGTCCAGAACGGTAAGGGAAAGGGCGAAGGGAAGGTAGGAAGATGCTCAGGGGAGTGAACTTCCGGGACGACAAGGATTTCTCCGGGTGTTCCATCTTCGGGATGATGAACGTCCGGGGAGAGAAGTTCAACGGCGAGCCCGTCATCACGGCCATCGCCAACATGAAGGAGCGGAGCAACGGGCTAGGAGGGGGATATGCCGTCTACGGCATCTATCCCCAGTATTCCGAGCTGTACTGCTTCCACATGATGTACGACGACCAAAAGGCCAGGGAGGAGACGGAGGAGTTCCTCAAGGGCGTGTTCGAGATGGAAGGCGCCGAGGTCATCCCCACCCGCTCGTGCGAGGGGGTGGACGATCCGCCCTTGCTCTGGAGGTATTTTCTGCAGCCTCGGGAGAGCGTGGCCTGTGAGGAGGAGGATATCGACGATTTCGTGGTCCGCGCAGTCATGCACATCAACGTGGGGATAGAGGGAGCCTTCGTCTTCTCCAGCGGCAAGAACATGGGGGTCTTCAAGGGGGTCGGTTTCCCGGAGGATATCGGGCGGTTCTACCGCCTCGAGGAGTACGAGGGATACATATGGGTGGCTCACGGGAGGTTCCCCACCAACACCCAGGGTTGGTGGGGGGGCGCCCATCCCTTCAACATTCTGGACTGGTCGGTGGTGCACAACGGGGAGATCTCCTCCTACGGGATAAACCGCCGGTATTTGGAGATGTTCGGCTACATATGCACCTTGCACACCGACACGGAGGTCATAGCCTACGCCGTCGACCTCCTGGTGCGCAGGCACGGGCTGTCCATAGAGGATATGGCCAGAGTGCTCGCCGCCCCCCTCTGGACGGAGATCGACCGCATGCCCGCCCGGGAGAGGGAACTGCACACCGCTCTCCGCCAGACCTACGGGAGCCTGCTCCTGAACGGGCCCTTCAGCGTCATCATCTCCAACCGCAGCCAGATGATCGGTCTCACCGACCGCATACGCCTGCGTCCCCTGGTGGCTGGACGCAACGGGGACTTCATGTACATATCCTCGGAAGAAGCCCCCATGCACCTGGTGGACGACACGCTGCGGGACACCTGGATTCCCCAGGGCGGAGTGCCTATCGTGGCCGAGATGGAGGAGACCGTCGAGGTGCCCGAGGCGGAGGAGGCCAAGGTGCTCCCCCTGCGTCACGGGGACACGGCTTGAGAGCACGGGGGTGTATAAGGATTTGAAGAGCTACCTTCTGCCGCAATACCTGATCGAACGGGACGATTACCGCTGCATCCGTTGCGAGGTCTGCGCCCGCCAGTGCGCCTTCGAAGTGCACTGGTACGACGAGGAGGAGGACGCCGTCTTCGCCGACGAGAGCAAATGCGTGGGCTGCCTGCGCTGCGCCACCCTTTGTCCCACCAACGCCCTGGTGGTCAGGCCTAATCCCACCCAGCCGCCGCCCAACGCCAACTGGACCATGGAAGTCCTGCAGAACATATACAAGCAGGCGGAAACGGGCGGGGTGCTCCTCACCGGCATGGGTTGCGACAAGGATTATCCCATCTACTGGGACCGCATCGTGCTCGACGCCAGCCAGGTGACCAATCCCTCCATCGATCCCCTGCGTGAGCCCATGGAACTTCGCACCTACCTGGGGGCCAAACCGGATGCCCTCAAAGTGAGTAGGAAGGGTGGGAGACCGGACCTGCAGACCAAGCTCACCCCCCAGCTCAAGCTGGAGACCCCCATCATGTTCTCGGCCATCTCCTACGGAGCCATCAGCTACAACGCCTGCGAGTCCCTGGCTCGGGCGGCGGCCGAGGTGGGGACCTATTACAACACGGGGGAAGGAGGCCTGCACCGCAATCTCTATAAGTATGGCGCTAACACCATCTGCCAGGTGGCCTCAGGCCGATTCGGGGTGCACGCCGATTACCTGGAGGTTGCGGCGGCTCTGGAGATCAAGATCGGGCAAGGAGCCAAGCCGGGGATCGGGGGTCACCTGCCCGGGGAGAAGGTTAGCGCGGAGATCTCCCGGACGCGCATGATACCCAAGGGGACGGATGCCCTCTCGCCCGCTCCGCACCACGACATCTACTCCATCGAGGACCTGGCTCAGCTCATCTACGCGCTCAAGGAAGCCACCCACTGGGAAAAACCGGTCTCGGTGAAGATCGCGGCCGTGCACAACTCGGCGGCTATAGCGTCGGGCATGGTCCGCGCGGGGGCGGACATCATCGCCCTGGACGGCATACGCGGCGGGACGGGGGCGGCTCCTACCATGATACGGGACAACGTGGGCATTCCCATCGAGCTGGCCCTGGCCGCGGTGGATGACCGCCTGCGCCAGGAGGGGATCCGCAACCGGGCCAGCATAGTGGTGGCGGGGGGAATCAGGTCCTCCGCCGACGTGATCAAGGCCATCGCCCTGGGGGCCGACGCCGTGTATATAGGGACGGCCGCCCTGGTGGCGCTGGGTTGCCACGTCTGCCAGAAGTGCTACACCGGAAAGTGCAACTGGGGGATCGCCACCCAGGACCCCTACCTCTCCAAGCGCCTCAACCCGGATGTCGGGGCGCGCCGCTTGGTCAACCTGCTCACCGCTTGGTCGCACGAGATCATGGAGATGCTGGGCGGGATGGGCATCAACGCCATCGAGAGCCTGCGCGGAAACCGGTTGCGTCTGAGGGGAGTGGGTCTAACCCAGGAGGAATTGGACATCCTGGGGATCAAGCACGCCGGCTCCTGATCGCCGGGGCGGCGGGTGGGGCGTCAAATACCGGTCATCAAGGATATGCAAGGAGTTTTTATATTTCCTGCCCGGAAATCCGGCAAAGGTTCCGGAATCGTGGGCGGTGCGCATCGGGGGAGAAGGAATCACGAATTGCTTGAAGAAGAAAACGTTGAAATGCTTAGATAGATGAAGAGGTGAAAAAGGATGAGGATCGAGGTCGATCACCACGCTGGCCTCCCCGGGGTCTTCATGCGCGTCGGCGATAAGGTCAAGATCAACGCCCGCCAGCTTCACTACCGGGAGTTGAACAACATGATCAAAAACGCTGCCTTGGAGGGCACGGAGGAGATAGTCGTGGACAACGTCTACGGCCAGCGTTACATAGGATCGGGCATCCGCCGGCCGGTGCGCATCATCCTGCACGGCATACCCGGAAACGATCTCGGAGCTTTCATGGACGGGCCGCACATCGTGGTCGATCGCAACGCCCAAGACGGAGTGGGCAACACCATGAACAACGGGACCATAGTGGTGCACGGACGGGCCGGGGATATCGTGGCCATGGGCATGCGGGGCGGCAAGATCTTCATCCGGGACAGCGTGGGTTACCGGGCGGCCATCCATATGAAGGAGTACCGCAAGTTTCGCCCGGTGCTGGTCATAGGGGGCGAGACCCAGGACTTCCTCGGAGAATACATGGCGGGCGGACTGGTCATCGTCCTTGGTCTGGGTGGTCGGGGAAAAAGGAGATTCACCGCCCGCCATATCGGCACGGGCATGCACGGCGGGCTCATCTTCATGCGCGGGGAGGTGGAGGAACACCAGCTGGGGAAGGAGGCCGCGGTCGCGCCCGCCGACGAGGAGGACAAGGAAATCATTAGGCCCTTCGTGGAGGAGTACGCGGCCTATTTCGATAAGGATGCGGAGAGAATCCTCGAGGGCGATTTTCTCAAGCTGTACGCCAAGTCCCATCGGCCCTTCGGGGGACTTTACGCCTACTGAGGCAGGCTCCGGAAGGGAGCCCCACAAGGGTGAAGGTCTATCTGTTCTGCGGCGAGGAAAGGAAGGCCCATCTCCTGGACGTCTTGCCTGGAGAACTGGAGGCTCTGGATTTTCACGCGGCAGAGGACTCAACCCCGGCCGAAGAGGATCTGGTGCTGGTCGACTTGGCGGACCCGGAGGTGGAGAGCCGGCTGGAGCTCGACCGCTTCAAACGGAGACTGAGGGACGGGGTCCGGGTCCTGGCCATCCTGAGGCACGATCAGCTGAAGTCGCTCGGTCGAAGCGAGTCGCTGGACGACTTTGTCCTCGACGGCTTCACGGGAGAGGAACTCCGGACGAGGATAAGGCGAATCTCGCCGAACAAGAAAGGTGCGCGACGAGGAGCTGCGGGTCTGGAGATAGACGAGGACCGGTACCAGGTGAGGGTGGACGGATCGCCCGTCGAGCTGACCTACAAGGAGTTCGAGCTCTTGCGTTTTTTGGCTTCCCGCCCCGGTAAGGCCTTCACCCGAGAGGTTCTCCTGGAACAGGTGTGGGGCTACGACTATTTCGGCGGGACGCGGACCGTGGACGTACACATCCGACGCATCCGGTCCAAGATAGAGCGCGAGGGCCGAACCTACATACGCACTATAAGGGGCGTGGGATATATGTTCGAGGAAGCTTCCCCTTCCGCTTGAGCCCTTCTTGCAGCGGCGCCCCGGATGCGCCGCGCACAATGGTCCATTAAGACGTCGGGACGGCGTCTCGGGATCATTAAGACGGATACCAAGGCTCCCACAATATATCCCTCGCAAGCACGCAAGCGGCGGATTTTCCTGTCGTGACCTTCGCGGACGTCCTCGCCTCATCGTTCCTCTGCACTTAGATGAACGAAGGGCGTGATGGCGCGTCTCCCCCAGGCCTTAAGCGTCGCCGACGGCCGAATCTGGGATTTAACCGTACGGAAACAGGGATGTCACGGAATTGTAATCGGCACGAAAACGACGAAAAAAACTGTTCTTAAAATCGGTTCCCATAAGCGTTGTGAACGAGGAAGGAGTCGGGACATGTTCGCCGTTTTTCGCCGTTGGGGACCGCTTTTCGTAGGGGTGTTGTTGTGCCTCCTCCTTTTCGCCCTGATGGGGGTGGGGGGTAAAGCCCGGGCTGTCGCCGGCGACGAGCAAACGGGTAGTTCCCGGGACCTGTCAGACGATCTCGCGGAAGAGGTAGGCCACACCGAGGTGGCCGTCAATCTTATCTGGGTCTTCCTGGGAGCCATCCTCGTCTTCTTCGTGCAAGCCGGTTTCGCCATGGTGGAGACGGGTTTTGCCCAGAAGCGCAATGCCGTGCATATGGTGATGACGAATTTCACCATTTTCGCCATCGGCACTCTGGGTTATTACCTGATGGGATGCGCGCTGATGTTCGGGGGGTCAGCGCGCTTGCCGCACTGGGGGGAAGGATATCCTCAACGCCAGGTTGGAGGTGGCCCGCGGGTGGTCCGTCCTGGGCCTCAAGGGGTTTGCTTTCTTAGATAGCGGCGTATATGACGTGGGGATCTTCCTCTTCTTCCTCTTCCAGGTGGTCTTCATGGACACCGCAGCCACCATCGTCACCGGGGCCATGGCCGAGAGGTGGAAGTTCAAAGCTTTCGTCGTCTACGGTTTCTTCGTGTCCATGATCCTCTACCCTGTTTTCGGGCACTGGGTATGGGGAGGCGGCTGGCTGTCTCGGCTCGGTGTAAACCTGGGATTAGGCTACGGCTTCGTCGATTTCGCCGGAGCCTCGGTGGTGCATGCCGTTGGCGGGATATGCGCCTTGGCAAAGGCCATGGTCATCGGGCCGCGCATCGGCCGCTTCGACCGCGACGGTAAGCCACGCGCCATCCCCGGCCACAACGTGCCCATGGTCGTCATCGGGGTGATAATTCTCGTGTTCGGTTGGTTCGGATTCAACGCCAGCAGCACTTTATCAGGCGGAGACCTGCGCCTAGCGGTGATGGCGGTGAACACGCTGCTGGCCGCCTGCGCAGGGTGCATATCTGCCATGTTCTTCAGGTGGAGTAAATTGGGAAAGCCCGACCCGTCCATGACCGCCAACGGCATGCTGGCGGGCCTGGTGGCCGTCACCGCGCACTGTGCTTTCGTTCCCGCCTGGGCGGCGCTGATCATCGGGATGGTGGCCGGTATCCTGGTCTGCGAGGGCGTCTTCGTTCTGGAGAGATTCGAAGTGGACGATCCGGTGGGAGCGGTGGCCGTCCACGGTTTCAACGGATTATGGGGCCTCCTGGCCCTGGGGCTTTTCGCGGACGGCACCTACGGTAACGGCCTTAACGGGGTTGATGGCGGGGTGAGGAGGTTGTTCTTCGGCGACGCAGGCCAGCTTGCCGCCCAGGCGGTAGGGGCGGTCGCCTGCGCGGTCTTCGTTTTCGGCCTTTCCTTTTTTCTTCCGCCTCCAGGAGAGGTGGCAGGGCATAAGGGTCACTCCCCAAGAGGAGGTGGACGGCTTGGATGTTCACGAGATGGGCGTTTCCGCCTATGCCGGCGACCGATACCTCGCAATGAGAGCCCCGGGCATCGCCTCCCTGTGGACACCCCAGGTATATGAGCACGAGGGGTGAGGAAGATGAAAAAGATCGAAGCCGTTATAAGACCGGAGCGCCTAGAGGCGGTACTCGGTGAACTTCGAAGATTGAGCTATCCGGGTGTGACGGTCACCGAGGTCCGGGGCCACGGGAAGCAGAAGGGGGTGACCAGGATGTGGAGAGGGGCCGTGAATCGGCTGGAATTCCTTTCCAAGTTAAAGCTGGAGGTGGTGGTCCTTGACGAGAACCTGGCGAAGGTCGTCAAGGCCGTGGTTCAGGCGGGAAGAACAGGTGCCATCGGCGATGGGAAGGTCTTCGTCTACGAAGTGACGGATGCCGTGCGCATCCGCACCGGCGTGTCCGGTTTCCAGGCTATTTAACGAAGTCGTAACATTCCGGAAAAACGGGTGAAACAAGAGTCGGGGAAAATGAATGCTGAAGAGGGCGGGATGCAGGTACCTGCATGTGCTTCCTGCATCCTTCGCAAGTCGTCGTCATGGGGAACCGACGGGAGCTCTATGCAGCGGCCGGCGACCTCGGTCATGAGGATGCACGAACCCGCTAAGCGGCATAGGAGTATGCAGGATACGGGCAAGGGAAGAATGGAAAAGGAGGCTGGAGATGACCGGAAAGGACAGGGACAAGGACAAGGAATACGTGCTCAAGGTGGCGCGGGAGAACGACGTGAGGTTCATCCGTTTGTGGTTCACGGACATCCTGGGCTTCCTCAAGAGCTTCGCCATCACCATCGGCGAGCTGGAGGAAGCCTTGGAGGACGGGATGGGTTTCGACGGGTCGTCCATAGAGGGTTACGCCCGCATAGACGAGAGCGACATGATCGCCATGCCGGACCCCAGCACCTTCGCCATCCTGCCCTGGAGACCGCGGGAGCATAACGCCGTGGGGCGCATGTTCTGTGATATCTACAGGCCGGGCGGTGAGCCCTACGAACGCGACCCGCGATACATCCTGAAGCGCAACCTGGCCCGCGCGGCGGAGATGGGCTATACGTACTACGTCGGCCCCGAGCTGGAATATTTTTACTTCAAGTCCTCAGAGAACCCGGAGGTGCTCGACCGGGGCGGCTACTTCGACCTGACTCCCCTTGACGTGGCCAGTGATCTGAGGCGGGACACCGTCCTGGCCCTGGAAGAGATGGGCATCGGGGTGGAATACAGTCACCACGAGGTGGGCCCCAGCCAACATGAGATCGACATGCGTTATACCGACGCCCTGACCATGGCCGACAACGCCATGACTTTCCGCCTGGTGGTCAAGGAGATCGCCCTTCGCAACGGGGTATACGCCACCTTCATGCCCAAGCCTCTCTTCGGGGAGAACGGGAGCGGCATGCACACCCACATGTCTCTATTCCAGGGCGACCGCAACGCCTTCTTCGACCCCGAAGACGAGCATCATCTCTCCGACACGGCCAAGAAGTTCATCGCCGGGCTCCTTCGCCACGCTCCGGAGATAACCTTGGTCTGCAACCAGTGGGTCAACTCCTACAAGCGCTTGGTGCCCGGTTACGAGGCGCCGGTCTACCTCACCTGGGCGGTGCGTAACCGTTCCGACCTCATCCGGGTGCCGGAGTACAAACCGGGGAAGGAAAAGGCCACTCGTATCGAGTTCCGCTCCCCGGATCCGGCCTGCAACCCGTACCTGGCTTTCGCCTGCATGCTGGCCGCCGGCCTGGAGGGCATCGTCAACGACTACGAGCTGCCGCCCATGGTGGACCGCAACGTCTATGAGATGACGGAGGAGGAGAGGAAGGAACTGGGCATCGGCCAGCTACCCGAGGACCTTTACGAGGCCATACAGATAGCCGAGAAAAGCGAACTCCTGCGCAAGACCCTGGGGGACGACGTCTTCCGCTCCCTCATCGAGAACAAGAAGATCGAATGGGAGCGCTATCGCGCCCAAGTTACGGAATGGGAGATGCGCCAGTACCTGCCGGTGCTCTGAATCCCGGATGCCGCAAGCTTCTCACGGAACTATTGCGGCGATCGCTTGTGAGAGGATCGGTGGAAGTAGGCCGGGCGGCTGACGACAACGGTATCCAAAACGGATGGGCGTGTGAACTTATGGATATGTAGGTCAAATTCGCCGGCGCAACGACGGCGATTGGAGTGAGTGATGGTTAGGTTGGCACTGGCCCAAGTCAACACAACGGTGGGGGATCTGAAGGTAATGCAGAGCTCACCCTGCGTTGCCTGAGGGAGGCAGAATCGGCCGGAGCCGATTTGGTCTGTCTTCCCGAACTGGCCCTCTGCGGTTACCCGCCCGAAGACATGTTACTCAAGGTGGATTTCCTCGAGGAGTGCATGAGGATCCTGAAACGTCTGGCCGCGGAGGTCCGCGAAACCCCTTTGGCCGTCGGGGCCCCACATTTCGACGGGGATCTATACAACGCCGACGCCGTTCTGCACCGAGGGAATGTCGTGGCCTGGTATCACAAGAACCTCCTTCCCAATTACGGGGTTTTCGACGAGGCGCGCTATTTCGCTCCCGGAGATGGAGGGCTGGTCCTGAAGGTCAACGGATTGAGGGTGGGGATCACCATCTGTGAAGACGTGTGGCATCCTGGCGGACCGCTGGAGAACGAGGTGACTTATGGTGGGGCAGAGGTGGTGATAAACCTCTCCGCCAGTCCCTTCCAGAGAGGGAAAAAGGTCCAACGCATCAGGATGCCGTCCTCTCGGGCATCGGATAACCAAGCCGTCTTAGCCTACGTCAATGGGGTTGGAGGTCAGGACTAACTGGTCCTCGACGGAGGATCCCTCGTCGTACTCCCGAATGAGGAAATACTCGCTTTGGCGCCCCGCTTCGAGGAACACCCTCTCCTGTGCGATGTGGGTACGGCCGGACTGCGGGGAGGCCGTCTGGCGGCCCCGCTCCAACGTTACGGACGAGGGAATCTCCCCGCGCCACGATGAGGATCGTTTCCGTAAAGGTAAAAGAGAGTTGGCTGCCTGAGGAACGACCACGCCTTTCCAGCCTCGATGTGCAGGATTTCAAGGAAGAGGAGTAAATCCTACGGGCTTTGCTGCTGGGACTCCGTGATTATGTGCGCAAGAATCGCTTTCGTGATGTGGTGATCGGCCTCTCCGGAGGTGTGGATTCCTCTCTGGTCGCTGCCCTGGCGGTCATGGCTCTTGAGGAGTCCTGCGTGCATGGTGACTTCATGCCTTCGCGTTTCACCTCCGATCTTTCCCGGGAAGGAGTGAGTGCGTTGACCGGTGCCTTGGGGATCGATCTGGAAGAATATGCCATAAACAGCCTTTTGGAGGCTTACTTCGATGGGGCCGATCGGGCTTTTTCCGGGCAATGGAGATCCCTGGCCCTGGAAAACCCCCAAGCGCGCATCCGCGGCAACATCCTCATGGGCATCTCCAATTCGCGGGGATGGCTCGTCCTGGCCACCGGCAACAAGAGCGAGCTGTCCATGGGTTACTTACCCTTTACGGAGACATGGCGGGCGGCAACGCGGTGATCAAGGACCTCTTGAAAAGCGACGTCTACCGGCTTTGCCGGTATATCAACCGCAGGGAGGGAAAGGATATAATCCCCGCTGCGGTGATATCCCGCGAGCCCGCGGCCGAACTGCGCGAAGATCAGAGGTATATCGATTCCCTTCCTCCCTACGAGATGCTCGACCCCGTCCTCGAGGACTACATCGAGAACGGTCTTGGCCGGGAGGAGATGATCCGCAAGGGGCACGACCCTGAGCTGGTCTGGGAGGTCGTGCGGCGCGTGGACGCCAACGAGTACAAGAGGCGCCAGGCTCCGGTGGGTATAAAGATAACCTACCGAGCCTTTGGCCGCGATTGGCGGCTGCCCATAAGCGTGCACCGCTTCGAATGATCTTATGGTCGGCACGAATATGGGCGCCGAATGAGGGAAACGGAATAATCACAGGAAAAAGGCACCGTCCGTCCTGTCGGTGGGCACGCACGAACCGTGCGCCGGCATGTCATTCCTCAATCGCCCGCCGATAGGCTTCGCCGGTCAGAGAGAGGATGCCCGCCCGCATGTTCTCCCAGGCCCGTGAGTTCGGTTCGGCCTGCAGGGCGGCGAAGCCCGACCCCTCCAAGGAGGGCCGGTAGTCCAGGTAGGCATAGAAGAGCTGCATCCAGAAAGGAGAGAAGAACTCCAGGTCGAGATGGCGGGAGAGAGCGCACATGGTCTCCAGGAAGGCTTGGTCCAGGGGAGCCCAGAAGGAGAAGGCGTCGCAGGCGAAGGCGTCCGCCGCCGCCGCGACGTTCTGTCCTCCGGAGAGCTCCTCCCGGGAAGCCTTATACAGCCAGGCCTCGCCCACGCTCACCCCCTTTCCATTGGAGCGTGCGATATCCGCGATGCGGGGGAGGCGGTTCACGAGTAGTTCCCCGGCACGGGGTAGACGTGCACGTCCGGTTAGTCGAGGGAGGTCTCTACAGCCAATTTATGGAAATAAGCAAAGTCGTCCCAACTTCCGGCTCCCGCTCCGATCCTGGTAAACCCCCGTTCAGGGCCTTCTCATAGGTAATTCACCTCCTCGAGGTAGTACTGGACTGAGAAGGGAAGTCCGGTATTTGCGGCTTTCGTCCCAGGCTCGTTTTCCACGGTAAGGTAGTCCGGTTTCAGCTCGCGGAGGATGGCCTCCGTCATCCTCCTTGTGGCGCCCGAACTACTCGACGGTCGAACCGGATAGTCCACCTTCAGTTTGGAAAAGCGAGGGTCACGGAAGGTGGAGGTGGTCTCCACGAAAAGGATGAAGCCCCTCTTCTTGGTCTCCCGCGCCGTTCGAAAAAGAAATCGAGGTATTCCCTGGGACGGAGGAATACGGGTTCCAGGATCGTGTAGTTGATGCCTCAGGTAATAGCGGATTACCGTTTCGTACGGGCGGTCCAGGGCCAGTTGGACGGCGGCGAAGGCGGTCGGGTGGAGTAAAACCTCACCGCGATTGCTGCTGGCCGGGATCGGCTAGGTGGAAAAACGGTGTCCCCTCGGCTACCGTTCCCTTGTCGTCGCACAAAGTCCCCGGCCCCTTGGAACTCCTTGGCCAGTTCCTCATAGATGGCTCGGAAGGAAACGGGCACACCTTGGGGGACCGGTAGAAGGTGGGCTTTCAAGCCTCTCGCGTCCCCATAAGAAGTTTTTGAGAAGCTCCGCCGCAGCCGGGAAGCACGAGGACATGGAGAGTGAGAAGGGCTGCGCTCGGGGCGGCAAGACCGGATCTCACCCGACGGATCCCCACTCGATGCCTCCCTTTCGTTCCAGCGGTCGTGATCCTTTGAATCCGATCACTGCCTGCTATCGGCGGAGACTTAAACTTTTTAAAACAAGGAGAATCGTTTCCCGACGCCGAGGAACTAAAGCCTGAGGCCAAGTCGCGGTCGTGAGCCGATAAAAGTCACTCCTTCTTGCGCACCGGGAACTGCAGTTCGGTGACGAGTTCCTCCTCGGACTTCACCGTCACAAGGTCGTTGTGGAAGACGGCCAAGCCGGGACCCATGAGCTCGTAACCGTTCTCGGCTATCCAGCGCATGAGCCGGAAAAAGGAATCCTGCAGCCCGGCATAAGGCCCCTTGTGAACCAGGTAGGCCACCTCCCTCGAGGGGACCGTCTTCACTTCCACTTCTCCCGTCTCCGCCATCCTCCTGATGTCCTCAGGCGGTTCCAATGGCCTCATATGCATCCCTCCCTTCTTGGGGTCGTATCTTCGTTCTTCGGTTTTCCTATACGCAGTATACAGACTACTTACATGCCTCATAAGAGGACGGAAAGAACGGTCTTTCTCCGAACCCAGAATGAGAAATTAAAGATCCTCTGAGGATAAATTCCAAGCCCAACCGAAGATCGAAGACACGACCCCAATATCGGTTCACCTCAGGGACTCCAGGAAGGCTTCCAGACGGGTGGATATCTGTCCCTCCTGGTACTCGCGATGGTCCACACAGTCGCCGTCGATGATCAGCACGGGAACGCCCTTCTCCTGCAGGGCCTTCTTCACCATGGGAGCGCTTCCACAGCTCTGCCGGCATCCCCAGTGGTTGAAATGGATGGCTCCGTCCACGCGGTATTCCTCGGCCAGTCGGGCCAGGTGTGCGGCCCTCCTCTCGGCCGGGCCCACCAGGAAGTGACTTTCCAGCTTGGAAGCCAGCGAGAAGAAGGGGTCCTCGGGATCCATAGGCTCCCAGGTGGCGTGGGTGTATTCCTCGCACACCAGGCGGGCGCCGTGTCTTTTCATGACCTGGAAGATGGATTGGGCATACCAGGGCTTGAGGTGCATCCACATAAGACGCAGGGACCGGGGACCTCGGCAACCGCGCTCCTCCAGCTCCTCGGCCAGAAGGCGGTAAAAATCCACCCCGGCTTCCGTGCCCAGGCACCCGGAGAGCACGCTGATGTTGCCCATGGCGTCCTTGCCGTCCAGGATACAGTCCTCCCTCTTGCGCAGCTCCTCCACCCGGCG
>JACVJF010000047.1 GCA_015711855.1 Candidatus Solincola quzhuomuensis | reverse complement strand
AGGTAGGGACCACCAACAAGACCTACCTGGAGGACTACCGTCGGGCCATAACCAGCGAGACGGCCATGATCCTGCGCGCCCATCCCAGCAACTACCGCATCCTCGGCTTTACCGCCGAAGTCCCCCTTAGAGAACTGGCTGCCCTGGCCCATGAATACGGGCTAATCCTCCTTGACGACCTGGGTAGTGGGGTCTATATCGATCTCTCGCGCTACGGAATCTCCTCCGAACCCACCATCCGGGAATCTCTCGAGGAAGGCGCAGACCTGGTGTGCTTCAGCGGGGATAAGCTCCTGGGAGGGCCTCAGGCAGGCATAATACTCGGAAAGGAAGAGCTGGTGGAGGCCATGAGCAGGCATCCTCTGGCCAGAGCGCTGCGCGTGGACAAGCTCACCGTGGCCGCGCTGGAAGCCACCCTCAGGCAATACCTGGACCCCGAGCTCGCCGTGTCCGAGATACCCACCCTGGCCATGCTCACCGCGGACCGGGAAACCCTGCACAGGCGAGCACAGCGGCTGGCCAGGCGCCTTAAGGCCTCCTATCCTTTCCTCGAGGTGGAGGTCCTTGAGGACGTCTCCAGGGCCGGCGGTGGTTCCCTGCCCATGGAGGACCTGCCCACCTGGGTGGTCGCGGTGACTTCCTCCCGCCATAAGGTCTCCATCCTTGAAGAATCTCTGCGCCGTGCGGAGACCCCGGTGATCGGCCGCATCCGGGAGGACCGCCTGCTGCTGGATATGCGTACCGTCTCCGACGAGGAAATACCCCTGGTCACGGAAGCTTTCGGGTTTCTCAACGCATGAAGAACTTCATTATCGGGACAGCCGGACATATCGACCACGGCAAGACCGAGCTGGTCAAAGCCTTAACGGGCACGGACACCGACCGCCTCAAGGAGGAAAAGGAACGGGGTATCTCCATCGAGTTGGGCTTCGCGGAGCTGGAGCTGCCCGGCGGAGTTAAGGCTGGCGTGGTGGACGTGCCCGGCCACGAGCATTTCATCAAGAACATGCTAGCCGGAGCCACCGGCTTCGACCTGGTGCTTTTGGTGGTGGCGGCCGACGACGGGGTAATGCCACAGACCGTGGAGCACCTGGCCATCGTGGACCTCCTTGGGGTTCACGACGGCGTGGTGGCCATAACCAAAGCGGATCTCGTGGGTGAGGACATGATAGAGTTGGTCAAGGAAGACGTAACCGATGCCCTGCGGGGAACGGTCCTGGAGGGCGCGGAGGTGGTGGTGACCTCCAGCCGCACCGGGCTGGGCCTTGATGAGCTGCGGGAAGCCCTTGCCCGGGCCGCGGATAGGGTGCGCTCCAGGGACGTTGAAGGGCCTTTCCGCCTCCCGGTGGACCGAGTCTTCACTCTGCGGGGAATCGGCACGGTGGTCACCGGAACCCTGTGGGAGGGGAGCGTCGCCGACGGCGAGGAAGCCGTGGTGCAGCCGGCGGGAAGGAGGCTTCGCGTGCGCAACGTCCAGGTGCACGGGAAAGAGGTGGACAGGGCATTCGCCGGCCAAAGAGTGGCCATGAACCTACCCGGCATCTCCAAGAAGGATATATCCCGAGGAGATGTGATCCTCTCTCCGGGTTACCTATCCCCCACCCTCATGGCCGACGCCACCCTCTATCTCCTGGAAAACGCCCCCCATCCCTTGAAAAACCGCTCGCGAGTGCGTTTCCACCACGGGACCAGCGAGGTTATGGCCCGGGTGATACTGCTGGGCGGACGCGATGAGCTGCCGCCCGGAGAGAGCCACTACGTTCAGTTCCGGCTGGAAAGCCCCGCCGTCCTCCGCTATGGAGACCGTTACATACTCCGCAGCTATTCTCCCATCACCACCATAGGAGGGGGCCGCATACTGGATTCCCACCCACGTAAGCACAGGCACCACCAGGTGGAGGTGCTGAAAGACCTCGAGGTCCGCGAGCGCGCAGACCCCCGGGAACTCGTGCTCCTGGCCATAGAGGAGAAAGGGCTTCCCGTGTCCCGCCCCGATCTGTTGGAGCGGCTGGAGCTCAAGGCGGAAGAAGTGGGCCGAGCGGTGGAAGGGCTCCTCCAGGAGGGATCGCTGGTGGAGATCTCCGATGAAGGTGAGCCGCTGTACGTCGATTCTCCTCGGCTTAGTCGCCTCACGGAAGCGATCGTCCTCCAGGTCGAGGAACTGCACTCCGCCAACCCCCTGAAAGCGGGAGTGGAAAAGGAAGTGCTGCGTCAGCGCCTGGAAGACCGTTTGGGAAAAGGTAAATACTTCCAGTTAAAACCCGAGACCTACCTGGCCCTGCTTAAGAGCGTCGTCCATGCGGGTCTCCTGGAGGTGGAGGGTGGGAAGGTAATGGTGCGGGGGAAGGGGCGAATCCTGGGAGAGCAGGACCGGGCTCTGCTGGACGACCTCCACGCACTTATCCGGGAAGGTGGTTTCTGTCCCCCCATGTTCAAGGAACTGGGTGAGAGGCTGAAAGTGGACCGGAGCAAGCTCCGCGACCTGTTGGGCATCCTCCTGGAGGAAGGAAAGATCGAACAGGTAAACCCGGAATACTTCCTGGCTGCCGGCAGGCTGGCCGAGGCGGAAAAGCGCGTCCTGGACTTCCTTTCACGGCAGGGAAAGCTGGGGGTGGGCGACCTGCGGGACATGCTCGGAGCAAGCCGTAAATACGCCATCCCCCTTCTCGAACATCTTGATCGGCGACGGATAACCCGGCGGGAGGGAGATTTCCGCGTGCCTTATAAGGCAGGCTTCTAAAAGGGGCGAGGGGATGTCTTTACATCTGTCGGTTATGAGGAATAATTTACTTTTGGAGATGCATCCGTCCTGGTGGGCGGCCCGGTCTTCAAAACCGGTGCGGCGTCGTAACGGGCGCCGGGTAAGTTCGATTCTTACGCATCTCCGCCAATTTTTTTCGGGGATCGAGCGTACTTTACTCCGGGCTTTTCCTCCTCCACCCCCGACGCTAAGAAGCCCAAAAGATAGCCGTTGCCGCCACGCTACGGTCGATATCCATCGGCGGTTTAACGGCTCCGTAGGGGGCCAAGGCCTCGCCCCCCGTGGATTAAAATGTCCCCGAACGAGGGACGTGTGTTAGGAGAATGGTTGTGAACACCAGGAGTCTGCGGGTTTTCCTGGAGGTCGCCCGCACGGGAAGCTTTTCCGCCGCGGCCCGCAACCTGGGCCTGACCCAGCCGGCGGTCAGTTTTCAGGTCCGATCACTGGAGAAGGAGTACGGAAACGTGCTCGTTGACCGCTCCACGGGCCGCTGCCAGCTCACCGAGGCGGGACGGGTCATGCTGCGATACGCCCAGCGGATCCTTAAGGCGGAAGAGGAACTCTCCCTGGAGATGGAGGGGAAACGTGCTGAACCCAGCGGTACTCTACACATGGCTGCCAGCAACATCCCCGGAGAATACATCCTCCCCCGCATCATGGCCGAGTTCCATAAGCGCTATCCCCTGGTGGAAGTGCGGTTGGCGGTAGCCGACACGGAAAAGGTCCTGGAAAGGGTGCGGGCGGGAGAGGTGGATCTGGGATGTGTGGGCTTCAAGGGGGACGAGGAGGAGAGGCTTAAGTACGGGCTGCTTTGCTCGGACCGCTTGGTCTTCATCGCCCCACAAGGGCATCCGCTGGCGAGAAGAAACCGCTTGAACGCCGCAGACCTCCTTAATCAGACCCTCATAATCCGGGAAGAAGGGTCCGGCACCCGATCGCATATGCTGAGGATACTCTCCGATCTCGGCCTCGACCCCAGTGGGATGGACTGCATGGTCCTGGGCAGCACCACGGCGGTCCTCGAGGCCGTCGCTTCCGGCATGGGGATATCGGTATCCTCTCTCTGGGCAGTAGAACCCTACCTTCGCTTAAAAAGGATCGAGACATTGAACGTCAAGGACCGGGGTCTCCGCAGGGAGTTCTATTACGTGCACCTCCGTCGCAGGCCTCAGACCCCGGCAACGCAGGCCATCGCCGACCTCATCGAGGAGATGAGGCCGGAACTGGAGGGCTTCCTCACTTCTTATGCGAACCTCTCCAGATAAGAAGCGAAGAAAGCCCCCGCCGGCAGAGGTATCCGCAGGTGCGCCCGTGCGGAAACGAAGGAAGGCTGCGGATTCACCTCCACCAGCCTGGCCCCCGATTCTAAAGCCATCCTAGGAATGATGGCCGCGGGGTAAACCACCGAGGAAGTGCCCAAGACCAGAAGGAGGTCGCAGCGGGAAGCCTCCTCCATGGCTTGGTTCATGGTCTCCGCCGGCAGGCTCTCGCCGAAGAGGACGACATCGGGGCGGGTCCGTCCTCCGCATGAGACACATGCCTCCGCATATTCCATGAGCGCCGCCAGCAGACCCCGACGGGTTATGTCCGGCTTTAGCAGTTTCTCCCTCACCTCACGTGCCTTGTCCCGATCCACGTCCATGCGCAGCCCGCACCGCGAACAGCGCAGCCGAAAGGCGTTACCGTGTAATTCCAGCACGCGGATGCTGCCTGCCGCTCGGTGAAGGTCATCCACGTTCTGGGTGATGACCGCCCGGAGCGGACCCTCCCTCTCCAAGAGGGCAAGGGCATGATGGCAGGGGTTGGGAGAAGCATCCAGCAGGGTAGTGAGTACCTCGGAGGCCAGGCGCGCCAGACGGCGCTTGCGGAAAAGGAAGGCCAAAGCAAGTCCGGGGAGATTCCCGTATAAGGCGGGTGGGTATTTCCTCCAAATACCCTCATTTCCGCGGAAGGTGGGGATTCCGCTCTCGGCGGAGACTCCTGCCCCGGTGAAGGCTACGGCGTAAGCGGATGATTCCAGAAGCCCGTGGAACGCTTCCAGCCACTGCTCATCGACCCTAAGAGACCCCACCCCATATCACCCCGGAGCACAAAGTGCGGCGGCTTCACCTCTACCTTAAGGCTCGATATCCCTAGGAGCCTCCTCCAGATAAGCCCCCATTCCCGTGGTGGCGTGTGCTTTCCCCGTTCCGTCCACCAGCAGGCACTCTATTCCCTCGAGGGATTCCACCCAGTTCAGACCCTCCGGATAGCCCATAACGAAGACCGCGGTGGAGAGGGCATCCGACCAGGCGCCGTCCCTTCCGCCCACGATGGTCACCGAGATAACGCCCTCGGCCGGATACCCCGTGCGCGGATCCAGGATGTGGTGATAGCGCTTTCCTTGATATTCGAAATACCTTTGGTAGTCGCCGGATGTGCTGACGTAAGTGCCTCCCGGGAGCCGGAGTGTGGCCATATAGTCCTCCCCGCGGGGGTTGAGAACGGCTACCCTCCATTTCGGCCCCCCCGCACTTTCCGGCTTGTCGCCCATGGTGAGGTCGGTGCTTATCATGCTGATATAACCATTTTCTATACCCTTATCCCTTAGGACCCGCGCCGCCCGGTCCAGGGCATATCCCTTGACCAGACCTCCCACGTCGAGGGCCATCCCCTGACGGGAGAAACGCACCTTCCGCGCGGCGTGGTCGAGCTCCAACTTATCGGTTCCCACGAGTTCCAGGGCCTCGGCGATGTCTCCGGCGCCGGGAGGAGGTTCGCCTCTCTCCGCCCTGCCCAGCACGTCCCAGAGGTCCACGAGCGGCCCCACGGTCATGTCGAAGGCACCCCCGCTTTCAAGGTAGGCCTCCAGGCCGGTAAGGATCACGCACCACAGGTCCTCGGACACTTGGACCGGACCCAAGGCAGCCTCGCGGTTGACGCGAGCCAGCTCACTCTCCGGGTCATAGCGGTCGAAAATCCCCTGTAAGCGCTGTAGTTCCCGGAAAGCTTCGTCCACGGCTTGCTCCACGCGGGACTGGTCCTTGCCGTAGGCGGTTATGGTCACGTAGTCGTCCAGGACGAACATGGTGCGCTGGAACGGCTCCCGGGAATATCCGGGATTGAACAGTTTGGCGCCGAAAGAAGCGGCGATTACCAAGGCCAGAAAGATCGCGATCACTATGAGGGTGTCGCGGCGGTTTTTCCTGCCCAATTTCTCCCGGTCCAATTCCTCCCGTCCTTCCATGGTCGGTAGTATAACAGACAAAAGAGGCGCTAAGGTTGGGGGGTCATCGCCCAAAATAGCCGATCTCAGCCGTCGCCACCCTCGACGGCGGCGAAGACTCTCCTTTCCGCATACCTGACCGAGAGCTCCAGGAGTAGTATGTGGACGGCAGCTATGCCCAAGGCTTGGAGCATGACGGGGACGGAGGGCAAGAAGAGCTGGAAGAAGTCCCGAAGCCAGGGCAGGAGGAGGATACCCGCAAAGGCGCACCCCATGACCGCGGTGAGACCTCCCTTCCAGGTGAAGACGGGGCGAGAAAGATGGCCCAAGACCGCCAGCCCCACGCAGGTCAGGACGATGACCGCCGTGGTCCTGACCTCGCCGTCAGGCGCCCGGTTGGAATGAGCCATGGCCACGGCCATGAAGGTGGCCGAGGTGGCCACCACCCCTGCGGGAAGGGAGAAGCTCATCACGCGCCTTAGAAGACCCGGGCGGTAACGCCTTCTGCTGGGAGCGAAGGAAAGGACGAAAGCGGGTACGCCTATGGTCAGGGAACCCACCACCGTGACATGCCTGGGAAGCAGGGGAAAGGGCCAGCGGGCCAGAGAAATTACCAAGGCCAACAAGGCCACGTACACGGTCTTGGTCAGAAAGAGGTTGGCCACCCTTTCCATGTTGGCCATCACCCGCCTTCCCTCGGCCACCACGCCGGGGAGGGTGGCGAATTTATTGTCCAGGAGGACGAGCTGGGCCACGGCCTTGGTGGACGGGGCACCTGACCCCATGGCTATTCCCAGGTCCGCTTCCTTCAGGGCCAGCGTGTCGTTGACCCCGTCCCCGGTCATAGCCACCACGTGTCCCCGAGACTGGAGGGCCCGCACCATTTCCCGCTTCTGTTCTGGCATGACCCTGCCGTATACCGTCCTCTCCTCGACGATCCGGGCAAGTTCCTCTTCTCCCCGGGGAATTTCTCGGGCATCCACCGGATTTTCCGCCTCGGGAACACCCACCATGGAGGCCACGGTGGCCACGGTCCTCGGATTGTCCCCAGACATTACCCTAATACTCACCCCTTGTTCCCGAAAATAGGAGAGGGTCTCCGCTGCGTCGTGACGCACTTTTTCCATGAAGGTCACGATGGCTTCGGGCTTAAGCTCCTTGGGGAGTGAACGATCCTTTGGGAAAGATTGTTCGGATTTGGCCAGGAGCAGCACCCGGAATCCCTTTTCCGCCAGTTCGTCCACGCGTCGGAGCAAGCGGTTCGACATCTCCGGGCTCTCTCCGTTTGTCGTCCTCAACAATATCTCTGGAGCCCCCAGTACCCAGCAACCCCTTCCTCGGAACTCCGCACCGCTCCATTTGCGCAGGGAAGAAAAGGGCACCATGCTCACCGCCTCCCATCCTTCCGGGGCCGGAAAAGATTCGGCTAGAACCGCCTGGACGACATTGCCGGGACTGAGCGAAGCCGCCAAGGCTCCCAACGCTTCTCTCACCTCGTCGACCCCATTTTCACTTTCATCCGCGCACTCCACGCCTTGAAGGACCAAAACCCCTTCGGTGATGGTCCCGGTCTTGTCCAGGCAAATAACGGTGACTCGGGCCAAGCCCTCCACGGCGGGAAGTTCCTGGACCAGGACGTTGCGGCGGGCCAGGACAACGGCACTGACCGCGAACACGATGCTGGTGAGCAGCACCAGCCCTTCCGGGACCATCCCCACCAAGCCGGCCACCGTGGAGATGACCGCTTCACGAAGGGAGGAAGCTTGGACCCATAGCTGGCTGGCGGCGAAGAGGGCGGCTACGGGGACCATTATCCAGGTTACGTATTTCAATACCGTGTCTATGGATCGGCGGAGGTCGGAGGATGCCAGGGCAAAGCGCTTCGCCTGGGCCACCAGTTTATGGGCGTATGCCTCCTCCCCCACCGCCGTGGCTCGAAACCTTCCCCTCCCGCTAACCACGAAGCTCCCGGACAGGAGGGGGTCTCCGGCATGTTTCAGGACCGGGACCGACTCCCCGGTGAGCAAGGACTCGTCGACCTCCAGCCCCTCGCTGGCGATCACCCGGCCATCCACCGGTATCTGATCTCCCGAACTCACCTCCAGGAGGTCGTCTAAGACTATCTCCTCTTTGGAGATCTCCCTGATCCGCCCTTGCCTGATCACCCGGGCGCGGGGGGCAGTGAGGATGGAAAGTCTGTCCAACACACGTTTCGCTCGCCATTCCTGGACGATCCCGATTAGGGTGTTGAATACCAGGACCATCCCGAAAAGGGCGTCTCTCGGCGAATCCAGGACCAGAACGACGATCGCCAGGGTTCCCAAAAGAGCGTTGAAGCGGTTAAACACGTTGGCCCGGATGATGTGGGAGAGAGGGCGGCTGCTCTTTTCCCGGACCTGGTTGATGAGGCCCTTGTCCGTCCTTTCCCTAACCTGCTCTTCGGAAAGCCCCCGGGATTCGTATCCCGGGTCAAGCTCCGCGGGCCGCCGGTTGTAGGCTGCGGTGTCCGGGCTCGTAGCCCTTCCCTTTACCGAACCTGCAGGTATATCAGTAGGATGCAGCCTCTTCTTCCTTCTCATTCACCTAGTTTCCATCGGCTCTTAAATCCATCGGTCCCGTTTTCCCCTCGGGTGAATCCTGCCCTCAACGCCTTTAATGAGCGGTTGAGAGGGCCTCGTCCGCCTCCATACCGCATATGGCCCGCAACACATTATAAAGGGGCCGGGAGAAACCCAGCCCCCAACGTGTCTCGGGTGAGCCTCAGCGTCCTTAGGCGGCCACCACCTCTCCGAACCTCTTGGGCTTGAACACCCTGTCCAAGAGAGGAACGAAGGCGTTGCCGATGAGAATGGAATAGGCAACAGCCCCGGAAGGCCCTCCATAGAGGCGTATGAGTACCACGCAGATCCCTATGATCAGGCCGAACACGACCTGTCCCCAACGGTTCATGGGGCTGGTCACCCAGTCGGTGGCCATGAAGAAGGCGCCCAGCATGAGGCCTCCGGCCAGGATGTGGTAGAGCCCGTCCGACCCCAAGATGTAGGCCAGGATGAACACGGTGGCCAGGATGGTCACCGGGATCACCCAGTTTATTACCTTGCGATAGATCAGATAGGCGCCCCCCAGGAGGATCCAGAAACATCCCACCTCGGAGATGGCCCCCCCGTAGTTGGCGAAAAGCAGCGCCGCATAGGAGGGCGCTCCGTCAAGGCCGTGCTTGATATAAGCCAGGGGAGTAGCCGTCTGGACCCCGTCGAAGCCGGCGGGCAGAAATCCAAGGTGACCCGTCCAGCTGGCCAAGAACCCGGAGCCGATGAGGATGAACACGAACCCGAAGAGAGCCGGGTTGAATATGTTCCTCCCCAGCCCGCCCATCAGTTCCTTGACGATGACCACGGCCACAAAGGAGGCGATGATCATGTTCAGCCAATGTATCTTGGCCGGCAGAAGGAGGGCCAGAAGCAGCCCGGTCACCGCGGCGGAACCGTCTTTCAGGGTTACCTGCTTTTTTCTGATCTTACGCGCCGCCCACTCGAAGAACATGGCCGATCCCACACAGACCACGATGTTGAAGAGAGCGTTGTAAGTGAAGGCCACCAGCGCGGCGATGGTTATGGGCGCCAAAGCGATAAGCACATCGCGCATGGCAATAGCCGTCTGCTCCTTGCTCTTCAGGTGGGGGGGCGGGGTTACAATCAAGTTGTTCAACGCCATTTCCCATCGCCTCCTCTATTTCTTCTTCAGGGCCGCGATCTCGGCCTTGGCCTTGCGCACGTACTGCACGTGGGGGATGTAGGCGGGGCACTGGTAGGAGCAGCACCCGCACTCGAAGCAGTCCAGGGCTCCCCACATCTCCGCCTTGTCCCACTGCCCCCTCCTCACCGACTGGACGATGAAGTTGGGGGAGAGGAACATGGGGCAGACCTCCACGCACTTGCCGCAGCGCACGCACTCGGACTCCTCCCCCAGGTCCACCACGTCGGAGGTGAGGACCACCACCCCCGAGGTCCCCTTGACCACCGGGGCGGAGGCGTCCGGCTGGGCCCACCCGGTCATGGGGCCGCCCATGATGAGCTTCACCGGGTTGCCCACCAAGCCCCCGCAGGCCTCGAGGAGGACGGATATGGGGGTTCCGATGCGGGCCAGGAGGTTTGCGGGCTCCCGCACCCCGGGGCCGGTCACCGTGACCACCCGCTCGTAGAGGGGCTTGCCCCAGGCGGCCGCCTCGTAGAGGGCCACGGCGGTGCCCACGTTCTGCACCAGGCAGCCCACCTCGGAGGGGAGCTTTCCCGGAGGGACCTTCCTTCCGGTGAGGGCGAAGATGAGCATCTTCTCCGCTCCCTCCGGGTACTTGACCTCGAGGACCTCAACCTCCACGTCGGGGTAGGAGGAGGCGCGGGAACGCAGGGCGTCCACGGCGTCCATCTTGTTGGCCTCCACCCCGAAGACGACCTTTCCCGCCCCCACGGCGGTCTTGAGGAGGCGGGCGCCGGCGATGATGTCGTCGGTCCGCTCCAGGAGGAGGCGGTGGTCGCAGGTGAGGAAGGGCTCGCACTCACAGGCGTTTACGATCACCGTGTCGATGGGCTTGTCGGAGGGAGGGGTGATCTTCACGTGGGTGGGGAAGGCGGCTCCTCCCATGCCCACCAGCCCGGCCTCCTTGGCGATCTCCCGGATCTCCTCGGCGGTGAGGGCCTCCAGATCCTTGCCCGGCTTTTTGGCGAACTCCGGCTGGTCCTTGTCCGGGGTGATGACCACGCTTCTCACCTTGGCCCCGGTGAAGTTGGTGGCCTCGGTTATGGCCTTCACCGTCCCGGAGACGGAGGCGTGCACCGGGGCGGAGACGAAGGCCTGGGCCTCACCTATCTTCTGGCCTACCTCCACCCGGTCGCCCTCGGAGACCAGGGGTTCGCAGGGGGCCCCGATGTGCTGCTGCAGGTGGATGATCACCTCGGAGGGGATGGGAGCCGGCTTTATGGCCTTGCCCGAGGCCAGTTCCTTGTGGTAGGGGGGATGGATGCCTCCCTGGAAGGTCTTGAGCTCCGCCATATCACTCACCCCCTCCCGAAGCCTGGCGTTCCAAGCCTTCGTTGCGCTTGTTTATCACGTAACCGATACCGGCCGCGGCCGCCAGGCCCACCAGTGCCAGGCCTCCCCACGGAGCACCGGGCTTGACGAGGGCCTCCCAGATATGCACGCCGGCGGGTACGGTGGGCTTTTCCGGCAAGCCGTACTTCGCCGGGGCATCTTCCAGGACATAAATGTAATGGAGTCCGCCCAGCTCGTTCTCCCCGTAGATTTGGGCGTTCTCCTTTCCCTTGCCCTTCAGGTATTCCATCCGATCCTTGGCCTTGGCCAGCATCTCCTCTCGGGTGCCGAAGTCCAGGGCCCCGCTGGTGCAGGTCTGCACGCAGGCCGGGCGGTTGCGCAATGGATATGGGTCCTTGGCGTTTTGCATATCCGGAGATGCTTGCTCCGGTCCGGGAAAGGCCTCCGGGTCCTGGCTTATGCGGTCCAGGCACAGGACGCAGCGGAAAATGCCTTTCTCGCCCTCGTCGTATCGGCAAGCCTGGAAGGGACAAGTGGCCACACAATAGTTGCACCCGATGCACTGCTTGGGATCGGTCTTTACCACGTAGGCTTCGCCGTCCTCCGCGCTGACCTTATGTTTCTTGGTGGCCCCGCTGGGGCAGACCTTGACGCAGGTGGCGTCGGTGCAGTGCATGCACTGGTACTTGGTGAAGTACCAGTAGATCTCGTCATCGCTTCTCGGACGCTCCTCGGGCTCGTTGAACAGGATGCGCATCCAGCACTGCGAGGTCAGCTGGCGAGGGTTCTCGTAGGTCCCCTCGTTGTGGGTCTCCGTGTATCCCCTCTGGTTCCAGTTCTTGCAGGCTACCTGGCAGGCCCGGCATCCCGTGCACTTGCTGGCGTCAAAGAGGATAGCCTTGTCCGTCGGGTGAGCCATTTTACTTCACCTTCCTTAAGTTGACCAGGAACGCTTTCGACTCGGGGATGGTGGTGTTGGCGTCTCCCACGTGAGGCGTGAGCTGGTTGGCGGCGTAGTTCTTCTTGGACATGCCGTTGCGCTCCGGGCCGCCGGTAAAGAGGCCTATGTAACCGTAATGCCAAGTCAACCCCACGATGTGGATCTTCCTGGCGGTCCCGTTGTCCCCGATCTCCAGCGGCTTCAGGCGCACAGTGACCACGGCCACGCCCTGGACCTTGCCGCGCAGGCTCTCCACCTCCACCAGGTCGCCGTTCTTGATGCCCAGCTCATCGGCCAGTTCCTTGGAGATCTCCACGAAGTTCTCCGGCATGGCCTCTCCCAGCCAGGAGTTGTTCCGGGTCATCTGGCCCGCCTGCCAGTGTTCGGTCACCCGGTAGGTGGTGCAGACGTAGGGGAAACGCTTGTCCCCCACCTCGGCGAAGCCCCACTTCTCGGGCTCGTTCTTGGCCGAGGGCCACTCCAGCACCGCAGCGGGGTTGTTCTGAACCGAGGAGAGCATGTTCTTAACCGGGCTCTCCCTGGGCTCGTAATGCTCCGGGAAGGGACCGTCCACCATGGAGTTGGAGAATAGCCGCGCCACCAGGGCTCCCGGCTCCCGGTTCATGAAGAAGGAGGTGGCACCGGAACGGGTGCGCATGGTGGCCTTCCCCCGGAGTTCCTCCGGGAAAGCCGGGTCGGAACTGGGCTGGGTGTAGAAGTCGGGCACGTCGATCTTCATCCCCAGGGTCTCGTCGTCCTTGAAGGTGAAGAGGGCCTTGTCCGGGGCGAAGGGCTTGCCCGACCAGTCCACGGAGTTGCGGTTGTAGATGATCCTCCGGTTGACCGGCCATGCCCAGGCCCAGTTGGGACTGATTCCCAGGTCGATCAACTTGGCATCGGGCGGCGGGTTCTCGGTGTAGATGGTCTGGCCGTCACTGCCCAGCCAGTAGACGTTGGTCTTTTGGAAGTGCCATTGAGCCTTGTTGAAGGGGATGCCGTTCCACTCCGTGACTTGCTTGTCCCGGGGGATCTTCACCTTGCCGTCATCCCCCTTGGGCAACTGGCCATCGATTTTCAGGATCTTGGCCGCGCTCTCGATGTCCGCGTCGCTGGCCCACTGCCCGCAGTAGATCCAGGTCCCGGAGACCGTGGAGCCGTCGTCCTTGAGGTTGGCGAAGCCGAATACCGGCTTCTTGAAGGCCGCTTCCCAGGAGAAATCCCCTTCCGGCCAGGTGAAACCGCTCATCTCCAACTGCACCTGGTCCAGGTTGGGATCGCCGTGCTCGTCCTCTTCGTAGGCCCAGAAGAGCTCGGTGATGGCCTCCTTATTCTTGCCCCCCTCCGCCTCGTAGAGATCCTTCAGAGCCTTCATGAGCTGATGCATTATCCAGGCGTCGGACTTGGCCTCGCCGGGAGGCTCCACGGCCTTCCAACGGTACTGGGCCAGTCGGCCGGAGTTGGTGACCGCACCGCTCTTCTCCACCGAAGAGGCAGCCGGCAGCACCCAAACCTCGGTCTTGATGTCCTTGGGCTCCACCCCGGGACGGCGCCAGAAGTTCATGCTCTCCGTCTCCCAGAGGTCGGCGGCCACGAACCAGTCCAGCTTGTCCATGGCTGCGGCCTCCAGGTTGGAGCAAGCCCCGCCCACCACCGGGTTCTGCCCCCAGGCGATAAGACCTTTGATTATTCCTGCGTACATGTCCTCGAAGAGGGCGATGTGAGTGTAGTTCTTGCCCTTCTTCACCTTGGGATGCAGATCGTAGGCCTTGTCCAGCCCGTTCTTCTTGGCGTAGGGCCCGTAATAGGCCATAAGATAGCTCTTGAAGAAACGGGGAAGCCAAGTCCAGATACCAGCCTTGGGGGTGCTTTTTTCCAGATACTTGTCCAGGGTGGGATGATCGGTGGTGTTGGGCACGGATATGTACCCAGGAAGTATATGGGAGAGCAGACCGAAGTCCGTCGACCCCTGGACGTTGGATTCCCCGCGCAGGGCGTTTATGCCCCCTCCGGGAAGGCCGGTGTTCCCCAGCAACGCCTGCAGGATGGCGAAGGCGCGTATCTTCTCCGTACCATAGGTGGACTGGGTGAGCCCCATGGCGTACATGAGGTTCCCGGTCTTCTCCCGCTTGTGGGTTATGCCCACGTAGGTCTCGGCGATCTCCTTGAACTTCTCCGGGTCCATGCCGCAGACCTTGGCTACCACGCTGTCCGGTCCGTCGTAGGTGTAGCGTGAGACGTGCTTGGCCAGCTTGGCGAAGACCGTGGGCTGCATCTCGTCGTACCTGCCCGCCTTGATGAGATCCCACTCAACGGGGATGTAGTTGCCGTTGGCATCTTTGGGACCTATGGGCACTCCCCGCCCGTGGAAGGTGGGATCCTCGGCGATGGGGATGAGCTGAACCCGGATGGGCTCACCGGTGGCGGGGTCAGTCTGGTAATTCCAGGTCTTGGTGTCGTACTTCTTCTTCTCCTTATCGTAACCGCTGAAGTAACCGTCCAGCTCCCAGGGACCCTTGAAGTCCGGGTTAACCAGGATGGGGGCGTTGGTGTAGTTCTGGACGTACTCCCAGTTTATATAGTTGTTGTCGATGGCGTACTTGATAAGGGCGTTGAAGAAGGCTATGTCCGTGCCCGGCCGGAGGAAGGAAAAGAGGTCCGCTCTAGCCGCGGAGCGGGTGAACCTGGGGTCAACCACGATGATCTTGGCCCCTCTCTCCTCCCTGGCCTTCTCCAGCCACTTCCAGGAGCAGGGATGGTTCTCGCTGGGATTGGCGCCGCAGATCATGAAGACGTCGGCGTTCTTGAGGTCCACCCAGTGATTGGTCATGGCCCCCCGGCCGTACGTGCCGCCGAGACCGGCGACTGTGGCCGAGTGTCATATACGGGCCTGGTGTTCTATGTACACCAGGCCGAGAGCGCGGGCGAACTTGCTCGCCAGGTAGCATTCCTCGTTGTCCAGGGCCGCCCCTCCCAGCTGAGCGATGCCCTCGCAGCGGTTGGCCGTGACCTCCGTCTTCACATCGTTCCCGGTGGCATCCTTGGTAGTTATCTCCTCCGTCTCGACGAAGGTAGCGTCCCGCGTGTCCTTGATGAGACGGGCGATGGCCGGAATGGCCTCCTCCCAGGTCTTCTCCTCCCAGTCCGTGGCTCCAGGCGCTCGATAGAGTACCTTTTTCAAGCGCCTCTCATTGTTGGCCACCTGGATGATGGACTGGCCTTTGGAGCAGAGGCTGGCTCTGTTGATGGGGCTGTCAGGAAGACCCTCTAGGCCCACTATCTTGCCATCCTGCACGCTGACGATGGCGGAGCAGCCCATAGAGCAATACGGGCAAACGGTTGTGCTCTCCTTGGCCTCCCGTATGCGGAGCTCCACGTCAGCGGCATAGGCGGGGGTGGTGAACCCGAGCTGGGCGAGGGCCGCGACGCCGATCCCGGCGCCCGACAGCTTGAGGAAACTTCTGCGCGAAAGTTCCATACTCTCCCCCCACTTTCCTAGGTCGACTCCTACCACTGCACAGACTTAATTCTTACTAGTAGAGGACAAAATTATATGTTAAACCCCTCCCGGGTATGTTCCTCCTCGCTGCAGGTTATCAAGGTTCACCTCAACGCTCTAAAATCGGCGCAATTATACTATCTATTTTCGCCTTCTGGCAACAGGATCGCTCATTCCTCCATACCGAAAATCCTGAAGCATCCGATACCGCCGTAGTCATTAAATATATACATCTTGTCCGTTAATGCCCGCCTCTCATGAAAACACGGTGCGGCATCCGCGTTGGTAGCCCTTCTTCTCCGCCGCCAGGTCCAGGTGGGCGGTAGCCAGGTCTTCCAGGGGAAGGACCAGCTCCTCATCTTTTCCGGTATAACTTTGGGTCACCTTGATGTACTTCCGGCATTTCTCGCAAAGATAGACGCGGTGGCCGGGATCTTCCTCGGAAAAGATGTACGAAAGCGACTTCTGGTCGGTGGTCAGGCAGAACGGACACATCATGCGCGGAAAACCCCAGCGCGTACCACATCGGGAACATTCCAGTACGCGCAGCCCGTCCTCGGCGCGGATGAAACCCATGATGGGAAGATCGCCGCACACCGGACAAGTTCCCTTGGGCACCTGGCCCAGGTCGGCCTGCCGCGCCAGGGAGCCGGCGGCCTTCCAGTAGAATGGAGCCAGAGATACATGGAGCAAGAGGAGGAGCAGTTCCGGCGAGACGGACTTGCCCTCCATAAGGGAGCCGAATCGATCCTCGTCCCCGGTCAGATAGCTCTCCACCAGCTCCTTAGCTAGATCCTCGTCGAGCTCGTCCTGAAGGAACTCCTGCAGTCCGAATGGATCGCTTTCGCTCCTTTTCGCCAGAACCTCCCCTATCTCTCGGATCACATCCATGAAGACGGAGATGTCTATCTCCATCTCCTCCGGACGCAGAAGGATTTGCCCTTCCTGCAGTCGGCTGGAGATCAGGGCGCCCTCGATGTGGGGAAGGCGATCCGGTATCCTCTGCGAGATCCTCCTCTGCACGGAGAATATCTCCCTATAGAGGTTCGCCACTCCCCTGAGTTTGGGGTTTTTCTCCACATACTCCCTGGCCCGCCTAGCGACCAGGCTCTTGTTTATCCGGCGCTGCTTGAGATCGAAATCGCCTATGGCCATCTCCTCCTTCCCGGTACATCCTCAATACGGCATATCATAAATCCTGCAAGTCGCGCCACGCAGCCCGAGATGTCCAGCCCAGGCCCGGCAGACCGCGTCGAGAGGAAGGTGCACCAAACGGGACGCCGTTCCCTTTCTCCTTTATTCATTTATTCATTTGCCAAGCTCCGCCTCCAGGGCCCTCCTCCTGCGTTCCGCCGACCTTTTACCCAACATGGCAAAGAGTATGCTCCCTTCGTAGAGGAGGAACATGGGAGCCGCCACCAGCATCATGGTGATGGGGTTCCAATCCGGGGTGATGAGGGCGGCAAAGGCCAAGATGGCGATGACGGCGTACCTCCAGCCCCGGTGCAGCCTCTGCGGGGTCACGATTCCCAAGCGCACCACCAGCCAGACCAGAAGCGGCGTCTCGAAAGTGAGCCCCAATGCCAGCATGAGCAGGGCCACCAGGCCCACGTAATCGCCGGCCATAAGAACCGGGCTTATCCTCCCTTGGGCCTGTCCCACCAGCCAGTTCAGCCCCACCGGGAGAATATATAGATAGCAGAAGGCGGCACCGGCCAGAAAGAAGAGGATGATGAAAAAGAGGGAACCGTACATCAGGCGCTTCTCGCGTTTGCGCAGGGCAGGGGCCACGTAGGCCAGGACCTCGTAGAGGATGACCGGGAGGGCGATGACCACGGCAGCGTACATGGCGATCTTGAATCGCACCATGAACGGCTCGAGCACCGTTTGGTAGTAGAGGTTAAGGGGGATATCGGCCTTCGTGGCCGGCCTCTTCAGGAAATCGAGTATCTCCCAGGAAAATATATAGCCGACGCAGACCGCCACCAAGAGGGCGAGGAAGATGACGATGATACGCCTCCTGAGTTCCTCCAGGTGCTCGATGAAGGTCATCCTCACCTCGGGCAAGAGAACCTCCCTGTCTGGCGTCAACTCATACACGAAGGCGGCCTCAAGAACGAAACGGGATAGGATAAGACCTGCGCTTTCCCTGAACTTGCCTCAACAAGGCAAGCGCCGGCCCGGATATCTCAGGCCCAGGTAGTGAATCGTGGCGGTGGAGTTATTCCTCTTCCTCCGACGCCTTCTTCTTCTTGGGCTTCTCCTCTTCCTCGTCGGTCCCCTCGATGCCTTCCTGGATGGCCTTGGAAACCTCCTGGCTGGAAGCCCGGAACTCGCGGATGGCCTTTCCCACGGAGCGTCCGATCTTGGGAAGCTGCGCCGGCCCAAAGATTATCAGGGCTATGAGGAGTATCACCCCCAGTTCAGGAAGGCCGAAGCTCTGGAACAGCGCGGGCATCTATTCTTCCCTCCTTTTCAGGGTTTTCACCTCACGGTGCGCGGAAACGAACCTTCCTCGTTTCCCTGTGCCGGAAACGAGTTAGCCTCCGGACACGTGTAGTATATTAGACTCTATATATTGTATAGTCAAACTCATGGTAACCGGCCGTCCCCACTTCCGCTCTTCGACGATGCGCTTCAACCTCTTGCCGCTTCGCTGTTATCATTGATCTCGTCGGAGATC
>JACVJF010000046.1 GCA_015711855.1 Candidatus Solincola quzhuomuensis | reverse complement strand
ACCTGCCACCCGTCGAGCTTGGGCATCATCACGTCGAGGATGATCAGGTCCGGGCCGATTTCCTCGACCATCCTGAGCCCTTCCTCCCCGTCGGAGGCCAGGAAGACCTCGTAGTTGTCCAGCCTCAAATTGAGCTCCACCACGTTGGATATGGCCGGATCGTCCTCGATTAGGAGAATACGGCTTTTCCTCTCCGTCATGTCCGCCTCCGCGCACGGTCGAGTAGAGATGGCATCCATCGCTGCATAAGAGATTTCGTCAACGTTTCCCGGAGTGTTGACTTCCGGGGTCGACCTTTGAGGTCGCGGGACGTCGCCCTTTCGTTCGTCATCCGGTTATGCGCTCCTTACTTTGTCCGGCGGTCGATGAAATAGGTGCTTCCGGGGATGGACTTGGCGTAACCGAGGGTCTCCTTGGCGATCTCTCCCACCTCCCAGTGGGTGGTTATCTTCCTCCGGTGGTTACTGGCCACCCCTATACTCAAGGTCATGATGGGGATGTAGATTTCCCTACCCAACCTGTCCACCAGTATGGAATAACCGCGCCCGAGGTCTTCTTCGTTGTAGAAGGTGGGGATCCTCCTCTCGAAGGAGGAGATGACCTCCTCCGCTAAGAGGCGGGCTTTATCGGGAGTGGTTATGATCACGAAATCGTCCCCTCCGCCATGGCCCACGAAGTCGTCGTAATTGCCATGCTTGCGGGTCACCTCGTCGGTGATGGAAGCCAACTCCCGGATGACCTCGTCCCCCCGGGGAAAACCGTATATCTCGTTGTAATGCTTGAAGTTGTCGATGTCTATGTACAGGGTTGCGAATCTAAGGTTTTTGGCGATGCGCCTTTTTATCTCCGCTTCGATGGAGATACTTCCCGGCAGGCCGGTGAGGGGGCTGACGTCTCGCTTCTGTTTGGCCCGGATCAGGTTCACGGCTATGCGCGCCACCAAGTCGGAGAAATCGAAGGGCTTGGTGATGAAGTCGTCCGCTCCGGCCTCTATGCTGGCCACTTTGTCCTGGGCTTGGGTCTTGGCCGAGAGCATGACCACGGGAATCTGGTTGGTCCTTCCGTCCGCTTTAATGCGGCGGCAGACCTCCAGCCCGTCCATCTCCGGCATGAGTATGTCGCAGAGTATGATATCCGGTTTAACCTCGTGTACGAGGCGCAAGGCTTCCCGGCCTTCCTGGGTGGTAAATACCTGGTAACCCTCCACCTCCAGGTTGAAACGGATGATGTCAAGGATATTCCTCTCGTCGTCCACCACCAGCACCCGTACGGCGGATGCGCCTCTTTCCATGGTCGCTCCTCTCAGTCCTCGCCGAAGCCGTTTATCCTTTCCTCCTCATGGGGAAACCTGTCCTTTCCGGGAGGTTTGGCCGATTTGGTCAACGGAAGGGTGAAGTGGAAGGTACTGCCCACCCCGGGCTTGCTTTCCACCCATATGCTCCCTCCGTGTGCCTGGACGATGCTCTTGCTTACGTAAAGCCCGAGGCCCGTGCCGTATATCTCCCGTGTGGCGCGGTTGTCGACGCGGTGGAACTTGTCGAAGATGTGGGGAAGGTGTTCCTCCGGTATCCCCACCCCTTGGTCGCTGACGCTGCACTTGACTAGGTTGCGCAAAATCTCCACGGTGACCCGGACTTCGCCGCCCTGGGGGGAATATTTCACCGCGTTGTCCAGCAGGTTGGCCAAAACCTGCTCAATCTTATCCGGATCCGCTTCCACGGTCGCCTCCGGAAAAAGAGTTTCCAGACGCAGGGAATGACCAGGACTTTGGGAGCGCATCTTCTCCACCACTATCTCCGCCAGCTTCACCATGTCGAAGCGGCGTTTCTTCAGCTCCATGCGCCCCGATTCTATGCGCGACACGTCCAAGAGATCCGAGATCAAGCGGGTTAGCCGGTCGGTCTCCTCCTCGATCACGCGAAGGAATTGCTGCTTGGTCTCCTCGTCGAAGTTCACGTCCCGGCGGCGCAGGGTCGCCGTATAAGCTTTAATGCTGGTAAGCGGGGTTCGAAGCTCGTGGGAGACGGTGGAGACGAAGTCCGACTTCGCCTGCTCCAGTTCCCGCAGGGCGGTGACGTCGCGGAGGACGGCGATGATGCCCAGACGCTCTTCGGGCTGCGCCTCTATGAGGGAGGTCTCCACCTCCAGGATCCTCTGATCGGGCGGGTCCAGTCGGATCTCCTCGGACAGTTCCTGGCCGGAGTGCAGGCTTTTCAGGAAAAAGTTGGCTAGGTTGGTGTTGTTGATTACCTCCTTGATGTGGCGCCCGTTAATGTAGGGCATGGGTGGGAGGTTCAATATCCTCTCCGCCGCGGGATTCACCAGGATGACCCGGGCCTCGTTGTTCACGGCGATAACCCCGTCGTTTATGGATAGGAGCATGGCCTCCGTCCGCCGCTGGTTCTCGGCGATGGTCCGGCAGAGATTGATGTTTTCCAGGGCGATGGCCGCCTGGTTGGCGAAGAGGTTCAGCAGGCGGAGATCGTCGTCCCCGAAGGAACGCGTGCGGGCGGGGATGCCCAATTCGACGAGCCCCCTAACGACTCCCTGCCAGGCAATGGGTACGGCCAGGTAGGAAATAGGTTCCTCCACCGCTTGCCCCCAGACCCCGGCGCGGCAGGGTTCCGTCTCCACCAGGCGGAGGGGTTCTGCGCTGGCCGCTACTTGCCCGGCATGACGTTCGCCTGGTCGAAAGGTGAGGCCGAGCACGCTTTCCTCGAGGCCGTGGACCGCTTTCACCCTGAAGAGATCGTCTTCGTCCCGCAGGGAGATAATCCCGATCTCGGCGCCCGCGAGCTCCACCGCCTTGTCCAGGAGGAAATCCAAAAGACTGGCCAGGTCAAGGTCGCGGGTTAGGGTGCTTCCCAATTCGGAGAGGGCGGCATGCTCCTCCACCCGGCGGGCGATGAGCATGAGGAGGTCGTCCCTGATCTCGTCCACCTTTACCCGCTCGGTGATGTCTTCCATGATCACCACCCACCCCGCCGCAGGATCGTAGCTGGCGCGGATGGGAGAGACGCGCACGGATATTATCCTCTCCGGTAGACCGGGAAGTTTAGCCTCGAAGCTGGCGGAGGCCATGTCCTCCAGAGACGCGCTCGCTGAATCCAGGTATTCGAGGATGGGCTCCACACCGGTAAGGCTTCCCTCCAGTATCTCCCGCAGAGTGGCATGTTCCGGAACGTCCTCCATGTCCAGAAGGTCTCGAGCCGCCTGGTTGGCCATGACCAGATTCCCTTCGGCGTCGCCGACGAGAAGGCCGCTGCTCATGCTGTTCACGATGACCTCGCTACGGGAGAAGACCATATGGTAGAGTTCGGAACGGGCGATGGCCGAGGCGGCGAGGTCGGAGACGGCCGTCAGGGTCTGGAGGTCCTGAGCGGAGAAGGGACGTTCGGAGAGATTGGCAAAGCACATGACCCCGATCATCTCGCTGCCCATCGATATAGGTGCGGCCAGCACCGCTCGGACTCTCGGGTCGGCGGGACGGCAGCCATCAGGCAATTTTTCCCAATCACCGGGATTGACCAACAAGAAGCGTTTTTCTGTGACCACCATGTTGATGAGACCCTCTCCTATCTCCGCGCCGGTGAGGCCTCGGGCGTCGATGTCCGAGATAGCGGATCCCTGGAGCTTGAGTTTCCCGGAGCCTTTTTCCAAGAGCCAGATGGAACCCAGGTCTGCCCTTACTAGAAGGGCCGTGGAGTTCAAGAGGTAGTCCAAAGTTTCCCGCAGGTCGACCTTCTCCACCAGTTCGGAGCTGAGCCCGTACAGGGACTCGATGCGTTCCGACCTGGCGTGTTCCCGGCGGTCTATCTCCGCGAGGAGGGACAAGAGCACGGAGATCCCCAGGAGGGCGAAGACGTTTGTCAATAGTCGGGAACCGGCCTCGAGGAGGGTTGTCCCGCGCCCCAATACGGCCAGGAGGTATAGGCCGCTGGCGCCCGCCGCGGCCAGGAGGGCCACCGTCCAGCGGTCGTAGAAGGAAAAGACGACCACGAGGATCAAGAGAAGGGGAAAGAGGGGGCTGTCGATGCCGCCGGTCGAGTGGATGAGATAGGTACAGGCGGCGATGTCCACCGCCAGGAGAGGAAGTCCGGACCTGCGGAAGGAATAGGGGAATCGCCTGGACAAGAACAGGTGATAGGCCAACCCCGCTGCCGCCAGGGAGGATAGGACACCCGCCCACGGCAGAAGAACGAGGTCCCCCCCGGCGTAAAGCGGGTAGAGGCCCACCGCCAGGAGAGCCATCCAATGCGGAACCGCAACCAAACGCAGCGTTTTCATGCCGTCATTTTTATCGTTGATAAATCCCTTTATATTGAGTGGTGAGCTCCCTTGGTTGGCCTACCTGCGCTTTCGTTCTGCTATCATAGTGGAAAAGGGGGATACATGGCCTTGCAGGTCGGCATAATCGGGCTTCCCAACTCCGGGAAGACCACCATATTCAACGCCCTCACCCGGGCCGGGGCGGCGGTGGCGGGTTACCCCTTCACCACCGTGGATCCCAATTACGGAGTGACCCCTGTCCCGGATCATCGCCTGGAAAGAGTTGCCATGGCGGCCGGTTGCCGGAGGGTTGTCCCCGCCGAATTGAGAGTGGTGGACATAGCCGGCCTGGTGGAGGGCGCTCATCGCGGCGAGGGCTTGGGCAATCGTTTTTTGGCCCACATCCGGGAGGTGGACGCCATCGCCCATGCGGTGCGCTGTTTCGAGGCCCCGGACGTGGCTCACGTCCGGGCGGAGCTCGATCCGCGCCGAGATATCTCCATGGTCAACGCCGAGCTCATGCTCGCCGACCTGGAGACGGTGGCCCGCCGCAAGGAGAGGATAGGTAAGGCGGCCCGCAGCGGGGACAAGGAGAAGGCCCGCGAGCTGGAAGTTCTACTCAAAGTGGAAAAAGGCCTGGACGAGGAAATCCCGGTCAGGAGTCAGGACCTGGGACCCGAGGAAAGGGATATGCTCGCCGGGCTTTTTCTCCTGACCGCCAAACCGGTCCTCTACGTGGCCAACCTGGGAGAGGAGCAGCTCGACGAGGACGGCCGCCTGCTGAACGAGGTGCGGCGGATAGCGGAGGCGGAGGGGGCGGAGATGGTAGCCTTCTGCGCCAAGTTGGAGTCGGAGATAGAGGAGCTGGATCCTGATGAGGTGAGGGATTTCCTGGAAGCTTACGGTATTGAGAAGATGGGCCTGGAGGAATTCACCAGGCGTTGTTACTCCCTTTTAGGGTTGATCACCTTCTTCACCACGGAGTCGGGGGAGTGCCGAGCATGGCCGCTCGCTCGGGGGAGCACGGCCGTTCAGGCGGCGGGAAAGATCCATACGGACATGGAAAGGGGTTTCATCCGCGCGGAAGTCATCGGGTGGGAGGATTTCCTCTCCTATGGATCATTTCATGCCGCGCGAGAGAGAGGGGCGGTCAGGATCGAGGGCCGCGATTACCAGGTGCAGGACGGGGACGTCGTCCTGTTCCGCTTCCACTGAACGAGGGCGGTTCCCGGGTTCATACCTCCGCTTTTTTCAACAGGTGTTGGATGACGATCTGAGCCCCGGAGTGCGGATCGATCTCCCTGGTGTCCACCAACTTCTTCACCAGTTCCACCATCTCCGGGTCTTCCTGGAGGGCGCGGGAGACGTTTCTCTCCACCCGCCTGTCGATTATCTCCATCAGTTCGGCCAGAATGCGCTCCTTGGCCTTCTTCTCCAGGAGGCCCCTTTCCTTCAGGTATCGGTAGTGGTCCAGAACCGCGTCGGCCAGTTCTTCAACGCCCCTACCCGTGGTGGCCACCGTGCGTATCACGGGAGGGACGCGGTCCTCGTCTCGCTGGGACATCTCCAGCATCATCATGATCTCCGTATAGGTCCTCCCGGCGTCCTCCCGATCGGCCTTGTTTACCACGAAGATATCCCCTATCTCCATGATCCCGGCCTTGAGGGCCTGGATCTCGTCACCGCCCCCGGGCATGGTCACCACCACCGAGGTGTGGGCCAGCTTCACGATGTCCACTTCCACCTGCCCCGCCCCGACCGTTTCCACGATGATGAGGTCCTTCCCGAAGGCGTCGAGGATGTTCACCGCGTCGTTGGTGGCCACGGAAATGCCCCCCAGCGATCCGCGGGTCCCCATGGAGCGGATGAAGACCTCGGGGTCCGTGGCCAGGTCCTGCATCCGCACGCGGTCCCCGAGCACGGCTCCTCCGGTGAAGGGGCTGGTAGGGTCGATGGCGATTATTCCCACGCTCTTGCCCCGCCGGCGAAGCTCCTTGGTCAGGGAATTGACCAAGGTGCTCTTCCCGCTTCCCGGTGCCCCGGTCACGCCTACTATGTGGGCCTTTCCCGTGTATTCGTGGAGCTTGCGTATGGGCTCCTTGGCCGCAGGATCCCCGTTCTCCACGAGGGTTATCAGTCGGGCGACGGCTCTCCTGTCGCCATCCAGGATACGTTGCAGTAGGTCGTCCATGCAGCCTCCCCGTGTCGTTCCCGCCTATATTCTCCGCATTGGGGGCGGAGATGTCAAAGAAGGTCCTCGATGTCCCGTGAAATTGCGGTCAATGTCGGTTATGCTGACCACATGCGCGAGGTGAGGGTGAGAAACGCTTCCAAAGGCATTACGCTGGCGGAAAGGGTCACGGTGGCGGAGACGCCCGCCTCCCGCAGGCGGGGACTTCTGGGCACCGAGCGGCTCTCTCCGGGGAGCGGCCTCTTGCTCGTACCCTGCCGGCAGATTCACACCATCGGAATGCGTTATGCCATCGACGTGGTCTTCCTCGACCAGGCCCAGAGGGTCGTCAGGGTGCTGAGGTCCATGAAGCCGGGAAGGCTTAGCCCCCTGGTCTGGCGGGCTCATGCGGTTCTGGAGCTACCTGCGGGGAGCACAGAGGCCTCGGACACCGCGGAAGGCGACTTGCTCGACATTTTGCCCCTGTGAGAGCCGTCGTCCTACGGTGCCGGCAGCCTCGGCATGGCGTCGGTCCAGAAGCAGCCCTCTCGTTTACGGTCTCGGGGCGAGGCCTTATCATGGAAACATGATCGGTTGGAGGATTACCAGGTTCTTCCCGCAGGGGAACAGGGAGGAGCTCGATGACCTGGTGGTCGTGGAGCAGCCTCTAGAGATCGTGGTCAACGGCATGCCCCTGGTGGCCCTCATGCGCCTGCCCGGCATGGACAAGGAGCTGGCCGTGGGCTTCTGCCTCACGGAGGGGATCATCGACGACGTGAAGCGGATCAAGTTGCTCCGGCACTGCGGCTCCCTGGAGGCGGAGGCCGCTGCGGGCGAGACGCCCGGCGGAGATGCCCTGGACCGCGGGAACGTCGTGGAACTGGTGTTGGAGGACCCCCGCGGGACGGAGAGGTTCCCCGCCACCTATGTGGTACGTACCGGTTGCGGGGGAGCCGACCTCTCGGCTTTGGAGGATTATCACCGAGGATGGGTGACCTCGGACCTGCGGGTCTCCTCGCGGATTCTTTACGGGCTGGAGGGCGAGTTGACCTCGAGACAGGAGGTCTTCCACGCCACCGGAGGCACCCACGGGGCCGGCGTTTTCGAGGCCGGTGGCGAACCGGTGGCGTTGGCGGAGGACGTGGGCAGACACAACGCCATGGACAAGGCGGTGGGGTGGTGCGCCCTGCGCGGCATATCCCTGGAGGACAAGGTGCTCGTGATCTCCGGGAGAGTAAGCTTCGAGATGGCCCTGAAGGCGGTGAGGGCGAAAATACCGGTGCTGGTCTCCGTGGCCGCTCCCACCTCTCTGGGGCTGCATATCGCCGAGCGGGCAGGCCTCACCGTGGTGGGGTTCTGCGACGGGAAGAGGTTCAACGTGTACACCCACGGATGGAGGATCCTGCCGTGAGAGGGATCGGCGAAAAGGTCCAGTTAAGGCTTGACCTGATGACGAGGACGGCCGGCGATATGCGCTTTCTCCTTCCCAAGGAGGCGGGAGCATGGGTCGCGTAGAGCGTGCGGGGACCGGAGAGGAGGGCTTCACGGCCGCCGTCCTTGCCGGAGGGAGGGGGAAACGACTGGGGATGGACAAGTCCGCTCTGGAAATAGACGGCGAGCGCATATTGGAGCGCATCATCGGGGTTCTCCGCGGCATATTTTCCCGTATACTCGTGGTCACCCAGGAAAACGGTAGCGTCCCCGAGGCCGCGTCCGAGGATTTGGTGAAGGTGGTGAGCGACCTCTTGCCGGGCAAAGGTCCCCTGGGGGGCATATATACCGCTTTGGAATATTCCTCCAGCCCCTACGTCTTCGTCATGGCCTGCGACATGCCCTACCCCAACCCGAGGCTGATAAGACTAATACTCACCCGAGCGCCGGGCTGGGAGGCGGTGGTGCCGCGCCGCGGGGACTACATCGAGCCGCTCTTCGCCGTCTATGCCCGGGATATACGCGATAGGTTCAGGCGGAGGCTGGAGGAGGAGAGGCTGAAGATCCACGAAGCCCTCGCCGAGCTTCGCGTGCGTTACCTGGAGGAGGAGGAGATGGTCGTGTACGATCCCGGGTTCTTGTCCTTCTTCAACGTCAACACCCTCGAGGACCTGGAAGCGGCCCGCCGGCTTACGGGCGCCTGAAAGGTAGAGGCGTTGTTATATGGAGAAGGTGGGTGCGGTGACCGCATGCTGAGGAGCGCACGCTAAGGCGGATCACATCGCACCGGCTCATCGGGGGATCGGCCCCCATCCGCGGTACGAGGTTTACTTCGCAGAGGAGGGACGAAGATGGTTGGAAAGGAAAGGATGCTCACCGCTCTTCAGCGCCGCGAACCCGACCGGGTTCCGGTATGGGAGATGGCCTTCAACGAGGAGTCCATAATCAAGTTGGGGGCCTTCTTCACCGACGACCTCCCCCCCATGAAGCTGGTGCAGAAAATGACCGTGGAGGAGAAGATAAAGCTGCTGAACACCCTCTTCACCGTGGTTCGGGAATTGGAGCTGGACGGCATAACCTCCATAACCCTCCTGGGGACGGAACCTCTGGACGAAGAGCACGTCAAGGACGGGTGGGGAAGGATACTGCGCATCAGCGAGGAGGGGGAAGCCACGGCGGTCGGCGGACCCCTCTCTGGGCCTTCCGACCTCAGGTCGATCGAGCCCTATCATCCTCAGCAGACCGATTTTCTCATGCTCTTGGCGGCCAAGGGCGCCTTGGGTGACGACTATGCCCAAGTGTTGGTGCAGCCCGGCCCTTTTCGCGAGAGCTGGAGCCTTTTGGGGAGCATGGAGAAGCTACTCTATTACTACGTCAAGGCCCCTGGCTTCGTGAAGGACCTGGCCAGGCTGGTCACCGATTACATACTTGAAGTGGTGGACATGGCCGTGGACCTGGGAGCGGACATCATCGCCTTGGACGGCGACCTGGCCTTTTCCCAGACCACCCTCATGTCTCCGGCCCAGTACGAGGAATACGTGTTCCCTTTTCACTGCGAGATAACCGAGCACGTGCATCGGAGAGGGAAGTTGATCGTCAAGCACTCCGACGGCAACATGTGGCCCATCATGGAAGGTATAGTGGAGGCGGGGTTCGACGGGTTTCACCCGGTGCAGCCGCAGTGCATGGACATAGGAGAGGTCAAGGCCCGTTACGGCGACCGACTCTGCATTTTGGGGAACATAGACTGCATGCACCTGCTGCCCTTCGGCAGCGAGGAGGAGGTGGAGGAAAAGGTCAAGGAGACCATCCGGGTGGCCGCCCCGGGAGGGGGTTACATCCTGAGCTCCTCCAACTCCATACACCCCGGATGCAGACCGGAGAACTACCTGGCCATGGTCAAAGCGGCCAGGAAATACGGTAATTATCCTATTTCCGTGGAGGATTAAGGAGGCGATATGAGCGAGCTCCTGGAGCGACTGAAGCAGGCGGTCATGGCCGGGGAAGAGGAGGAGGCCGCCTCCCTGGTGCGAGAGGCCCTGGAGGGTGGGTTAGAGCCCCGGGAGATTATGGACAAGGCCCTCATGCCCGCCATGGAGGAGATAGGGGAGAGGTTCTCCCGTAACGAGGCCTTCATCCCCGAGCTCATAGTGGCCGCCTCGGCCATGGAAAAAGGGATGGAGGAGCTGAAGCCCGTCCTTTCCGGCGAGGATAAGGGGAGAGGGTTGGTGATCCTGGGCACGGTATACGGGGACATCCATTCCATCGGCAAGAACCTGGTCAGGATGTGCCTGGAGGGTGCCGGTTTTGAGGTATTGGATATCGGCGAGGACGTGCGCACGGAGCGCTTTGTGGAGGCCTACCGAGAGCACCGCCCGGACATCCTGGGACTCTCGGCCCTCCTGAGCTCCACCATGCAGCGTATGCCGGAGGTCATCCAAGCGGTGCGCGCCGAGGACCCCTCGGCGGTGATCATGGTGGGAGGAGCGCCGGTGACCCAGGAGTTCGCCGACCGCATAGGGGCCTCTGGCTATGCCCCTAACGCCTTCGAGGCCGCGGTCAAGGCCAAGGAGCTCGTCGCCGGTAAAAGTCGATGAGGATGACCTCCGCTGCTCGAGCCCACCTCGGCTAGGGGGGCCGTTTCTCACCAGAAGATGCTCACCACCCCGAAGGCGATGAAGATGGCTCCGGAAATGCGACGCATCCACGCCGTAGAAACGAGTCTGGAAATCCCGGTTCCCACCAGGGCTCCGATGAGCGACGTGAGACACAGCGCCAGCGTCCCCCCCATAAAGGTGAGGAGCGGATAGGAGTACTTGGCGGTGATGGCCAGTAAGGAAAGTTGCGTCTTGTCCCCCAACTCCATCAGGGAGATGAGCAGGAACACGGATAGAAAGGGATTGCGCGCCCGGTCCCTTTCCTCCCCCCCTTCTTCTTTCTCTCCACCCAAGAGGGTTAGGACCCCGAAGAGGATGAAAAGGCCAGCCACGCCGAACCTCATCGCCTTCCCCGGGAGGAACCTGTAGAGTGCCGCCCCCACGGTCACGGCCAGGGCGTTCAATAGGGCAAAGGCCGCCGAGGCCCCGGCGAAGACGGCCTTCCAGGGATAGCGGCCGGCCAGGGCCAGGATGACCAGCTGGGTCTTATCCCCCAGCTCGGCCACGAAGAGGAGGCTGAAGGCGGCAAGGAACGCTTTCCACCACATGAGGGGAGGTTAACACACAAAGGGTTTGAGAGGGAAAGTTCGGACGGGGTTCGCGGGGAAACTTTTTCTTCTCACAGCCCGGCATGGGCGGAGAGGAACGAAGCTATGCGGCGCGGGTATTCTTCTCCAGCCACCAGGGAGACGTCGTTATGGCCCGCTCCGGGGACCAGGTAGAGCTCCTTGGGATCCGGGGCCGCCCGGTAAAGCTCCAGCCCTTCCTCCACGGGGATGAGCTCGTCCCGGTCGCCGTGGATGACCAGAACCGGGCAGCGCGCACGCACGATCTTCTTCAGGCTGTCGTAGGTCTCTCCCAGAGGCACGCCGCGGGGAAGGAAGGGGAAAAGCCTGCGGGCCGCGGAGGCCAGGGAGGTGAAGGTGGATTCCAGGATCAGGGCCTTTAGCCGTCTGTCCCGGGCTATCTCGCAGGCCACCGCTCCTCCCAGGGATTTCCCGAAGATGATGGTTTCCTCTTCCTCCACACCCTTTTCCTTCAGCCAGGCCAGGGCGGCCTCCCCGTCCAGGTAGAGGCCTTCCTCGTGGGGTTCCCCTTCGCTCTTGCCGTATCC
Source organism: Candidatus Solincola quzhuomuensis (assembly GCA_015711855.1). Taxonomy (GTDB): domain Bacteria; phylum Actinomycetota; class Geothermincolia; order Geothermincolales; family RBG-13-55-18; genus Solincola_A; species Solincola_A quzhuomuensis. The sequence goes on along the minus strand of JACVJF010000046.1, from coordinate 7,626 downwards.
GTGGTAGTCGATGAGCAACATGCGGCATCCGAGCGGTTCAAGTTCGCGACGAACGAGGGACCAGCTGTATACCTCCTGGGCGTTGCCGTGCAGGAAAAGGATCACCGGGGCGCCTTCGGGTTCCCTCCACCATAGGCCGTGGATGCGCACTCCGTCCGCACATTCCATCCACGCCTCCTGGACGTCCCCCGCCCAATTGGGTGGAGGGAGGTCCCTGGGAATCCGGTCCGGATAATACAGGAACCTCCGTGCCAAGTTCTCCGTTCCTTGCATGGCACCTCCCGACCACCCTGGGGCTCGCTGCTTTAGGTTGAATAGAGTTTACCTTATCGGGCGGGGTTTTGATAAAGGCCGTGGTGAACGACGGCCGATACTGCCTCACAATAGCATATATTTACTTCATCAAGGAATGAGCATAGAATTCTTCCAGGGCGTTCCACATAGAGTGTATTTTACCGGTTTTGTGTTATCTGGAGGAAGGGGGTAAGCATGGCCGAGTTGAGGAGCATAAGGTGCGCGAAGTGCGGGAACGCCGTGGATTTCTACGAGGGGCAGGGCATGTTCAAGTGCGGGAGCTGCGGCGCCCTATACGAGAGCACCGGAGAGGGCCTGTCCAACGTGAGGATGGTTCACGCTCCCGAGGAGCGTCAATATTCTTACGCGGGCGGCGCTCACGGTGAACCGGGGGAAGCCATGCAGCCGGGCGCCTACCAGCCGGGATGGCAGCAGGGGGTTTACGGAGCGCCGGGACCGTACGCCGATCAGTATCTTCAGGCTCCGGGAATCCCCCCGTACGGGACCTATGGGCCGACTTACGGCTATGGTGGCAGGAAGGCCGTGGATTTCCTCCTGTTCCGTCGTTTTATCACCCCGGTGTTCGTGCAGGTCCTTTTTTGGATCGAGGTAGTGGTTTTCCTGGTCGCGGGCATTTTCATCATGACCCTGGACTTCGGTGGATGGGGGGAGGGACCGGAGGGTTGGCAGGTCTTAGTGGGACTGGTCCTCATCCTGCTCGGCCCCATCTTCGCGCGGATATGGTGCGAACGGCTGGTGGTGCATTTCCGTTCCTACGAGGAGCTGAAGAATATCAACGCCGGCATAGGAGGGGAACGTTCCGAATCCTGACGCGCGGCGGAGGATAGGCTTACGGGCCGATTGCTGGGCGCGGTTTTCCCGTCCCGACGATGTCCCCGGTGTTCGGCGGGCGGAGAGGGGCGGTGTAGGCTCAAGGTACCTGTTTGCGTGGGAAAAGGGATATGGAGGAAAAAGGCGATTGGAGCTGTTTCCCGCCCCATTGCCGAGTGATGCGCGATCCTCGGGAAAGGGAGCACGGGGATTGGAGGGAATCCGTGATCTCCGGGGGCGAACATCTGAAAAGGGTTCTCGACGAGTACGGCGAGCTCGGTTTCGAGTGCCTTCTGGAGGAGCTTAGCGAAAAAGACGTGGAAGGCTGCGCGAAGTGCTTCAAGCTGGCTGAGGAGCGCGTTTACCGCGTCTATGTCCGTCCCAAGCATTGAGCCCGTGCCTCGCCTTTCCATGTCGCGGAGCAGAACGTCATCCGAACGGCGGCAACGGAGGAGGGTTTCGTCCGTTCACCAACCCCACGTCATCCGCTTCATCCGGGTAAATCTCGTTTCGTCCTTGCCGGCCGGGCACCACGAAATGTCCCCGCTATAAATGAAGTCCGCTGGGACCGCGGGGTTAACGGATGGTCTTGCAAGAAAAATGCCCCGAGACGAGGTTTAGTGGGTAGAGCGGCAGGTGAACCCGAGACTCAAAGGGCGCCCGCACGGGACGGGGAAAATTTTCCGGGAGGTGACAGACATGTCGAGGGGCTCGCGGACCAGGTTAACTCCCTTGGCCGGTCTGGGAAGGATTTCCACATTCCGCCGGGCGACGCTGGGCGTGCTCTCCTTGCCCTTCATCCTGGGGATGCGCCGGGAGGGGAGGAGGCAGGCTCGGGAAACGAGGGCCGGAACGGCAAGAAGGGAAAGCGATGTAAGCCATGCCCTCCGCGGCGCTTGAGCCTAGTATCCCCGCTTGAGGGGAAGGACCCGGCGATCCTTTCACGCGCCGCAGAGGGGAGACGAGCTCGTCGGTCGGAGAGGCAAGACCCCGCATGATTTATAATGTGGGAGAGCGGTCGGGGTATTGTGGAGGGGTGAGTCCATGGGTTGCCCGAAATGCGGGAGCGAGAACCCCGAGAGGGCTCGTTTTTGCCTGTGCGGCGGCAATTTTTTGCCGGCTTATAATGCCGCGTTCTCGAGGCTTTCCACCTCGGAGGAGGGCCCGCGGCTTGGTATCGCGGAAAAAGGGGAAACCGGCGGAGGGGGAATCCGCTCGCCGGACATCGTTTCCACTCCGGGAGCGCCGGGATTCCCGCCGGCCGGGGCGGCGGGTTTTCCGGCTTCCTCCGGCCGAACGCCGGAGGCATGGCCCGTGCCGCCGGGACCGGCGTGGATACCCCCTCCTCCGCCGGGAAGGGGAGAAGGATATGCACCAAGCGCCATGGGTCGCCCATCCGCCGGTACGGGATATCGCGATGCCCCCCTGCGTGCGGCGGGCTGGGCGCGGGTGCGGTTTTATCTGGGCGGAGCCCTTATCCTCTTTTGCTGTGTCGTGATCCTAGCGGCCATCTTAATGCCCTGGAAGTATTGGTAAGGAACATAAAGCGGATGGGACATCATGCGGGATTTAAGATACCCCGTTTTAAACTTTAAACGGCTCTTCATCTTGTTCGCGACCGTTCTCTCGCTCGTTTTGGGTGCTTTATTGGTAGTCCTTGCCAGGAAGGGTTTCGCCGTGGCAATCCTCGTATTTTTCCTCCTGGCCCTGGGCATCTTCGTGACTAACCCGGTTGGGGGCAGTGACCTTGGGGACATCTTAATAATCGTCTTCTTCCCGTTGGGCAAGGTGGGTTGCATCCTTTCGCTGACGGGGGAAGGCCGCAGGAAAGCGTACCCTGGGACGCGGGGGTGATCTTAGAGGGCCACCGACCCGGGGTCTAAGCGTGGGGAGGCTCTTGTGGACGTCTTTTGCGAGGTTTGCGGAAAGGTCAACCGGGGCGGTTCCCGTTACTGTGTCCGTTGTGGAGCCCCGCTGGGTAAGAAGACGGACGCCGATGTCTCCGCTTCTGAGACGTTTGCCGAGGGCGATTCCTCCCCGAGGGCCGTTTCCGCCGGCCGAATCCCGTCAGATTCGTCTGGGACCTCGTTCACGGAAACCGGGAGGATGACCAGACGGGGAGAGGCCTCCGAGGATATGGCCGCTCGCGTTGTAGAGACGTCGGTGGAACCGGGCTGGGATTACCACCCCGGATATGTCCCGGCTGAGGAAAGGACCTCACCACCCGAAACGACCATCCCCCTTTCCCCCGGCCGCGTTGCGGTCCCCGCAGAGGAGCCTCCGCGCGCTTTACCCGGCGGGATGCCCGCCTTCCTGGTGGAGAGAGAAAGGAAGGGTTTTCCCCTCAAGTCGTTGTTGATCGCCTCCGGGGTCCTCGCGGTTGTTTCGATCCTGGCCGTGGTCTTCCTCCTGGTTCTGCCGGGAAGAAGCGGACGGGAAAAGGTGGTAATCCCCGACCTCTCGGGCATGTCGGCGGAAGATGCGGGAGCGAGGCTTAAGGAGCTCGGGCTAAAGATCGGTGAGGTGTCCTACCGGGAGACGGCCGACGCGGCTCCGGGGACGGTCGTCTCCACCGATCCCGGGGCCGGCAGCGAGCTGGAGAAGGGAACGTCCGTGGATCTCGTGGTGGCCGCGGAGTCCCAGGGGGAGAAAGCGGAGAGCGAGGGGAAGACCGTCTGTCCCGAGTGCTTCGGCCGGGGTTACGTCATCTGCCCGAAGTGCCAGGGACGGGTATATCTTTCCGACGGCAGCATATGCGACCTGTGTCACGGCAAAAGGGAGATCCTCTGTCCGACCTGCTTCGGTACGGGTTACGTGGAAAAATAAATCGAGCGCCCCCATCTTGCTCTGGCCTTCGCGGCGGGCTTCTTAGCCCGCCTTTTACCTTTATGTGTTCCCGCCGAGAATTTCCGTCAATCTTTCTCCTCTCTTTCCTTGCGCTTGGCCATCTCCTCCTCCCGCAAGGCGCGGCGCAGGATCTTGCCCACCATGGTCTTGGGCAGCTCGGGGCGGAATTCCACCAGGCGGGGGACCTTGTAAGGGGCCAGACGCTCCCTGCAGAAGGATATTATCTCCTCCTCGGTGCACTCGCACCCTTCCTTGAGCACGATGAAGACCTTGACCGTCTCTCCCCGGTACTCGTCTGGCACCCCCACGGTCACGGCCTCTTGCACCTTGGGGTGCTCGTAGAGGACCTCGTCCACCTCGCGGGGGTAGATGTTGAACCCACCGGCGATGATCATGTCCTTCTTTCGGTCCACGATGTAGAAGTAGCCGTCCTCGTCCACGGTGGCGATGTCGCCGGTGTAGAGCCAGCCGTCGCGCAGCGTCTCCGCGGTCTCCTCCGGTTTCTGCCAGTAACCCTTCATGACCTGCGGCCCGCGGATGATCAGTTCGCCCGGCTCGTTAAATCCCAGTTCGACCTGGCCCGTCTCCACGTCCACGATCTTGGCCTCGGTGTCCGGGAAGGGGATGCCTATGGAGCCCACCTTCTTCATCCCGAACACGGGATTGGAATGGGTGACCGGAGAGGCCTCGGAAAGCCCGTAGCCCTCGGCGAAGATGCCTCCGGAGATGCGGCTGAACTTGCGGATGACCTCCACGGGGATGGGCGCCGAACCGGAGTTGCACAGCCTTATCTTGTCCACCCCGTAGGAGAGGGCGTCGGGGTGGTTGAGGATGGCTACGTAGAGGGTGGGTACCCCGGGAAAGAAGTTGGGCCGGTACTTCTGGATGACCTGGAGCATCATGTTGATCTCGAACTGGGGGATGAGGACCATGGTGGCCGCGTTGGCGATGGCCGTGTTCATGCCCACCGTCTGTCCGTAGGAATGGAAGAAGGGGATGACGTCCAGATAGACGTCCTTGCCCCGCTCGGTGAACTCCTTGGCCCAGAACATGCACTGGGTGGCGTTGGCCACCAGGTTGAAATGGGTGAGCATGACCCCCTTGGGAAGGCCGGTGGTTCCGCCGGTGTACTGCAGCGCGGCCAGGTCCTCCTCGGGGTCGATTTCCACCTCAGGGACCTCCGGCTCCGCCTCGGCGATTATCTCCTTCAGATAATAGACGCCGGGTCCTTTCTCCACGTTGGGCGGCGCCGGGGTCTCCATGTAGTCGGTGATGCTGGAGGCTATGAGACGCTTCAAAGGCGTCTTCTCCTTGACCGCCTGGATGCGGGCGTCGAAGAGGTCCAGATAGATGAGGGTCTCCGATCCGGAGTCGTTGAACTCGTATTCCAGCTCCCGCTCCACGTGCAGGGGACTGATGTTCACCACCGTGGCTCCGGCTTCCAGGACCCCGTAGTAGGAGATGACGAACTGGGGGGAGTTGGGAAGCATGACGGCCACCCGGTCTCCCTTCTGCACTCCCATGCCCCGCAGGGCGGTGGCCAGACGGCGCACCTGGTCCCGTACCTCACCGTAGGTGAGCTTCTGGTCGAAGAAGATGGTGGCCACGTTCTCGTCATATTTCACGCAAGTCATCTCCAGCAGTTGGTATAAGGGCACGCGAGGATAGCGGATGCTCTCGGGAACGAAATAGTCGTAGTGTTTGAGCCAGACCTTTTCCATGCCTCTCACTCCCTCCTTCGTCAGTACCCAAGCCCTCTACGACCGCCTGTCGTTTTGCGCTCAACGCCTTCTTCCAGGGGATTCCAGTAATTACCACAAAGGAGAAGCGGTTCCCTCCATGGGTATATTGCCTGACCGAGATCGCCATGGCAGACAAAAGCACCCTCCATCGATCCGTACCGTTCCCCACCTTTTTCTCGAAGCTGGCGTTTTTCGATATTTTCGCAGGTTAAAAACAGCCGTCAACCGCCCCAAACAACTACTTAATAACATACATTCTCGCTTGATGAGAGTCAAACCGTAGCAAGCTCGGGCCAGGTCCCGTCAAGTGGTGTAAGAAGCTTCATCATCATGCCATCCCTTTCGCGATGACGGCCTAGACGGCCGCCGGCACGAGCTCCCTCACCTCCTCCTCGGTATCTGGAACATCACCCTCGATCACCTCTGTCCTCGCCTCGGCGAGCCTCTCCAAACTCATGTAGCGCCGGGCTACCTGCCACTCGTCGTCCTGCTCGGCGAGTACCGCTCCGACCAGCCGGACGATGGCCTGCCGGTTGGGGAAGATGCCGACCACGTCAGTGCGCCGCCGTATCTCCCGGTTGAGGCGCTCCAGCGGGCTGTTGGACCAGATCTTGAGCCAGTGAGCCCTGGGGAAGGCGGCGAAGGCCAGGATGTCGGCCTTGGCGCCATCGAGCATCTCGGCCGCTTCGGGGAAATGGGCGTGAAGTTGATCGACCACCATGGCGTGCTGACGGTAGACGCTTCTGGCATGGGGCTGGGCGAAGATGGAGCGCAGCGCCATGGCGACTAAGTCCTGGGAGGCCCTGGGGACCCTGCAGAGCAGATTGCGGGCGAAGTGAGTGCGGCAGCGCTGCCAGACCGCGCCGGGCAGACAGGAGGCCATGGCGTCCACCAGGCCCGAGTGGGCGTCGGAGGTGACCAGGCGCACGCCGGCTAGCCCCCGGGCCACCAAACCTCTCAGGAACGACGTCCACCCCGCCCCGTCCTCGGTGGTGACGAAGTCGCAGCCCAGGACCTCGCGGCGGCCATCAGCGTTGACCGCGACGGCGACCACACAGGAGATGCTCACCACCCGGCCGCCTTCTCTCACCTTCTGGGTGAGCGCATCCAGCCAGAGTTAGGTGTAGGGGCCCGAGGTCAAAGGACGATTACGAAAGGCCTCCACCATCTCGTCTAAGCTCTTGGCCATGCGGGATACCTGTGATTTGGATATCCCCTCGATTCCCAAGGTCTTCACCAGCTTGTCCACCCGGCGAGTGGAGACGCCGACTAAGTAGGAATCGGCGATGACGTTGATCAAAGCCTGTTCAGCCCGACGGCGGGGCTCCAGCAGCCAGCCCGGGAAGTAGCTACCCTTCCTGAGCTTGGGGATGGCCAGATCGATGGTGCCCACCCGGGTATCCCAGGGCCTCTGCCTTGATCCGTTGCGGCTGTTCACCCGCTCCTCCGTCCTTTCCCGGTAGTCCGCTCCACAGATGGCGCTCACCTCCGCCGAGATCAGCATCTCCGCCATGACGGACATCATCTCCCGCAGCAAGTCCACATCTGCTTCAAAGATCTGCTTGCACAACCAGTCACGCTAGTCCATGTTGGTGTTAGCCATCGTGTCCCTCCCTTCTCTCTTCTTGACAACTTGAGAAAAGGATGACACGGTGGCCCTTGCTTTGCTAGAGGGCCTCCGCTTTATAAACCACTAATGGGGACTCTGACTAACAGCGGCATCCGCCACTTCCCTGTCATATCGAGAAGCTTCTGTCATAAACTTTGTTGGTTTATACCGTTTTAACTTCCGCAGCTTTGCCGCCTCCTTTCCTAAAGCTGAGCAAGAAAAAAGGAACCTCATGGACGAAGTTCCTCTCGTTAGTGGATTTCTATGAAGCCTGTTACGTTATTACTGTTATCGTTTGCCTGT
>JACVJF010000045.1 GCA_015711855.1 Candidatus Solincola quzhuomuensis | reverse complement strand
CGGCTTCGGATTGCGTGGAATGGCGAGACCTACTGCTCAATACGGGTTCAGGGTCGAGGAAGACGACTCGGGCGAACTCCTCGTGGAAAAGAAAATTGGGGTCGTATCTTCGATCTTCGGACATTGGGGTCGCACCTTCGATCTTCGATGCACCGTAGTTCGGACATTGGACATTGGGGTCGCACCTTCGATCTTCGATGCACCGTAGGGCTATTGCATATTAGATATTTTTATCAAAAGATTAGCGATATAGCTTACCTTCCTACCTACCGTCTTGGGAGTCGTATATTTGGTTTCCAAAGAGCGTGCCGTGAAGTCGAAGATCGAAGATACGACCCCTAGGTGTTGATGGGGGAAATCCGGCTCGGAGGATATAATATTCCCACAATACTTTGAGGATTCCGGGTAGAAAGGGGAGAAACCATGTTCGTCGCCCACGTGGATCACGGGTTGAGATTGCATTCCCGCATCCCCTTCCCCTTCAACATCCTGGGTAGCAGGTACGAGTACCTGGTCATGAGGGTGTTGGGGAAGATGACCGACGCAGATTGGCTCTACCGGAACCGGGTGACCAAGTGGTTCGTGGACAGGTTGGCCAACCGTGTGGTCCTTCCCCTCATCCACGGTGAGGTCCTTGACCCCGACGAGGTGGAGCACATGCTGCGGCGCTTGGAGGAAGAGGGCCATGCCATGGCCTTGGGAACCTGCGAGTGCCGACACGGTTGCGGCCTTTTCGAGGAAAACCAGGTGAATGGAAGAGACCCCAACCGAACCTGTGTGATGATCGGCGACTGGGGTAAGGGGCATCTATATATCTATCCACGCCAGTACCGGCACACCTCGGCGGACGAGTTGGCGGACCTGGCCCGTTTCTGGCACGATCGGGGTAGAATACTCACCGCCTGGGGGTGTCGGGATATGCACGGTTTCCTCATCTCCTACTGCCACTGCCATCCTTCCTACTGCGTGCCCTTACGCAACCAGCGCAAAAGGGGAAACCCAGTCTTCCGCCCGGGGTATAACTTCGCCCGCGTGGAACCCTCCGCCTGTATAGGTCCCAACCGCTGCAGATGGAACTGCGTGGAACGATGTTTCTTCGAGGCCATCCGTGTTTCGGAGGGCAAGGCGGTGGTAGACCCGGAAAAGTGCCACGGCTGCGGGCAGTGCTATCTCCACTGCCCGGAAGGGGCGGTAAGCAAGGTAAGAAGGGAAGGACACCTCCTCTCTTACTGCCCTCCCGACCTCGTTGGCTATAACAAGATGGGGTCGTATCTTCGATCTTCGATCGGTAATACGGGGTCGTATCTTCGATCTTCGACGAACCTTTAGGTTTTCCCATTAAAAATTGCTTTTCATCCGGAAATAGAAGCTAAAGCCTTTTGCTTCATCTGCATGCTTTAATTGTGTATACGTGATATACAAAGGTCATAAGGACAACCGAAGATCGAAGATACGACCCCATGGGAGGGGGAAGACCGAAGATCGAAGATACGACCCCATGGGAGGGGGAAGACCGTGTAAAAGTCGAAATCCGGAGAAAGGGGGCCGCAGGGGATGAGCGATGACGTTTACGTAAGGCTACGGGAGTACCTGGACCGCCTGCCGGGGGGCTTTCCGCCTGAGAGCGGAGGACTGGACATCGAGTACCTCAAGCGCATCTTCACTCCCGAGGAGGCGGAGGTGGAGCTGGCGGTGAAGCCGGTCCCCGAGCCGGCTTCGGCCATCGCCCGACGCTGCGGGAAGTCGGTGGAGGAGACGGAGAGAATCCTCGAGGGAATGGTACGCAAGGGGTTGGTGCTGCCCGTCCCTCCCGACAAGCCTGCCAGAAAGAGGCTTTACATGGCCCTCCAGTACATGACCGGCTTCGGAGAGCAGGTTCTGGCCTTCGGCCTGGATGAGGAAGCGGCGAAGCTGTGCTTGGACTATCATTTAAAGTCGGGCTTCAAGGCTGGATTCGCCAGCCAGAAGCAGATGCGCGTGGTCCCGGTGGGCGAGGCGATTGAGAGCCTCCCCGCGGTGGCACCCTACGACCGCGTCCGGGACATGGTGGCCGCCCAGGAGGTCGTCGCCGTCACCCCTTGTCCCTGTCGGGTGTCCAATCGCAAGGCGGGCAAGGGCTGCGGACACCCTGTGGAGAACGAGTTGAGCTTCGGGTTCGTGGCCGAATGGCGTATCGCCAACGGTTTCGGAAGGCGTATAAGCACGGAGGAAGCCCTGCGCATAATGGACGAGGCGGAGAGAGCCGGGCTTCTCCTGGCCCCCACCAACACCAAAGAGCCCATCGGTATGTGCATGTGCGCCGCCTGCTGCTGCCACTGGCTTCAGGGCCTGCGGCTCCACGAGAGGCCGGCGGACCACGTGCAGTCCTCCTATCGGGCGAGGATCGATCCGGGATCTTGCACGGCCTGCGAATCCTGCATCGAGCGCTGCCACATGGAGGCCATTCTGGAGAGTGGCGGGGCCATGACGGTAGATGAGGGTCGTTGCATAGGGTGCGGTTTGTGCGTCTCCGCCTGCCCCGAAGGGGCGATCGCCCTGGCGGAGCGGGAGGAGGTGCGCGAGCCCTCCGCCACCTACCTGGGGATGTTCGCTCGCGTGGCTGGGGAACGGGGTCTTCCTCTGGGGAAGATGGAGAAAATCATGGAGCGCACCCCGCTCCCTCTCTTCATGGGTACGTGGAAGATCCTGCAACGGCTACACTTGGCGGGCCCGGTCATCAACCTCATGGAGAAGCGGGGCATGATCTGAAAGGCAAAAGGAGACTCGTATTTCGGAAAAAAATCGTATTACGGTCGTAACCCGGATTTCTATTCGGCTTGCGCAGTGGAGGAGGGGCGCGGTTTAGGAATGTGAATGGCAAGAACGGTTTTCCACCTTATTTGGAAATAGCTGGAAGGGAAATAAGGTGATGTATGGTGACGATTCGATGTGGCGACACTTTTTCGATACGCCGTTAACTTCGCCGTTCCGCACGATATAGAGAATACTTAAACGAACCGAAGCGAAGACGGGCTTCTCGAGGACTCTTTGCAATTCCATTGTTTCAGTGGTTTGCAAATGAGCCATTGCATTTAAAAATGAGCAATTAAAGATATATTTTTAATAGCTTAATTCCCTCTGGACTTATTTCTGAGCGCAAGGGCGTTAAGTTAGAGGATTAATTCTCAGGGATTAACTCCTTGCCTCCCCAAACGCTCAGGAAGCAAGTATGAGAGCGTTGGAAGGTGAAGGAGTTGAATTCCGGAAGGGAAATCTCCGCGCAAAGATCTTCGAAAACAAAGAAAGCCTTTCTTGTTCTCTCCTTGCTGGTTGTGACGCTTCTCTTGCCGGGCATCCATCTTGCACAGGCTGATGTGTGGGGCACGGAAGGCGGCTTGCCAAACGCTGCCTTAACGCCGGCGAATAGCTGGGACCTGGATAATGGTTCCGGAACCCCTACGGTTAACTTCGTCTTTCCCCGCTTCTCGGGGGTGGCCAACTCCGTGCACACAACCGACCTCCACGGCGCTGGCTTCCAGGCCGGGGCCCAAGTGAAACTCTCCCGTTCTGGGCATCCGGACATCGAGGCCACCAACGAGAACGTGGTTTCCGCCAACCAAATCACCTGCGACCTTGACCTTTCCGCAGCCGCCTGGGGGGCCTGGGACGTGGGGGTCGCCAACCCGGACGTAAAGAGCGCCGCCCTTCACGGCGCCTTCTTCGTGGGTACGGCTACCGGGCAGGCCTGGGGGTTGGAACGATGATGGCTAGTGCGAGGTCCCCGCGGGCAACGACTTCGTGGCTGTCTCCGCAGGAGGAGAGCACAGCATGGCTTTGAAGTCCGACGGCTCCCTCACCGCCAGGGGTAAACAACGAATCCGGCCAGTGCGAGGTCCCCGCGGGCAACGACTTCGTGACCGTGTCCGCCGGGGGCTACCATAGCCTGGCCTTGAAGTCAGACGGTTCCCTTGTCGCCTGGGGGGATAATGAATATGGACAATGCGGTGTTCCCTCCGGGACAGGTTTTATGGCGATGTCTATAGGGGATTCCACAATCTCGCTCTCCGTCGGTGTTACATCATCAGTTCCGCGAGGCTTTCCGGCAATGGTTCAGTCGCGCCGGCAACCCAGAAGGTGAATCATGTTGGAAGCGCCCAGGTCGAGATGACCCCGGATGTAGGGTGGCATATCGCCGGGATTAACGACAATGGAAACCCGGTGACGGCCACCAATCCCTCGGGCATGACCTACACCTTAGAAGACGTCGTTGGGAACCACCTGGTGGAGGTGACCTTCAAGCTCAACACCTATACCGTCGCCGCCTCGGCGGACGCGGCTGGGGGAGGGATGGTCTCGGGGCCAGCACCTACCCCCACGGGGAGCAGGTGACCCTGACCGCCGCTCTGTCCGAGGGCTACCACTTCGTTAGGTGGACGGAGGGAGGGAGTGAGGTCTCCGCCGAAAACCCCTACCGGTTCACCGCCACCTCGGACCGGGACCTCGTGGCCCACTTCGAGCCCGACGTCTCTCCCCGGACCTCCTTCTACTTCGCCGAGGGCTACACCGGAAAGGACACCTTCGAGGAGTACCTCTGCCTCATGAACCCGGGTGATGTGGCCACCACCGCCCATATCACCTACATGTTCGCGGACGGCTCCACGAAGGTGCAGGACCTCCCGGTGGGCTAGACCACCCGGGCCACGGTGAACGTGAAGTCCGTGGTGGGTCCCGACCGGGACGTCTCCATCCGGGTCACCTCCGAGCTCCCCATCGTCTGCGAGCGCCCCATGTACTTCAACTACGCCGGGGCCTGGACGTAGGGACACGTGGTCATGGGGTACACACCGTGAGGGACGGACGGCGACGGCAGGGAGAAGGCGAAGAGGATGGAGATCCACGGCTGCAGACCACGCTGATTCGAATAGGAAATTAATGGAAGCGACTGGGGCCCCGGTCTCCGGGGCCCCAACGTCTTTCGTACTGCGGTTCCCGGGGCAGGACGTCTTCGACGGCCTGGCTTAACACGCCGTCTCTAGAATACGTATTCCCCGCGGAAGCCCCGCCGGGAGCTGAGGCCGGCTATCCTTCCCGTCCTCTCCGCCTGCGCCATCTCGAAGAAGGCCGTGTGGACGACCGCCTTGCGGTATACCAGGGCGGAGCCGACCATCCTCTTGCCCAGGAAACGGTAGTCCCACCCCAGGCCCACTGACCGGTACTTCCTCTCCTCGCAGTTAGCGGCGCGGGAGAGGAACTCCCTGGCCTTCTCCATGGTAGGCTTGGGCGGCTTCCTTCCCTGGGTGAGGAAGGCCTCCATGGCATAGCTCTTGAGCAGCTTGGGGTGGAGGACCTTATAGGCCGTCGCCCTGGAGAGGACGTCCATCCCCGCGGCCCTGCCGTTGATGAGGACCAGGAGGCCCCGCTGTCCCTTCCGGCAGGGGAAGGCCTCAAGGTACTCCTCGAGCTCCTTGCCCCGGGCCTGGATCACGTCCCGGATGGCACCAGTGGGGGAATGAACCCCGGCCTTTTCCGCCACCCGGTCTATCTCGTCCCACACTTGGGCCTGGTCGGAGTGGAATTCCGCGTACCGCTCCAGGCTCTCGGTCACCGTCTGAGCCTTCCGGCTCCTCACCGAGTGGACCAGGACGTTGTCGGAGTCCTCGAAGTATCGGGTCTCGTAGTGCCAGCGGCCGGCCTCGGTGCAGCTAACGGGAATGACCAGTTGGGACTTGGCGGGTACCAGTATGCTGGTGTTGAGCACCCGGTTCTGCTTGGCCCCGGCCAGCTCCTCCCCATCTAGGAGCAGCACCGGTTTCTCCCCCCGGTTCTCCACCTTGAGCTCGGGGACGCTTCCCCCCTCGTCCACCTCGCCCACCCTGAGGACCCCTTCCTCCAGGGCCTCCTTGAGGGTCAGGTAGGCCGGGCCCCCCTTGACCGGGGAGAACAGAGGGATTACCCCCATGTTCTCGAAGACCTGCAGGTCCCCCAGCTCGAGGGAGGTCAGGTAATCGGTTACCAGCTTTTCCATGTCGCACACCCCCCTTTTTAGAACCTTTATAGCATTTGCCAGTGACAAAATCTGGGGGAAGCAACCGGTCGGGAGCGCTGGTCTGGGTGGTAATTGATGGAAGAAAATTCGTTCGTCTAGCGTTTGAACCCGGAAGAAAACGTGGCCGGGAAACCTCATTCACCCGGCCAAGATGCCATGTAGGCAAAATCGCGGTGAGTGGCGATCGCGACCCCTTCGCTCTCAGGCCGCCATCGATGGTCTGGAGGTTGCCACCCCTCTAAATGGCGATACTCCGGTTTGAGCGGCCCCGATTGAGCCGAATAGCCGCGGAGGTGCAGCCTCCCTCCCCGACGGCCTGACTCAGTCTTCTACCTTCACCTCCACGGTGCAGTCATCGGGGAGGATCTCCATGTAATAGGTACCGGGCGTGAGGTATATGGTCTTTTGGTGCGGGCCAGGCTCGAAGGCGTAGGCTCCCGCCTGCATCTTCCCGTCCGGATAGGAAAAAATGGTTATGGTTACTCCTGCCTTTTCGCCCCCGATGAGATTGTAGTGCAGCACCTGGGAAGAGGTGCTTACCTGGAAGGTATCGGTCTTGGTATCCTCGCTAACGGTCGCGGAGAAAACGTATTCCTTGGGCTGCGCCTCCGCAGAGGGCTCGGCCCTTTTAGCCTCTTCTCCTCCTTTCACCGCCCCCGGCTCCCCACCCTCCTTGGAGCCGCAACCGGCCATGGTTGCCAGCAGGAGGAGGATGACGAGGACCCCCATGATCGCCGCGAACAACGTGCCATTCTTCCTCGCTGTCATCATGCACCTCCTTTGTGAAAGCCTTTCGTTTAGTATAAAGAGCAAGTAAATCTCCGTCCAATTGCCATCCCAGCTTGCATAAACATTGGGGTCGTGTCTTCGATTTTCGGTATGCCTTAGGCCTCACACACGATTAATGTTTCTTTCGCCGCTTCATTTCGGCATCGGAGACCCAACCCCGAGGCTCTGCCAACAACCCGAGAAGAGGTTCTAAAAGGACTCACTGGCCAACCGAAAATCGAAGATACGACCCCATTTACTTCTCGCTTTTTATTCCTTCCAGTATCATGTCCAGCACGGCATCGTGAACCTCGCCTGCTTCCCCCCAGTCCCCGAGGAGCTGGTCGTAGAAGGCGATGATGAGCTCGTTCAGGCCCAGGAGGATGTAGGAGATTAGCCGTTCGTCCACCTTTCTGAAGGTGCCATTGTCCACGCATCTCTTCACCAGGTCGAGGACCAGCCCGAGATACTCCTCGAGGACCTCCGCCGCCGTCCCGGAAAACTGCCGGTTCTCGCCGAAGAAAGAAGACAGCCAGAGCTGGGCCAGTTCCTTGTGCTCCACGCCCAGGACCACGTCCAGCCGGAGGAGCTTCCTGAGGGCGGCGAGCGGGTCCGACTCGGATTTGACTATTTCCTGCGCCCTTTCGAGCCAGAGCTTGTTGCTTACCCGAAGGGCTTCCGTGAACAGCTCGGCTTTACTGGGAAAGTAAAGGTATATGGTCCCCTTCCCGATGCCGCTCTTTTCAGCGATGACGTTTATGTTGGCTCCGTTATACCCCTTGGAGACGAACTCGCGTGCGGCGACCTTAAGTATCATCCGCCGCTTGGCCTCCAGGTCTTCCCGGTTTTTCCTGACCAAGTGGAACTCCAAGCCCGTTTGCGGTTACTATACCTTGCCAGGTTTATTCTAAATCAAAGGGGGCATGAATGCCCCCTTTCCCGCCACATCTCCCGGCTCGGTATGGTGAGGGACGGAGCTTCAAGGGGTTGAGCCCGACCGGAAAGCGGCTACTCCAGGTTCCGGATGGTGCGCACCAGCCTTTCCGTGGGGATAACCGGCCCGATTAGACGGTCGAAGCGAGCCAAGGCCAGTTCGTGGTCTTCCTCGCTCGCCGCGGCACAGGCGTCCGAGGCCACGATGGTGAAGAACCCCTTGTCCGAGGCCTGGCGCACGGTGCTCTCCACGCAGAAGTCGGTGAGGAACCCGCAGACGATCAAGGTGTCCACGCCCAGCATGTTCAGGTACCTCTCCAAGGGTGTGCCCTCGAAAGCGCTCCAGCCCGGTTTCTCGATCACCAGCTCGTCCTCGAGTACAAATGGTTTGAGCTCCTCGTAGATGTCCGTGTCCCAGGTGCCGCCGAGAAATGCGCCGGGAAGGACGGCATGGATGAGCTTCATGGTATCGGCGTCGAGCGTACCCGGAAAGATGTCCTTTCCCCCCGGGAGCCGGTTCTGTTTCACCCACAGGACGGGTATGTTCTTTTCCCTGCACGCCTCCAAGAGCCTCTTCACGTTTTCTACCGCTCCCGTCTCGCGGGCCATCCTCCAAGCTCCCAGAAAGTTCAAACTGCCCTTCTCGTGCAGGTTGTCGTTCTGGGCGTCGATGACCAGGAAGGCCGTTCTCTCCGCCTGGAGGTAGCTCTCCCATTCCACTATCTCGTTCAGGGAGAAACCCTTGCCCAAACTCTCGCCCACCTTCTGGAGGTCGAAGGTGCGAGGCTCTTTGGGGAGGGGCGGTACTTCGTACTCCATGAGGAGGGAGAGTAGGCCTTCGGTGTCGATGACCGGGCCGATAAGCCTCTCCATCCTCTTGAGGGCTTTTTCGTGGAGCTCCTGGTTCTCCGTGGCGCAGGCATCGGACACGGTGACGGCGAGTAGTCCCCGGTCGCAGGCGGAACGCACTGTGGCCTCCACGCAGAAATCGGTGAGGACTCCGGTGACGACGAGGGCCTGTGCCCCCAGGCTCTTTAAGAGTTTGTCCAGGTTGGTCCCCTCGAACATGCTGGAGCCGTGCTTTCCGAGTACGATGTCTTTTTCTTCCATGACCTCCAGGAGCTCCCCATAGATCTCCGTCTCCCAGGTGTCCTGCATGAAGGCTTCGGGAATTATGGTGCGGATGAGGGAGAGGAGGTCTCCGTCGAAGGTCCCCGGGAAGACGTCTTTCCCGCCCGCCAGGCGGTACTGCTTGGCCCAGATGACGGGAATACCCCGGGAGCGGCAGGCGGCGATGACCCGCTTCATGTTCTCGATGGTGCCCAGCTCGCGAGCGTGCTTCCACACGTTCCAGAAGGAAAGCGTTCCCTTCTCGTCCAGCACGTCGTTCTGCGGGTCGATGACTAAAAGCACGGCGCGCGACCTACAGAAGTATTTCCTCCAACCTGCGAGTTCGTAAAGCGAATACTTCTCCAACACCTTTCCCGGCTCCATCTCCCGAAGCTCATCTTTTTCCGCCATCTTTTCCTACCCCCTTCGGTCGTCGGTCAGGCTATCTTCGTGACAAACCCGTTTGCGAGCCAAGGGACTCGGATCGCTATCCTCTCGCCTTTTCGGCCGTGGACCTTCCTCCTCGCCACTTTGCGGGTTGTCTCCCCTAGGCGGATCGTCTATATATGGTAAATAATGGGATTATTCCCCTTATTGACCTTTCTGCTCGTAGGTCCTTTCGAAGTAATCGATCTTGTACTCGGAGCGGGGGAGCGTCCCGGGGGGAATGAGTCTGACCACCGGAGTGAAGACCAGCTTTTGCTTTATGGTGGTCTTGAGCCGCTCCGCGAGCTCCTCCAGCTTGTCCTCGGGATAGCCCTCCCCGTACTCGATCTTTAGCTCCAGGTTGGTGTCCACGTAGGGCCCCGGCTTGTGGAGCACGACGCGGAACTCCCCCGTGGTCTCCGGCACGAAGGACGCGATGACCTCCTTCACCGCGGAGGGAAAGACGTTGACTCCCTTCACCTTGAGCATGTCGTCGGTGCGTCCCAGGACGGCGAAGCGGATGGAAGTGCGCCCGCAGGGGCATGGGGAAGTGTACACCCGCACCAGGTCCCGGGAGCGGTAACGGATGACGGGGGTGGCCTCCCGATCGAGGTGGGTATAGACGATTTCCCCTTCCCTCCCGTCCTCCATGTCCAGGGGGTCCAGGCTCACCGGATCCACCAGCTCGGCCAGGACCAGCCCCTGCCCGCAGAAGTGCATCCCTTCCGATTCCCCGCACTCACTGGCCAGGTCCGCGGCCACGTCGGACATCCCGTAGTAACTGCGGGCCACGATGCCCCACTCCTCCTGAATGCGGTGGCGGTCCTCCTCGGTCATCGGCTCGCCGGCCATGAACCCCTTCTTGAAACCCAGCTCGCGTGGGTCCATCCCCATCTGGCCACGCACGTACTCCGCCAGGAACACGGTCGCCGAGGGGGTGGCGAAAAGGACCGTGGGCCTGAGGTCCAGGACCAACTGCATGAGCTTCTCGATTCCCGTTGAGGCCAGGGGTGCCGGGATGACACAAAAGCCCATGGCCTCGGCGGAGACGGACTCCGAGAGCCCGCCCACGAAGAGGGTGAAGTTGGCGGGGTTGATGAAGGAATCTCCCGGGCGGATGCCCCCGCACCAGGCGTGCCGGGCGAAGAGCTCCTTCCAA
Organism: Candidatus Solincola quzhuomuensis; assembly: GCA_015711855.1. GTDB lineage: Bacteria > Actinomycetota > Geothermincolia > Geothermincolales > RBG-13-55-18 > Solincola_A > Solincola_A quzhuomuensis. The sequence goes on along the minus strand of JACVJF010000045.1, from coordinate 9,005 downwards.
TTGTCGGCGTCTCTAGCGGTCAGCCCCACGTAGATGGGGCGACCTGTGGTCCCCGAGCTGCCCTGAACACGCACAAGGGAGGAGAGGGGAGCGCAGAGATGGGCGCCCAGCCCCCCGTCTTCGGCCTGGGTCTTCCGTATCTCGTCCTTGGTCATGAAGGGAAGCTTTCTCACGTCCTCCACGCTTTTCACGTCCTCCAACTTTACCCCGGCCTCGTCGAACTTCTTTCGGTAGAACGAGGAATTTCCGTAAACGTATTCGAGCTGCCTACGCAGAAGCCCGGCCTCCAGATCGGCCAGCTTCTCACGAGGCATGGTCTCCATCTCCTCGTTCCAGTACTTCCTCTCCGCAGCACCCATAGGAAAGCACCTCCTCAGGCGTCTTTTTCCATGCTCGGAAGCTTAATCCCCAAAAGCCTGGCGGCGTTCTCACCCAGCCACTTCCTCCTTACCTTTTCTTTCAGGGGAAGGCCCATAACATCCCGCACCGCCTGGTCCAGGGGGAGGAGCGGCCAAGCGGTGGCAAAAAGCACCTTGTCCTGGATGACCGTGTTCCCGTAATGGATAAGGGGCTCCCAGCCCGTGTTGGGCATGCCCATGTATTTTTGCCTGATGCCCGAGATGTCCAGGTAGACGTTTGGGTGACGCCAGGCCACGGCCACCATTTCCAGCACCCAAGGCCACCCGGCGTGCCCGGCGATTATCTTGAGCTCGGGGAATCTCACGGCAACCCTATCCAGACGCAGCGGATGGCCGTATTCCATGGGTATTTGGCGTGAGAAGTTGACCGAGGCGTGGATCCATATAGGGATGCCGAGCTCGATGCAAGCTTCGTAGATGGGAAAATATCTCTCGTCGTCGGAGAAGAGCAGGTGTTCCCAGGGAGAGATCATGGCTCCCTTAAAGCCCAACTCACTTACGGCTCGGCGCAGCTCCCGCACCGCCGTCTTACCCTTGTGCGGATCCACTCCTGCGAAGCCCAGGAACCTTTCCGGATGTGAGTTCACCACCTCGGCCACCAGCTGGTTGGGTATCTTTTTCTTGAAGGTGGTCTCCTGGTCCTCGCCGTGCAGGACGGCGAGGTCGATGCCCGCCTCGTCCATCATCAGGATGAAGTCGTCGACGGTGAAGTTCTCCACGAACCGGCGCATGCCTTCGTTGGTGCCGTAGAGCTGATGGTAACCGGAGAGATGAGGCATGGGCTCGAGGAGCCCCAGAAGGACTTCCCTATGAGGCGGGGTAACGCACATGTCTATGATCATTCCGGCCTCCTTCTCCCTTTCCGGAAGTGAGGGGATAGAGCCTATGGAGCGCGTGCCGGTTTGGATACCTTGAGACTACTCGTGTCGAGCTTTGGTATCCGGGAATCGTCGTGTATTCGACCGTCGATTGGGGGTGGGCCAATGTAGGTTGCTACTGGAAAGCTTAGCCTTCTTCCGTTTCGCCCATAGACCCTCGTGGGCGCATTCCCCAAGGTCGTCCTCCCGAATAATACTGGGTGACCGGTCACCCAGTATTATATTCAGAGGTGATTCGCTTGTAAACATCCGTGAAACGAGGGGACGTCCGTCCATGGATAAGATTTTCAGGACGTGGGATTAGTTGCGCCATGCGTGGTGATTTGTTTGGGGGACTCGACATTGAGCCCAATAGGTCCAGCAGCCGGCAAAGAAAGTCAAATTTTATATGTCTTGTCGTTTTGTTTCATACGTATTCCAAGAGATTTGGAGGATTTGCGAAAAACCCGGTCGGTTTGCGGAAATCCGATCCGACCGGGCTTTTTCTCTGGTGGAGATGAGCGGATTCGAACCGCCGACCTCCTGCTTGCAAGGCAGGCGCTCTCCCACTGAGCTACATCCCCGCGGACAAAGCGGTTATTTACGACAAGACGGTACTTTACAAGCAGATTATAAACGATCCTGTTTCGGACTTCGACGCGGTAACCGCATCGAGGTTTTTTCTCTTTTTATAGAGGTCTCGTCCAAACCCACCTATTTTTACACGAACACCGCACCGTCTCCATCGGCGCCTGCGGATGCTAGAGATCAATGTATCGTCCTCAACCCAGGCTTATGGTTTAGCCATAAATCGTGTTTTGGATAAAATTAAAAAAGGTCTCGATCGGATGGGGCCAAGGGGAAACTCCGATGGAAAGACGAACTTCTGTCCGGGAGGTGAGAACGTGAAGGCCTTCGTCCTCATCAAGGTGGAGCCGGGCAAGCTTCAAGAGGTAGTGGACACCCTTAACTCCATGAGGGGGGTGTCGGAGGTTTACTGCATAACCGGACCTGACGACATCATAGCCGTCTTGGACGCCGAGGATGCCAAGGGCATCTCGGAAGTGGTCATATCCGGCATGCACTCCGTGGAAGGGATCCTGGCTACGGATACCCGCCTTGTTGTGGAGATGCCCTGAAAATAACCCATTGCCGGCAGGGTGGTTGCGATGACCGCCGCGTTTCCGGTCCGTTGACCGGGAACGGGGCCGCTCGCTTCGTGGTCAATATCATTTGAAGCGGGGCGGAAGGATGGTAGACTTCTCACGAATCACGTGACGGATGCTGCAGTAGCGGAAGAGACCGGGTGGGTGCGGGCGTGAGAGTCAAGTCGGGCGCGCCCGTAGGGCCGGACGGAAGGAGAGCGCACGTGGGAAATAATTGGGAGGAAGGACCCCCGCCCGATGAGGGCGCTCCCTTCGAGGGTCGATGCGGAAGCACGGAAGGAGGCAGGCTTTACGTCGGCGCGGAAGAGTCGAGGAGCGAAGCCGTGGCCAAATTTCGCCGCAGCGTGAAAAGGCCACCATCCCGCAGGTTGGGAGGACATTCCGGCGAGAGGATGAAGAGCCTCGGAGCCTCGGGTGAAAAGTTGACCTCTTCACTTCGGAACCTGTGGGCCGGGATGAGAGGTTTCAAGGGATCGGCAGGAACGGGAGCTAAGAATAGGGCAGCGGATGAAACTGCCGGGACACCCGGAAGGGCGAGGTCTCCGCGACCTGCCCGACCTTCCGGCGAGGCGGCGTCGGCAAGGCCGTCCGACGGAACGGTGAGCAGGGTCCCGGTGAGGCGCAAACGCAGCCGTTTGAGGTTCACCCGTCGCTTTTACGTACTGCTGGGCATCTTGGCGGGGATAATCCTGGTGATCGTGTTGGCGGCCGTGCTTTCCGGTGGCGGCTCGCAGGGCGTCCTGCGGGCAGGCGTTGGACTCAAGGACAGCGATCTCAATCGCCTTAAGGTCAACGAGCTGGGAGCGGTGATGATTCTGGAGTACCACCGTATTGCCGAGGAGGGAAGGTGGTCGCGAACCCCGGACAACTTTCGGGCGGACCTGGAATACCTGTACGAGCAGGGCTACCGGTGCATAAGCCTCAAGGATCTGGTGACTAACAACATCCGCGTGGAGGCGGGCTATACGCCCGTGGTCTTCACCTTCGACGACTCGGACCCCAGCCAGTTTCGTTACATCGAGGAGAACGGGCAACTGATCATCGACCCCAAGTGCGCCGTGGGTATCATGGAACAATTTTCCAAAGAACATCCGGACTTCAACATGACCGCCACATTTTACGTGTTGCCCACCCTTTTCGGGCAGGAGGAATACGCGGAGAAGAAACTCCGCTACCTCGCCGAGCACGGCTACGACATCGGGAACCACACCGTAAACCACGTCTCCCTGGGTGAGGTGGATCAAGCCAGGGCCCTGGAGGAACTGGCCGGGAACATAAGGCTGGTCCAGAAATATCTGCCGGGATATGAACAGGCCAGCATCGCCCTTCCCAACGGTTCCGAGCCCAAGGACTATTCCCTGTTCACCTACGGGGATTACGACGGGATAAGGATAAACTTCCTGGCCTCCCTACTAGTGGGGGCCAACCCCGCCCCCGCCCCCTGCGACCGGAACTTCGACCCTATGCGCCTCCCCCGCATCCAGGCTCTGGACCCCTCTCTGGACACCGGCGACAGTGGGCTATATGCCTGGATCCAGTATTTCGCCGACAACCCGGAAAGGCTTTACGTGAGCGACGGGGATCCCGATACGGTGACCATCCCCAGGCACATGGCGGACCGGGTGAACATGGATAGGTTAGGCGACAAGCGGCTCCGCACCTACTGAGCGGAGCGGCCGTACCGTCTGTCGTATAATATTCTTCAAGCATGGTGTACAATCCGCGGAGCAGAAGGATCTTCACCCGCCGCAGTCTCGTCTCGCGGCTGGTGCCGCGCGCCAAGATAACCGGGTTCCGCGGGGGGAAGCCCCGCGTAGCGCGAGCCAGGATTAAAAGGCGGCGCCTCAAGATGACTCCCCGTGCCGTATGGATGATGTTGGGAGCGGGGGCCTTTGTCTTCCTTATCGTGCTGCTTTCCCTAGTCTTGCGTTCCCCGACGGTCAAGTCTTTGATCCCCGAGGACGGGGCCCGAATTTCCGGGCCCCTGGTGCGTATAGAGGCGGAGTTGAAGGGCGGTATCAAGGCCGAACGGGTCAGGCTTCTGGTGGACGGGGAGGACCGTTCGGGGAACTTGGTCATGCGGGATTCCAGGATCTTCCTGGAAACCGGGCTGGAAGACGGTGAACACCGAGTAGAGGTTCTGGTGGGAGAGAAGCGGGAAGCAGCCGCGAGTTTTGTCGTGGACAGCAAACCGCCGAGACTCCAGGTGGACGAGTGGGAACTACGTGACGACGGGATAACCGTGATCCACGGTAGGGTGGAGGAAGCCGAAGCCCTCTTCCTCGACGACCGCAGGGTCTCCTTCCATCCGGACGGGACGTTCCGCCTTGAAGTGGACCGCAATGAACGCGTGACGGTCAGGCTGGTGGCGGTGGATACGGCCGGGAACCGCAGGGAGATGATCGTGGACACCAATCCCCCTCCTCAGATCAAGGGGATCCATGTCTCCATCTGGGTGGCCGCCGACCGGGCCTTCTTTAAGAAGATGGTCGACCTGGTCAAGAGGACGGAGCTCAACGGCATGGAGATAGACGTGAAGGACGAGAGCGGACGCATCGCCTACGCCAGCGAGGTACCCCTGGCCAAGGAGATAGGAAGCTCCCTGACCAGGGGAGGAGTGGATATCGAACGGATAATGGACAAATGCTGGTACAACGACATCTACACCATTGCTCGTATCGTCTGTTTCAAGGACCCCATCCTGGCTTCCAAGCGGAAGGATCTGGCGGTAAAGACTCCCGGGGGCGGCCTGTGGGGGAACGGCCAGTGGGTGGATCCCTACAGCCGCGAGGTCTGGGATTACATCCTGGGCATAGCCCAAGAAGCCGCCCGCAAGGGCTTCAAGGAGATCCAGCTGGATTACGTGCGCTTTCCTTCCGACGGCGATACCGCCACCTGCGTGTATCCGGCCAACACGGGGAGGTCTCAGGAAGAGACCGTCATGGAATTTCTGAGGTACCTGCGGGAGGGTCTTAAACCAATGGGGGTGGTTCTATCCGCGGACGTCTTCGGCCTGACCGCCTCCGGGCAAGGCTCTATGGGCATAGGGCAGAACATCACGGCCATGGCTGGGGAGTTGGACTACCTCTGCCCCATGGTCTATCCCTCTCATTACAACCCCGGCGAGTACGACATCGGCAACCCCGAGGCCAACCCCCACGACACGGTGTACGCCAGCCTGGTGGACTTCCAGAGGAAACTGGAGGGGACTGGCTGCAAACTGCGACCCTGGCTTCAGGATTTCTCCCTCCGCCTCGAATACGGGGTTACCGAGGTCCAGGCCCAGATACGCGCCTGCTATGAACTGGGTATCACCGAGTGGCTCCTCTGGGATCCCCACTGCACCTTTACCGAGGAGGCCATACAGCCTGCCGAGACCTCTTGACCCTCTGCGGGAACACGTAGACGCTACCTCCATGCTAGCTCCGGATACTTAATGTGCCCTTTCGAGAAACGGAGAATCGGAAGAAGATCAAGCTCGGCATCTCAGATGAACCGGGCGATTCGCGACCGCCGTTGCTCATCTTCTGCGGTGAAGGAGTTTCAACCTGTCGATAAGCACTACGGGAAGGATGGAACAGGCCAGAGCCAATCCCCATCCGGAGGCTCCCACGCGCACCGTCCCGAAGAGGCGCATGGCGGGCGGGAAGGTGACCGCGAGGACCTGCAGTCCGGCGGAGGCGGCCAAGGCCAGCAGGAGCACGCAGTTGTCCGTGTGGGACATCTCGCCGAAGGCAAGGGTTTCGGATCTCGAATTGAAGGCGTGCATAAGCTGGGAGAAGACCAGGGTTATGAAGACCACCGTTTGGGTCATGGGGAGGTGGACGGGGAAGAGGACGTAGTAGGAGATGAAGAAGGCGGCCAAGGCCCCCAGGGAGAGTATGGTGCCCTGCGTGACCAATTGGAGCTGCTTGCGCAGGGATAGTATCCCCTCCGAGGGGTCGCGGGGCGGGCGGGACATGACGTCGGGAGCCGGGGTATCCACGCCCAGGGCCATGGCCGGGAATCCGTCGGTCACCAGGTTCATCCACAATACCTGCACGGCCCGCAGAGGCGTGACCGAGGCGAAGAGCATGCCCAAAAACATGGTGGCCACCTCGCTGATGTTGCAGGACAAAAGGAAGTAGACGAACTTTTTCAGGTTGTCGTAGATGATGCGCCCCTCCTCCACGGCGTTGACGATGGTGGCGAAGTTGTCGTCGGCAAGCACCATGTCCGAGGCTTCCTTGCTCACGTCCGTTCCGGCGATACCCATGGCCACGCCGATGTCCGCGTTTTTCAAGGCGGGAGCGTCGTTCACCCCGTCCCCGGTCATGGCCACCGTCTTCCCCCTGGCCTTCCAGGCACGCACTATCTTGACCTTGTCCGCGGGAGATACGCGCGCGTAGACGGCGATGTTCTCCACCCGCTCGGCCAACTCCTCCTCGCTCATTTGCGCCAGCTCCTGGCCGGTGACCATCTCCATGCCCGGAGTCAGTATGTCCAGCTCGCGGGCTATGGACCGGGCGGTGGCGGCGTGGTCGCCGGTGATCATGACCACCCGGATGTTGGCCCTCCTACACTTCTCCAGGGCCTCGTAGACCTCCGGGCGAGGCGGATCCATCATGCCCAACGTTCCCAGGTAGACCAGGTCCTCCTCCAGGTCCTCGAGGGGGGTATCCCTGGGTATTCCTTGCAGGGGGCGACAGGCGAAGGCCAGGGTACGCAGGGACCTCTCGGCCATGTCCTCGGCTTGAGCGGCGAGGCGGGATCGCTCCTCGTCGGTGAGCACCCGCACGTTCTGTGCGGTAAGCAACCGGCTGCAGCGTGCCAGTATGGACTCCGGAGCTCCCTTGGCCAGGAGGAGGTATGCGGCTCCGGGCAGAGAAAAGTCGGAAGCGACCCGTTCGGCGTCGGAAACGGCGTGAATGGTGCTCATCATCTTGCGCTCGCTCTCAAAAGGAATCTCTTCCACTCGAGGCAGCAGACGAGTCGCATCCCGGTGGGGGAAACCCACTTCCCGGGCCAGGCGCAACAGCCCCACCTCCGTGCCCTCTCCGATGAACTCACCGTCCTGCTCCCGAGCGTCGTTGCACAGAACGGCGGTGAGGAGGATGGGCCAGGCTTGGCTCCTGGCCCCCTCTTCTCTGGGGATGTCCTCGGGCTTCAGAGGGTTTTCCCCGGGAACCAGAATCTCCTGGACCTCCATCTGGTTGCGGGTAAGGGTTCCGGTCTTGTCCGTGCAGATGACGTCCGCGCATCCCAGGGTCTCCACGGCGGGCAAGCGCCGGAGAAAGGCGTTGCGGTCGGCCATGCGCCTCACGCCCAGGGCCAGGGCTATGGTGACGATGGCTGGGAGCCCCTCGGGAATGGCGGCCACGGCTAGGCTCACGGAGAAGAGGAACATATCCGCCCATTCTTGGCCACGCAGACCGCCCAGGGTGAAGACCACGGCGCAAACCGCCAGGCAGAGCAGGGCTATCCTCTTCCCGGTCCTGGCCAGCTCCTTCTGAAGAGGGGTCTTCTCCTCCTCTGCCTCCCCGATCATCTCCGCGATGCGGCCCAGCTGGGTGTGTTTTCCGGTCTCCACCACCAAGGCGGTCCCGCGACCGTGCACTATGTGGGTCCCGGTGAAGACCATGTTGGTGCGGTCTCCAAGGGGCAGGTCCTCCTCCTGAAGTCGGGCCGACGTCTTCCCCACGCTGTCCGACTCGCCCGTGAGGGAGGATTCGTCGGTGCGCAGGCCGTGGGCCTCGACGAGGCGGGCGTCGGCGGGTATGCGGTCACCGGTCTCCAGGAGGATCAGGTCGCCGGGCACCAAGTCGTGGGAGGGAATCCTTTTTTCCTTGCCTTCCCGTATTACCCGAGCCGTAGGGGCGCTCAGCTTGCGCAGGCTCTCCAGGGCCTTTTCCGCGCGGTATTCCTGTACAAATCCCAGGACGGCGTTGGCCACCACTATGAACATGATGACCACCGCATCCAGCAGCTCGCGCAGGACTATCCCGGATATCAGGGCCGCTGCCAGGAGCACATAGATCATGAAATCCCGGAATTGGTTGAGGAAGAGGACGAGGGGATGGGTGGGTTTCTCCTCGCGGATGCGGTTGTGCCCGTACTTGTGGAGCCTCTTGCGGGCTTCCGCCTCGGTGAGCCCCTCGGATAGGGAGCATTCCAAAAGGCGCGCCACCTCGGCCGTTTCCAGTCCGTGCCAGCAGGCCCTGTCCTTTTCCGTGTTCAAGCGCGTGCCTCTCTTCTCCGGAACTTCTCCCATACCGCGATCCAGCGTGGTGTCTAGACGAGAGACGACCTGCTCGTTTCCTTGCCAGCGGCATAATTTTTGAAATAATACCGCACAGTTATTATAATGGCCACTAGCGGATCGGACGGATGCTGCCGATACCGGAAGGGTGGAGGTTTATCCGGGCGTGAACGATTTGGGTGGGGGAGAGGGCCGTTTTTCTATAATGGCCACTAGCGGATCGGACGGATGCTGCCGATACCGGAAGGGTGGAGGTTTATCCGGGCGTGAACGATTTGGGTGGGGGAGAGGGCTGTTGTTCGGCATGGGCGAGGAGACGCTGGGA